>JAISHW010000062.1 GCA_031262365.1 Lentimicrobiaceae bacterium
GGCGATGTGGAAATACAAAAGGAAGTGGATACCATTCTCCGAGATAAAGAGCAATCCCTAACATTCAAAGACAAAGATGGCAAATGGAATGTGCGCCGTTTCTTCTTCTCCAAGTGGACGCTATGCGAGGGTTGGGACAATCCGAATGTTTTTGTCATCACCAAGCTGCGCTCCTCCGGTTCCGAAATTAGAAAGCTGCAGGAAGTAGGGCGTGGCTTGCGCCTGCCATTTGATGAGAACGGCGTGCGTATCAGCGATGAAGAGTTCTATCTTACCTACATCATCGACTATTCGGAGCACTCGTTTGCCAAAAAGCTGGTCGGCGAAATCAATGCCGATGGTGGTACATTGGAGAGTGGCAAAATTACTGATGAAATATTGAACCTATTAGTTAAGGCGGAATATGCGCCTAATGCAAATGCGGCATTCTTCAAATTGGGTGGCGAAGGTATCATTGATGCAAATAAGAATATTCTTGATACCGAAAAGCTCTTCGCACTTTTGCCAGAAAGCAGCAACCTGAAACTGAAGGCGGGTAAGATTATCGGCGAAGACCTTCCCGAGAAACCGCAAGTGCGCCTCAACAAAGAGAACTTCGAGAAGCTACGCGACCTTTGGAATGAAGTGACCAAACGTTACCTTTTGCATTTTGAAGCTATTAAAGATAACGAGCTACACAGTATCCTTGTACGTGTATTTTCTGATGATTCGGTTTTTATCGCTCCTACCGTTCAAATAGTGGAAGAGCAGCTAACGACAAACGATAGTGAACATATTGGATTGGTAAGCAGTGGATACAAATCGGCGAACTCCATGTTGAGCGTTATTCCTTATGGCGAGTTTTTGAAGCGGATAAGTCGTCAAACCGATTTGCCTGTATCGTTGCTTCATGCCAGTATAGTAGAAGCAAGAAAAGGGAAAGATACGTCAAACGAACTGTTCAATATGATTTCATTGGACAACACTATTAAGAAGTTCAACGAAGAATTTGTGGCGTGGTTTGCCCAAAAGTTTTCCTATACGCCATTGGACTATACCGCCCGCACCACTTTGTTTACGGTAGAAGGGAACTTTGTGGATACGCTTGCACAAGGCATCGTTGGTGAAATAGAAGCCAAAGATATCTTGCGTGACAAGGAGAATTACCTCTATGACAAGTACGTTTACGACACCGAGATAGAGCATCAAGTACTCAAGGTGAATCCACCGACAGAAGTCATCGCCTACGGAAAATTACCGCGCCGCAGTATCAAACTACCGACCTACACCGGTGGAACGACCAGCCCGGATTTCGTCTATGCCATTCGTAACGCGCGAACTGACGCTACGACCTTGCATCTGATTGTCGAGACCAAGAGCGATAACCCGCGACTCTCTGACAAAATTGCCGTAGATGCTCAACAGAAAGCCTTCGAGAATATCGCCAACATTGAATGGCGTATGGAGACGGATGTACGGGAGTTTGAGAAGGAGTTGAGGAGGATGACGGACAAGCTATAAAGTTACCTTGAAATTCTTTTTTTTTGATAAAACAGTACGTTGCGACATTCAATTAAAAAAAATCGTCTTCTTTAAAACTTAAATTTGTTACGGAATCTTGAATCTGATGTATAACAGATAGAATTACAGCAAGTTTGTATCCCCAATGCAATCGAAAGTTTTCAGAACAAAGTGCAATTGCGTTTTCGCGCGCAGCATAACTGTTTCTTTTGTATAACAAAAGAAAGTTTTTGATGTCTTGATAGGTGTCGGCTAAATTTTCGGCAACGCTTCCTTTAATTGTTTCGGAAAAAGAAGAAAGGTTATCGTTTACATACCAAAATTCATCTTGACTTCCTGTAAGATTTCTTAAAGCGTAAAAAATTGATTCCCACTGTTCTTCGTTCACGAAATATTCGGCGGCTTCGGGAAACTCGGGTGTAATTTGTGGCAACAAATGTCCTCGAAGATAAAGCAGTGGAATCAAACCTTGTAAAGTTCTATAAAAATCGTTTTGCGAATGTGTGTTGCACCTTTCCAAAAAAGCACAAAACTCTTCGGCTACTATTGTCATTTCTAATACGTTGCGCGACAGTGTTATATCGTTTTCAGGCATTGTTTTGTACAAATTGATAGTTTGCAAAAGTACAATTCAAAAATAGATTTTGAAAAGAAATGAGCGATGAAAAGAAAAATAAGTTTGCCGCAATTATTTGAACTCGAATATTGCAGGTGCTCCCGGAGTGAAGCTCTTAAATAAATGTTCGTTGGTGTCGAGCAAATCAAAAGCAAAACTTTTTATACCGGAAGGCATATTCGGATAATACATGAGGCGAAGCTGAATGTTGGCAAAAACTAAGTATTTGTTGTACAGACGAATACCAAAGCCATATCCCGAAACAAGTCGGCGTTCGAAAAGGGCTTCTTTCGCATCGGATATAAATCCGGCGTTTAACGAAATAAAAGGTGTAAACCGAAAACCGACGAATTTACAAGGTGTGTAACATTGAACTTGTATCATGCCATTCAGTCGGTGTTCGCCACGAAATTTATAACTGTTCAAACCTAAAATTCCGAATTGATTGTTGAGATACAAACTATCATACAAGTTTCGGTTGATACCAAGCGTGTAACTGATTGAACTCAAAAAACGTATTTGGTAATTGTCGGTGATTTTAATCTTTGGACTATAATGTGTTACATCTAATTTCAACAGCCCGTCTTTCATTTTTTTATTATAAATATGTGTCCCAAATTGTGCCATTGTTGCAAGATAGCTCGAAACTCCTGATACGCTTCCTGTTTTAAACTCAATGCCGAAATAAGGCAAAGTACGAAATTCGCCAAACACAAGTCCTGTAGTGAATGTTGTGCTGAATCCTGTTGGAAGCGTGATAACATGTCCTTGGTCAAGGAGCGAAAATGTGTTTACAAAAGATTGCGAAACGAACGATATGCTTCCTAATACGCCCGTATAATTCGATACGAAAAGATTGGTATCAGCTGCTATGTAAGGTCGTTTGTCGTAATATTTGTTGTTTAAACCAACTGCCGGAATAAGAAATTTAGGTGTTTTGTCTTTTTTTATGTTTTTTAATTGAATTTGATAACCGACCCAAGCATTGGCAGCATAATATAGGGCTTTATTATCAAGTATTTTCGGGTTAATCCAGTTGGGTAATAAATAGTTGCGCGCTTCAAAATTAAAACCGCCCCCCAAGTTTACAACAGATGGAATATAAGTGCGTTCTGACGTGAATGAGAACGATTCGCTTTCAGTTGATCTTTTATAATGTAAATCAGCCGTGATGAAATTTTTACGAAAGTTATTGATTTTATAGTACATCTCACTCAAAAACACTTTGGGATCATCATTTTGGTTGTGTTCGACTTTTAATCCGAATTCATTGCCTAATCCTAATAAGTTTGAGTTCCAAAGTTTGATATTTTGTTTTTTTTCGGAAATGATATTTACATTGAATCCGTAAGAAAATTTATCTTTTACAACGAGTACTATTTCTGCACTGTCACCTATTTGATTTATGTAAAAAAAAGCGTCGTCGATATAATTCAAGTTTCTAATAATTCTTTTGTTTTCAGCTAATATATAAGGGTTTAAAGAGTCTCCTACTTTGAATAACAGCTGCGAATGTATGACACTTTCAGCTGTTGATCGGTGTAAGTTGTTAATGAAATGAGTCATTTTCGAATCCTGAAGTTCGTTCAGCGTCGTGTCATAAACAGACGATCCAATAAGTTTAAGGGTTTTAATGCGGATATTTTTGATGATAAGCCCTGAATAATTCTCAAAATCTTCGATGCTTTTTGAGAAATCTTTTCCATTTTCAGCATCTTTACGCGGATTTATTTGTTTTGTTAAAGCAAGTCTTGCTAATTCGCGTCCAAGTGCTGTTGTGTTTGTTTTGTTGCGAATAGTGCCGTAAAAATATTCTTCACTGTCGATTTCTTTTACTAATTGATCTTTTCGAGTGATGATTAGTGTATCGTTTGGAAAATGAACATACACACTGTCGATAAGAAAAAAAGAATTGGCTTTTATTTGAAGCGTATCACTTAAACGAGTAGGCAATCCGAATATTTCGATTGCTAAAAACAAGAAAGAGAAGAAGATAATCGTTTTTTTCACTTCGAAAAATACATGTTTACTCACAAAGATAAACGAAAAAGGATGCCATAAGTTTTTTGTAGCATCCTTTATATAACGTAAACAAGATTAATTTTTATGCAATGTTTAACGAATTAATAATTGCAATGATTTTTTTGTCTAATTCAGACAAAACAGTGTTCGCTTCTTTGTTGTCTAATGAGGCTTTTACACCAAAATAGAATTTTATTTTAGGTTCTGTTCCCGAAGGTCTTACGCTGATTTTGGATCCGTCTTCGGTGAAAAATTGCAATACATCGGATTTTGGCAAATCAATTTTTGTTTGTTTTCCGCTCGCTAAATCAGTCGCTATTTGTTCTTTGTAATCGCGTATTTCGACGAGTTTCGAACCGGCAATTTCTTTTGGTGGATTTTTTCTGAAATTTTCCATCATGTCTTTGATTTCTTCAACACCACTGATTCCTTTTTTTGTTAACGAAATCAAATGCTCTTTGTAAACGCCAAATTCGCGATAAATTTCCAATAAGATTTGATAAAGTGTTTTTCCTTGTTCTTTTGCCCACGCAGCAGTTTCGGCAATCATGGCGCACGACATCACAGCATCTTTGTCGCGAACAAAATCGCTGATCAGATAACCGTAACTTTCTTCGCCGCCGGCAATAAATGTTTTTTTGCCTTCGTTTTTTAAAATAATGTCGGCAATAAATTTGAATCCGGTAAGTACATCATAACAAGCCACATCGTATTGCGAAGCGATGTCTTTCAGTAATTCTGTTGTAACGATTGTTTTGACAATGTATTCGTTTCCGGTTAGTTTATTCAGTTCGCTCCAACGTCTTAATAGATAATAGATTAGAATCGAAGCTGTTTGATTTCCATTGAGTAAGATAAACTCGCCGATATCGTTTTTTACAGCGATTCCAACCCGATCGGCATCGGGATCGGTAGCCATAACAAGCTCCGCATCAACTTCATGGGCTTTTTTTATAGCAAGTTCTAAAGCGGCAGGTTCTTCAGGATTTGGCGATACCACAGTAGGGAAGTTTCCGTCGATAACCATTTGTTGTTCAACGGTAAACACGTTTTCAAAGCCAAATTTTTTCAATACTTGCGGCACGAGTTTGTAGCCGGTTCCGTGTATCGGCGTGTAAACGATGGGCAAATGTGCTTGTTTTTTGATGATTTCGGGCGATAAACTTAATGAAGCAATTTTCGATAAGTAAATAGTATCAAAATCTTCGCCTAAAATGTGAATGAATTCCGGTTTTTTGTCGAAATGAACGAGCGAAGGATTGGTGATTTTTTCGACTTCGGCAATTACATTTTTGTCGTGCGGACTGATTAACTGTCCGCCATCGTTCCAATATGCTTTGTAACCGTTGTATTCTTTCGGATTGTGCGAAGCTGTGATGACGATGCCGCTATGACATTTTAGTTCGCGAATGGCAAACGAAAGTTCGGGAGTAGGGCGGAGGCTGTCGAAAAGATAAACTTCGATGCTGTTTGCCGACATAACTTCGGCTGTAATTTGCGCAAACTCACGACTGTTATTTCGCGAGTCGTATGCAATGGCTACACGCAGTTTTTCACCATCGAACATTTTTTTGATGTAGTTTGCCAATCCTTGCGTAGCCATTGCAACGGTATATTTATTCATACGGTTTGTTCCAACTCCCATGATACCGCGCAAACCTCCTGTGCCAAATTCGAGGTTACGGTAAAAACTTTCTTTCAACTCAACAGGATTGTTTTGAATCATTTCGACAACTTCTTCTCTTGTGCGGTTGTCGAAAGGTGCTTTTGTCCATTCGATAGCGCGCTCCAAAATGTGAGAATCTATTTGATGTTTGTTCATGTCGGTATTTTTTTGTTGGTTATTGCTGCTTATTTAATTCGTTGAGACATTTTTCTAAACTGTCGCGCCAATAAGGAATTGTAATTCCTGTAAATTGTTTGAATTTTGTTTTGTTCAACACACTATAAAACGGACGTTTTGTTGGTGTCGGAAAATCTTTCGATTCGATAGGATTTATTTTACAATCAAGCTGTTGTATTTCGATGATTGCTTTGGCAAAGTCGTACCAACTGGCAACGCCTTCGTTCGAAAAATGGAATATTTCTCGAATATTTTCTTTTCCGAATTTATCGATTACGTACATAATTGCCACAGCCAAATCAAAAGCCCAAGTTGGTGTGCCGATTTGGTCTGAAACAACGTTAATTTCGCCGCGTTCTTTAGCTAATCGGGTCATTGTTTTTACGAAGTTGTTTCCCGAAGCGGCGTATAGCCATGAAGTTCGCATGATAACGTAACGATTTGCTTTTTTTATTACATTTTCTTCTCCTTTGGCTTTCGAAAAGGCATAAGCCGATTTTGGACAGACAGGATTTTCTTCAATATAAGGTTTGTAATTTTCGCCGTCGAAAACATAATCGGTCGAAATATGAACCAAAAAAGCATCATTTTTGTAACAAGCATGAGCTAAAATTTCAGGAGCTTCTGCGTTGATTAATAGTGCTTTTTCGGGTTCTTCTTCCGCTTTATCAACGGCAGTGTAAGCTGCACAATTGATGCAAACTTCGATGTTTTTATTCGTGAAAAAGTGTTCAATTTGTGTGCGACTTGTGATGTCGAGCGTATCGATATCGGTAAAATACCAGTTGTGAATTTTGTCGGTAGCGGCAATTTTCTGAAGTTCCGTTCCGAGTTGCCCATTAGCACCTGTTACAAGGATATTCATTTTACAATAGTTCTGAAAAATTCAATTGTTTTTGTTAATCCTTCGTCGAGTTTGATTTTAGGTTCCCAACCAAGTTTTGCTTTGGCTAAATCAATATTTGGTTGTCGTTGCATCGGGTCGTCGGAAGGCAATGGCATGAAGGTGATTTTTGATTTTGATTCGGTAAGTTTAATCACTTTTTCGGCTAATTCTATCATTGTAAATTCGCCGGGATTTCCGATGTTTACAGGTCCTATGAAATTTTCGTCGGAATTCATCATGCGAATCATTCCTTCAATTAAATCGTCGACATATTGAAAACTACGTGTTTGTTTTCCATCGCCATAAATTGTTATTGGTTCGTTTTTCAACGCTTGAACGATAAAATTCGAAACTACACGTCCGTCGTTCGGATGCATTCGAGGTCCGTAAGTATTGAAAATACGAATGATTTTGATGGCAACATTGTTTTGTTGGTGGTAATTCATGAACAATGTTTCGGCACAGCGTTTTCCTTCGTCGTAGCATGAACGTATGCCAATCGGATTGACGTGTCCCCAATAGGATTCGACTTGAGGATGTATTTCGGGATCGCCGTAAACTTCGCTTGTTGAGGCTTGTAAAATTTTTGCACGCACACGTTTTGCCAAACCTAACATATTAATGGCTCCCATGACGGAGGTTTTAACCGTTTTGATAGGATTGTATTGATAATGGATAGGAGAGGCAGGACAAGCCAAATTGTAAATTTGGTCTACTTCGACAAAAAACGGTGTTGTTACATCGTGTCGGATAAGTTCGAAATAAGGATTTTCTAGTAAATGAACTACATTTTTCTTTTGTCCGGTAAAGTAATTGTCTAAGCAAATTACTTCATTTCCTTCGTTTAACAGTCGCTCGCATAGGTGCGATCCAAGAAAACCGGCTCCTCCGGTAACAAGAACTCTGCTCATGGTTATTATTATTTAAAAAAAGCACTCGATGCTGAATTACATTGAGTGCCTTTGTGTATTAAAATTCAATTTTTATTTTTTCGTATTGATGCCAATGCAATAATAATCAAAACCTTCTGACTTTATTTCTTTCGCATCGTAAATGTTTCTTCCGTCGAAAATGACCGGTTTTTTCAATAGTTGTTTTATCACTTTGAAACTTGGAAACTTAAATTCCGACCATTCGGTAACGATAATCAATGCGTCAGCTTCTACAAGTGGCTCATATTGATTATTATAGAAATGAACTGTGTCGCCAAAAATTCGTTTTCCTTCTTCCATGGCAACCGGATCGTAAACTTTAACACACGCTTCTGCTTCCAATAATTTTTCGATAATTACACGTGAAGGTGCCTCGCGCATGTCGTCGGTATTGGGTTTGAACGAAAGTCCCCAAATAGCAATGACTTTTCCTTTTAAGTTTCCTTGGTAATAGTTGTCTAATTTACGATACAAAATCGATTTTTGATCTTCGTTGACATCTTCTGCCGATTGTAGTACGCGGAGATCGTATCCGTATTGTTTTCCTGTTTTTATCAGTGCTTTGACATCTTTCGGGAAACATGAGCCGCCATAACCGGTTCCGGGGTAGATAAAATATTGTCCGATACGACGATCCGATCCGATTCCTTTCCGAACCAAATTTACATCTGCACCTACGATTTCGCACAAGTTAGCAATGTCGTTCATGAAACTGATTTTTGTTGCAAGCATGGCGTTAGCGGCATATTTGGTCATTTCGGCAGAAACGATGTCCATAAAAATCACCGGATGCCCGTTCATCGTAAATGGTTTGTAGAGTTTTTGCATCAATTCTTCAGCTCTTTTAGTATCAACTCCAACAACGATTCGATCCGGTTTTAGAAAATCTTCAACTGCTGCACCTTCTTTTAAAAATTCGGGGTTTGAAGCGACATCGAATGGAATATTTAAGCCTCTGGCATCAAGTTCTTCTTGAATTGCTTTGCGAACTTTTTCGGCTGTTCCGACAGGCACGGTACTTTTGGTTACTACCAAAACATAGTCATTAATATTGCGACCAACACTACGCGCTACATCTAAAACGTATTTCAGATCGGCACTACCATCTTCATCGGGAGGCGTGCCAACAGCACTAAAAATGACTTGACATCCGGGTAATGTAGAAACGATATCTGTTGTAAAGAACAAACGTTTTTTTTCAACATTACGCATGACGATTTCTTCGAGTCCGGGTTCGAAAATAGGGATGATGCCTTTGTTTAGATTAGCTATTTTATTTTTGTCAATGTCAACACAATGGACTTCAATTCCGACTTCGGCAAAGCAAGCTCCTGTAACAAGGCCAACATAGCCGGTTCCTACGATAGTAATTTTCATTTTTGTTGTATTTGTTTTTAGATTAGAAAAACGAGGCAAGGTACTAAAAAAAATGTTGTACAATGAAATGTGATTGATATTTTATGTGAAACTGTAGGTGAGACCGATTCCGAGTGATTCTTTAAATTGGAGTCGCGGACTTTCTCCTACTTTTACATCAACACCGTCAACAGTTTCGTATATGGGTATTTTGGTGTCGTGATCGTATTTGAAATGAAAAAACAGAATGGTCGAAACACGTTTGTTAATCGTGAAATTAATCGTTGTTTCCCAGTCGACATCGATGTTCCATCTGTTTTTGTTATTTTCGTCTAAGTAGTTGTTATACAAGTTTAAAGTAGATAAAAGTTCGATGTTTTTTCCTAAAGGCTGTCTAAAATTCGCTAAAACATTAATACCAAATTCGACAAGATGATTTTTTCCTTTCATAATTTTATTTCCTGCCGTATCGTAAACAGCCGGTTCGACACCAAAAGCACCCTTATCAGCCAATTCTTGAATGCCGACAAAAGTAAATTTGCCAGATGATGGACTTAAAAATAACGTGAAACGATCATCTTTTTTGTAACGATAACCTAATGAGAGGTTTAAATATGCCGGAGCACAAAATCCGGATATAATCGTAGAATCGTTAGGATATTTGTAACCATTGGCAAATTGCGTTTTAAATGTAACGACACCGGCAAATGTCCAATGTTTTATCGTTCTGCGTGTTACGGTTGCCGAAATGTCGATACGGTCGTCTATTTTTTCAATGCGATTGTTTTTGTAGTTAGCCATTCCGTAGGCAAACTTTCCGGTAATGTCGTATTCAACGAATTTAGAACAAGCTATAATTCGGATGTCGGAAAATACTTTTCCGGAAGCCGAACTTTCGCCTCCAGCTGCCCAATTCGATAATTGCAATTGGTTCAGCGAGATTCCTGATGATCCGCTAAATTTGTAATTCAATCTCCTATCTACTTTGCTCGCTGATTTAATACTGACGGTGGTATCGGTCGAAATCATGCTTAACTTAGGCACAATAGTATCTTTCGAAATTAAAATTAATTGAGGAGGTAAAATTGTGTCGAGTAAGATAATCGACTGGTTAATAATTGGTTTAAGCAAAATAGTATCTTGTAAAAGATGCTGTTGATTTTTTGTCAAACTATCTGGATTGGGATCGGATAAAATTGACGAAAAAACCTTTAAATAGCTGCTTGTCAATATCAAAAAAAGAAACAAAAATCGAAAAAAGTTTAAATACAAAAAACGCGACATTTATGAGCCAAAATTATTATGTAGTGTTGAAATTAACGAAATATTGTAGTTCATAGTATAAGCTAAGTAGCAAGCTGCAACATTTTTTAACAAGTGGGAACTTTTAAAAATCCCAATCTCTGCGTTACGCTTCTTCAACAAAATGCTCATTTACGCCAAGTAAACTCCGCTTTTGTTTCAGTCGCAAGCCTTGATATTGAAATTTTTAGAAGTCCCCAAGTAATTTTTAGATTTTATTTAAGCCATTTATCGAGCCAATTAAAGAACCTGCGTTGCCATAAGATGCCATTCTGAGGTTTTAAAACCCAGTGATTTTCATCTGGAAAGAAAAGCAATTCGGCAGGAATACCTTGTAAAAGAGCGGCGTTATATGCTTGAAATCCTTGTGAAGATAAGATTCTGTAATCTTTGTCGCCATGAATAACCAAAATTGGTGTGTTCCAGTTTTGAACAAATTTGTGTGGCGAATTGGCATACGACCATTGTGCTCTTTTGTTGTTTTTGTCCCAAAATGGTCCGCCTAAATCCCATTCAACAAAAAACAGTTCTTCAGTCTCTAAGTATTGTGCTTCGAGATTAAACATGCCATCGTGTGCAATGAAGGCTTTGAAACGATTTTCGTGATTTCCGGCTAGCCAATATACCGAAAAACCGCCATAACTCGCTCCAACAGCACCTAAACGGTTTTCGTCGACAAAGTCTTCTTTTGCAATCGCATCGATAGCTGCTAAATAATCGCGCATATTTTGTCCACCGTAATCGCCACTGATTTGTTCTTTCCATTCCTGACCAAATCCCGGTACGCCACGTCGATTCGGTGCTACGATAATGTAATCATTTGCTGCCATTATTTGAAAATTCCAACGATACGACCAAAACTGACTCACGCCACTTTGAGGACCGCCTTGACAGTAGAGCAAGGCAGGGTATTTTTTTGTAGGATCGAAATTTGGCGGATAAATGACCCATGTCAGCATTTCTTTTCCATCGCTAGTCGGAATCCAACGTTTTTCCACTTTCCCTAATTGAAGATTTTTTATGACATAGGTGTTGATATGTGTCAGTTGTACAATTTCTGAATAATCATATAATGTAATTTTAAACATTTCAGATGGGTTACTCATCGATTGACGTACGCCAATCAAAAAATTACCGGCATAATGTACCGAAGTGTAATCAAATGTGCCGTCGGTAATTTTTTCGATTTTGCGTGAAGTTATATTTAAGCGATAAATGTGTTCTTCGGCATGGTGGTTGCTTATGAAAAAAAGTTTTTTACTGTCGGTCGACCAGCTTAAACCATGTACATCTTGATCGAAATTAAGCGTATAATCTTCTTTTACACCTGTTTTGAGGTTCAGAATAAAAAGTCTGTTTTTGTCGGCTTCGTAACCATCGCGTTCCATGCTTTCCCAAGCTAATAATGTTCCATCGGGCGAAAACGCAGCATTTAAGTCATAACCCATCATACCTTCGGTTAGATTAACCGTCTTTTTTGTTTCGATTGTATATTGATACAAATCGGTGTTTGTCGATTCGGCGTATGCTTTTCCAATTAATTTTCGCGATGAATACACGATCGATTTGCTGTCGGGACTCCAGCAGATTTGCTCCATACCACCAAACGGGCGCACGGGGGCTTCCCATTTTTCACCTTCCATAATATCGACCGAATTGCTGATGGATTTTCCGTCGTAATCGGCAATAAAAATATGGCTGTAAGTATCAACCCAATGGTCCCAGTGGCGGTACATCAAGTCGTTAATGATTCGTCCGCTGCTCAATGGCAAATCAGGATAAATATCTTTTACCGTTTCAGTAAGCTTTAAATCGGTGCTATAAAGAATCTTTGTTTGGTCGGGTGCATATTCGAATCCCGAAATACCGCCATCGATGTTCGATATTTGTTTACGTCCAGTGCCATCAGGATTGATTTCCCAAAGTTGCATGCTGCCGCTTTCGGCAGTTAAAAATCCGATTTTTTTGCTATCGGGGCTCCATCTGATGTTGTATTCGCTAAAGTCTGTGTTTGTAAGTTTTTTGTTGTTGCTTCCATCGGAGTTCATGATATACATTGCCGTGTTTCCTTTATTTTGTTTCACGCTGTAATAAGAAACACTATAAGCAATTTGCTTGTTGTCGGGCGAAACGCTGACTTCTCCCAAACGTCCCATCGACCATAATATCTCAGGAGTAAGCACATCAGATTCCCAATTGATTTCTTGAGGTCCGATTGCGGTAGATAAAGAAACGTTTTCTTTATCCATATTTAATTTACACGAATTGAATATCAGACAGATAAACAAAACGCTACAAATAAAAGTGTATTTTTTCATGATGTATTTGTTAAAAAAGATTTGAAGGGATAAAATTAGGACTTTTTTTGTTCGGTGTTATTCGAACGATGTTTAAATCATGTATAAAGCAAAAAAACTGCCTGATTAAAAATTTGTCCTGTTTGCCAATAAGTTACATTTTATGTTTTTTTTTCTTTTGTAACTTATTGGCAATAAGATAATTTGATGTGTAGCGAGATCGAGAATTGAACTCGAGACCTCCGGGTTATGAATCCGACGCTCTAACCAACTGAGCTACCTCGCCATTTTAGGGTGCAAAAGTAAAAATACTTTTTAAATTGGCAAGAAGTTTTTTTTGTCAAAATAATCGCAATTAGCACAGTTGCTAATATAAATAATTTGTAATTTTGTTCGGTTTTACGAACATGATTTAGTTAAATAATCAATTATCATGAAAAAGTTATTATTTATTATTGGCGTATTATTGTTTTCTGTAGGAGCTCTTTACGCTCAAAACGGAACAAATACAAGTCCTATTAATGGTGCTGTGATTCAGTTTGAAAATACGGTACACGATTATGGCGATGTGCCATTGAATGGAAACGGCGAGTGTGAATTTGAATTTACAAACACCGGAAATGAACCTTTGATTCTTTCGCGTCCGACATCTTCATGTGGTTGTACGGTTCCGTCGTGGCCAAAACAACCTATTTTGCCGGGCGAAAAAGAAAAAATTAAAGTAACCTACAATACCAAAAAAGCAGGTCCGATTAACAAAACTGTTACCGTTACGTCGAACGATAAAAACGGAACAAAAGTCGTGCTACGCATCAAAGGACGCGTGTTAGAAGAAGCAAAATCAAACGATTTTACAATCGACAAGAATACTTCTGGTGCTCCTTTCAATAATCAACATTAAAAAATTGGAAATCAGATAATTATCCCGACTTTCGGTCGGGATTTTTTTTATTTTAAAACAAAAAAAGTAACCGCATTATGCCAAGTATTTCGAAAAAAGGCGCAAATATGCCACAATCACCAATCAGAAAATTGGTTCCATTTGCAGAAAAAGCAAAGCAAAAGGGGATAAAAGTTTATCACCTTAATATAGGACAACCCGATATTGCAACACCAGATGCCGCTTTAAATGCCATTCATAACTACAATGAAAAAGTTATTGAATACAGTCATTCGGCAGGTATGCTTTCGTATCGAAAAAAGTTAGCCGCGTATTACAAAAAAATCGACATCAATATTACAGCCGACGATATCATCGTAACAGCAGGTGCTTCAGAAGCTTTATTGTTTGCTTTTCAATCGATTATGGATCCGGAAGACGAAGTGATTATACCAGAACCTTTTTATGCAAATTACAATGGTTTTGCCGTAAACGCGGGAATTAAAGTTACGCCGATTTTCTCTTCGATTGAGACCGGTTTTGCGTTGCCTCCGATTGCCGATTTCGAAAAAGTAATTACGCCACGTACAAAAGCCATTTTGGTTTGTAACCCCAACAATCCGACCGGTTACTTGTATTCGGAAGAAGAACTTCAAACGCTTCGCGAATTGGTTTTGAAATATGATTTGTATTTGATTGCTGACGAAGTTTACAGAGAATTTTGTTATGATGGAAACGTACATCATTCGACCATGCATCTGAAAGGCATAGAAAACAACGTCATTTTAATTGATTCTGTATCAAAACGTTATAGTGCTTGCGGTATGCGCATTGGTTGTATGATTTCGAAAAATAAAGAATTAATGGCAACAGCAATGAAATTTGCACAGGCACGTTTGAGTCCACCAACCTATGGGCAAATTGCATCAGAAGCTGCACTTGATACGCCCGATTCGTATTTTACGGAAGTTATTAAGGAGTACAAACAACGCAGAGATGTTGTTGTTGAAGCAATTAACAAAATGGAAGGAGCTTTCTGCCCGAATCCAAAGGGTGCGTTTTATGTTGTGGCACGTCTTCCGATTGACGATTCCGACAAATTCTGCCAATGGCTGTTAGAAGATTTTAATTTTGAAGGCAAGACGGTAATGTTAGCACCTGCAAGCGGATTTTATTCGACAAAAGGCTTAGGAAAAGACGAAGTTCGTATTAGTTACGTTTTGAATGTGAATGATTTGCGCGAATCGATGCGTTTGCTCGAACAAGCGTTGAAAGTATACCCCGGAAGAACGCTATAGAAATGTTTTTTTTATCACAAATCAGGGTAAAGCAAATACTTTATCCTGATTTTTTTATACGCATCTAAACCTTTTTGCCAACTTTCGCGAATTTGTTCGGAGGTAGCTCCCGATTCAATTTGTTTGCGAAGTGCTGATGTCCCTGTGAGTTTCTCAAAATAATTGAGAAAAAAGCTGTTTTCGTTCATCGCTTTATACGCATCAAGTAGCCAATCCAATTGCAATTCGTAAGGTTTATTATTTTGAAAATTGCAAGCGTAGGTTCTTAAATCCAAACCGTAGCAGCGTTCACCTTCGAATTTTGGTTTCGAAGCACCTTGTTTTTGTTGTGGAACAAACGAAAAGTCGTAAGTTTTCAGATTTGGATGACCGAAAACCTGAAAAGGAAAATCGGTGCCGCGCCCCACGCTCAACACGGTTCCTTCGAACAGGCAAAGTGAAGGATAGAGGTAAATCGATTCGTAATTTGGAAGATTTGGTGACGGACTCACAGGAAATTTATCAATCGTATAGCGGTCGTAATCTGTCATCGGGATAACAGTTAGCGCACATTTCAGATTGTTTTCTAACCAACCTTCGCCATTGACCATCAAACTGTATTCGCCAATTGTTAAACCGTAAACAATCGGAACGGCGTGTAATCCGACAAACGAACGGTGTTGCGGCTCTAAAATAGGTCCGTCGATATAATAACCATTTGGATTGGGGCGATCGAGTACGATTACCGGAATGTTTTGTTCGGCACAAGCCTCCATCACATAAGTTAAAGTCGAAATATAAGTGTAAAAACGAACGCCAACATCCTGTAAATCAAATAATAAAATATCGATTCCTTTTAAATCATCAGCTGTCGGTTTTTTGTTGTTTCCGTAAAGCGAAACAATGGGAAGTGCTGTTTTTGTATTGGTCGAATTTTTGATCAATGCGCCGGCATCAGCTGTTCCTTTGAAACCATGTTCTGGCGTGAAAATCTTGACGATCTTGATGTTATGCGTCAACAGTGTATCAATCAAATGTACATTGTAAACCAAACTCGACTGATTGGCTACAACACCCACTTTTTTACCTATTAAATAGGGTTTATACGCATCGATTCGAGCCGCAGCACCTTGAGTTTCGCCGGCTTCTTTCAGTTGAAGCATTTTAGATTGTTGTGCATTGCAACATGGCGTTCCGAAAAGCAAAACAACAAATAAGAAAATGATGGGCGTTCGCATGGCGTTATTTATTTTACTTTTGCAAGGATAAGAAAAATATGAAACCGGCCGCCTTTATTGCTTCTCGAATTTTTTCGCTTTCGCGCTATGACATCTCATCGACAGTGATGCGGATTGCTGTTATCAGTGTGGCAATAGGACTTGCCGTAATGCTTGTTTCGGTAGCAATCGTTATGGGATTTAAAAATCAGATTCGCGAAAAAGTATTGGGATTTGTAGCACCCATTCATATTCAACGCCTGAACAATAACGAAACGATTGAAGAAACGCCTATTGTTTTTGATAGTTTGTTGATCCATCAATTGGAACAAGTCGAAGGAATTGATTTTATGCAATGTACGGCACACAAAATGGGCATTATCAAAACCGATGACCAAATTCAAGGATGTATTCTGAAAGGTGTCGGAAGCGATTACAATTGGCTGTATTTCGAGAAAAATTTGGTTTCGGGAACGATTCCTGAATACCATGACACAATGCGTTCCGATAAAATTTTAATCTCAAAAAAAATAGCCGAAAAACTCACCTTGGATATCGATGATCCGGTGCGTATGTGGTTTATCGACAACGCACAGCAGGCGAGGGGACGTCGTTTTATTGTATCCGGAATTTACGAAACGGGACTGACGGAGTTCGACGAACGTTATTTGTTTGGCGACATGAATCAAATTCGACGTTTGAACGAATGGAACAACGATGCTGTTGGCGTAATCGAAATCTGGACAAAATCACTTGCCGATGTCAACCGTGTGAACGAAGCTATTTATTTCAGTTTGCCCATCGAATTGGCTTCATACTCGGCAATGGAAACTTATCCACATATTTTTGACTGGCTCGATTTGCAAGATATGAACGTAGTTATCATCATTATTTTAATGGTTTTGGTTTCGGGAATCACGATGATAAGCATGTTACTCATTATTATTTTAGAACGCACATCGACAATCGGTTTGCTGAAATCGTTGGGTGCAACAAATGGTTTGATTGCTGAGATTTTTTTGTTTCGATCGTTTAAAATTCTGCTTTACGGCTTGTTGTTGGGCAACTTTATAGGAATCGGATTTTGTTTGTTGCAACATTACACCGGTTTTATCAGCTTACCGTCCGATTCGTATTACCTTTCATCGGTACCTATCGACCTTTCTATTGGGTCGGTACTTATTATCAATGCTTCCGCTTTATTGCTTTGGTTTTCCTTGCTTTTGATTCCGACTACGGTTATAAGTAAAATTGTCCCATCAAAATCATTGAAGTTTGATTAGATGCAATGTCATTTAGTCAAAGTATGAAAGCAAATCACTTGCACCACATTGCAAATTATTTCCTTGATATTGCATTATAAAAAATGGCAGTATCCCAAAAAGTGTGTAAAGTGTTTCATTTGCACAATGGATTCCGAGCTTCGTCGGAATGAATTTTCATAAAAACAGGGTAAATCTGATGCTGATTTACCCTGTTCTTAAATAGATTCCTAATAGGATAGGATAGGATAGAATAGATTAGAACGTATAATCGTTATCTTCGATCAATTTGTCGGCAATACGACGGCGTGATTCTTTCACATTTGTTGGTTTCACATAACAAAGTTTGTTTAAAGCGTTGATGTAGTTTTCTTGTTGTGCCTGATCGGCAAACGAAACAACAGCATCAAGAGCTGCTTTATGAATAATAGCAGCTGATTCGTGTGTTAATACATCAAGAATGTTGCGGTAAAGCATGTTAGCCGCTTCGCCGTTCATGTTTTCCAATTTTTTTATACGTAAAGCAGTCGATTCCAATATGTAAATTTGCATCAACATATCGGCAAGGTTCATCATCACTTCTTCTTCTTCGCCGATGGTGCGTCCAAAAGCTTCGTTTACGCCCGGAATAAGCATCAACAAAGATTTTTTTAAGTTACGAATAACGGCAAATTTATCGTTATAATAATTGCCTGTTTGTGCTTCGGCAACAGGATTTGCAGCTGTTTTTTTTGCGATGTCGAACAATGGAAAAGTGCTGTCTTTCATGCCTTTTTTCAAAAGTGCATCGATAGCTAACAAACGGTTGATTTCGTTCGTTCCTTCAAAAATCCGATTGATACGCGAATCGCGATAGGCTCTATCGACAGGTGTTTCAGCCGAAAATCCCATTCCACCATAAATTTGAACGGCTTCGTCGACAATGAAATCAAGCGATTCGGAACCATAAACTTTCAAAAGCGCACATTCGATAGCATAATCCGCAACACCTTCAATAGTTGCTTTGCTATGATCAACTCCTTGCTTTTCTTTGATCGCGATATTGTCTTGAATGTCTTTGCTTGCACGGTAAATTGCTGATTCTGTAGCAAATGTTTTTACAACTTGTTGCGCTAATTTATGTTTGATAGCTCCAAATTCCGACAATAATTTACCAAATTGTTTGCGCTCGTTTGCGTAATTAACAGAATGATATACAGCACGTTTCGATCCTCCTACTACAGTAGCACCTAATTTAATACGTCCTAAATGCAAGATATTCAAAGCAATACGAAATCCTTCGCCTCGTTTTCCCAGCAAATTCTCAACAGGAACTTTTACGTCGTTATAGAATATTTGGCGTGTCGACGAGCCTTTGATGCCCATTTTGTTTTCCTCGGGGTTCATCGTTACGCCTTCCCAGTCGCGTTCGACGATGAAAGCACTCAAAACGCGATCGTTGTCTATCTTGGCAAAAACTGTTTGCACATCAGCAAATCCGCCGTTTGTGATCCACATTTTTTGACCATTCAAAATATAATGTTTTCCGTCTTCTGACAACGTCGCTTTTGTGCGTCCCGAGTTGGCATCTGATCCGGCTCCCGGTTCAGTCAGGCAGTAGCAAGCCATTAATTCGCCCGATGCCAAACGTGGAATATAACGCTGTTTTTGTTCATCATTTCCGTAATAAAGAATCGGCAACGTTCCGATTCCGGTATGGCACATAATAGCTACTGAAAAAGAGTAACCTGCTCCAAGTGCTTCGTTGGCACGCATTACGGTAAGAAACGATTGTTCGAATCCTTCTAAATCTTCGGGAACCGACAAGCCAAGCAAACCTAGTTCGCCAGCCTTTTTTAATGTGGCAGGCATCAAACCATCTTCTTTATGATCAATACGATCTAAAATAGGGTATACTTCTGCATCGAGAAAATCTTTGCAGGTTTTGGTAATCATAACAGTTTCTTCATCAAATTCTTCAGGAATGAAAATGGCTTCTATATCAACATCTTTGATCAGAAATTCACCACCTTTTAATGCAACTTCTTTGTTCATAATGTACTTGCAGTTTTAAAATTTGCCGACAAAAATAATGAAAAAACTCTGATTTTCTTTTCAATCGTGAATAGGGCTTTCGTATTTAACAAAAAAAAGCACCAACAAAAGTGTCGATGCTTTGCTAAAAGTTAATGAAATCAGCGTTTTACACTTCTTCTTTCTCGGCTTTTTTACGTGCTTTGGGTTTCTCGACAAGAGCAACAATGTCTTCTGTTTTTTCGTCTAAATCAAGAACAATCGAATCGTTTACTTTCATTTTTGTTCTGATAATTTGATCAGCCAACACATCTTCGACATATTTTTGAATGGCTCGTTTCAA
Source organism: Lentimicrobiaceae bacterium (assembly GCA_031262365.1). GTDB lineage: Bacteria > Bacteroidota > Bacteroidia > Bacteroidales > F082 > JAISHW01. The sequence goes on from JAISHW010000062.1 coordinate 19,747, forward strand.
CGGGCGGGCACCAAATTGTTCGTCCCAACCTTTTTCAACAATAAAATTTTTCGCTTTGTCTGTAAGTCGAAGTTTGTATCCCATTTCTGCAACACGTTTGTATACATGTGCCAACTCAATATCGATGATTTTATGAATATCTTCAATATCAAGCGAATCGAAAATAACTACATCGTCGATACGGTTCAAAAATTCAGGTGTGAAAGAGCGTTTCAAAGCGTTTTCGATGACTCCCTGTGAGTATGACGCTTTCTCTTTTTTACGCGCCGTTGTTCCGTAACCAATTCCTTGACCAAATTCTTTCAGTTGTCTCGAACCGATATTCGAAGTCATGATAATAATCGTGTTTTTAAAGTCGACTTTACGACCTAAACCGTCTGTTAATTGCCCGTCGTCTAAAACTTGTAATAAAATATAGAACAAATCGGGATGCGCTTTTTCAATTTCGTCGAGCAACACGATAGAGTAGGGTTTACGACGTACTTTTTCGGTGAGCTGACCACCTTCTTCGTAACCAACATAGCCGGGAGGTGCTCCAACCAGACGCGATACGGCAAATTTTTCCATGTATTCGCTCATATCAACACGAATCAGCGCGTCTTCGGAGTCGAATAAATATTTTGCCAATACTTTTGCTAAATAGGTTTTCCCAACGCCTGTCGGACCTAAAAATATAAACGTTCCGATCGGTTTGTTCGGGTCTTTCAATCCAGCTCTATTACGTCGAATGGCTCTCACGACTTTTTTAATTGCATCGTTTTGACCAATTACCGAGCCTTCGAGTTCTTGTTCCATATTGATCAAACGTTCGCCTTCGTTTTGTGCTATTCGCTGTACCGGAACACCTGTCATCATTGCTACAACTGCCGCAATATCTTGTTCGGTAACGGGTTTGCGATTATTCATTGTTTCTTCGTCCCATTTCCGCATCGTATCTTCCAATTGCTTGCTGAGTTTCAACTCCTCATTCCGATATTCCGAGGCTTCAGCAAATCGTTGTGCTTCAACGGCTTTTTTCTTACGTTTTTTAGCTTCATCAATACTTGTTTCGAGTATTGTAATTTCTTCAGGAACATTAACGTTGCTGATATGCACGCGGGCACCAGCCTCATCTAAAGCGTCAATTGCTTTGTCCGGAAGATAGCGGTCGGAAATATACCGATCGGTCAATTTTACACAAGCTTCGATGGCTTCTGGTTCATAAACAACGGAGTGATGTTCTTCGTATTTACTTTTAATGTTATTCAGAATTTCGACTGTTTCTTCCGGAGAAGTCGGTTCGACCAGAATTTTCTGGAAACGGCGTTCCAAAGCACCGTCTTTTTCGATATATTGACGGTATTCGTCTAATGTTGTCGCTCCGATACATTGGATTTCGCCGCGAGCAAGTGCCGGTTTGAACATATTGCTGGCATCGAGCGAACCGGTAGCGTTTCCGGCTCCAACCAAGGTGTGAATTTCGTCGATAAACAGAATTACATTTGGATTCTTTTCTAACTCTGTAAGCATCGATTTTACGCGTTCTTCGAATTGTCCTCTGTACTTTGTTCCTGCTACTAATGAAGCCAGATCAAGCATGACAATACGTTTGTCGTACAACGACCGATTGACTTTTTTTTGCACAATGCGCATTGCAAGTCCTTCGGCAATTGCCGATTTACCAACGCCGGGTTCGCCAATTAGGATAGGATTGTTCTTTTTACGACGACTTAAAATTTGTGCCACACGATCCAACTCTTTTTCACGACCAACAATAGGGTCGAGTCTGTTTTCGCGAGCAGCTTTTGTTAAATCACGTCCAAAATTGTCAAGCACAGGTGTTTTTGTTTTGCTCGAAGATGCCGTTTCCTTTTTTGAAAAAGGATCTTCGCTATGAAACAGATCTTCCTGTTCTTCGTCGTCTTCGCCATAATTTGCCTGATATTTTGTCAGGCTTTCTTTATAAGTTTGATAATCGACATTTTGTCGGCTAAAATGTTGTGAAACAATATTATTTTTGTCTCTCAAGATAGAAAGCATCAGGTGTTCAATATCTACGACATCGCTTTTAAACTCTTTGGCAACCAGATAAGTGAACTTCAAAATACGTTCGGCTTGCTTAGTAAGCGGAAGATTTGTCAGTTCTTCAACGCTTTCATTCACATTTCGAATCAATGTTTCAAGGTGTCGCCTGAACGCTTCGATGTCAACTCCTAAATCAATCAGTGCTGTATAGCCTTTTCCTTCGCCACCACGAACGACTCCAAGAAAAAAATGCTCTACGCCTATGTATTTGTTTCCCAGTCGTATAGCTTCTTCTCTACTGTAATTTAAGACATTGTTCAATTGTTTTGAAAACTTTGCATCCATATATGTTTTGTTTGATTTTATCACGTTTTTCTGTATGAGAAATAATTTGCAAGAGTATAAATCAAAAATCAGTCCAATAAAAATACCATGTCAAAAATATTAACATTCGAATGTTAGTCAATCAACAATAAAAAACGATAAAATTTTAAAGCAAATTTATTACCTTTGCATACCTTTTAAAAGAGGGTATAAATTTACAATAAATACCGAATGGAAGAGAATTTTGAAAACGAGAAGACAGAAAAGATTATAAAAATCAACATAGAGAGTCAGATGAAATCGGCTTACATTGACTACTCAATGTCGGTCATTGTTTCGAGGGCTTTACCCGATATCCGCGATGGAATGAAACCCGTTCATCGTCGTATTTTGTATGGCATGGCCGAAATGGGTGTTTATGCCAACCGACAAGTCAAAAAAAGTGCACGTATCGTAGGAGATGTCATGGGAAAATACCATCCTCATGGCGATTCATCAGTTTATGATGCCATGGTACGTATGGCTCAAGAATGGTCGTTGCGTTATCTTTTAGTCGAAGGGCAAGGAAACTTTGGATCGGTCGATGGCGATAGCGCGGCTGCAATGCGTTACACCGAAGCACGACTACAAAAATTATCGGAAGAAGTTTTAGCTGATTTAGATAAAGATACCGTTGATTTTAAACCAAACTATAGCGGTGAATACAACGAGCCGACCGTATTAGCGACCAAAGTTCCCCTATTGCTCGTAAATGGAGCAAGTGGTATCGCTGTTGGTATGGCGACTAATATGCCGCCTCACAACTTGACAGAAGTCATTGACGGAACAATTGCTTACATCGACAATCGCGATATTACGATTACCGAATTGGCGCAATACATTAAAGCACCTGACTTTCCTACAAAAGGAATCATTTATGGTTACGAAGGCGTACGCGAAGCGTTTGAAACGGGTAGGGGACGCGTTGTCATGCGCGGCGAAGCAACAATCGAAGAAGTCGACAATCATGAACGAATTATAGTAACCTCGATTCCTTATCAAGTCAACAAGGCTGAAATGATAAAAAAAACAGCTGACTTGATAAATGATAAGAAAATAGAAGGAATTTCTGATATTAGAGATGAGTCCGACAGACAAGGTATGCGTATCGTGTACGAATTGAAACGTGATGCCGTATCAAGTGTCGTTTTGGCTAAGTTATACCAAATGACGGCATTACAAACATCGTTTAGTGTAAACAACGTCGCGCTTGTTAACGGTCGTCCGCAAACATTAAACCTAAAAGAACTGATTCATTATTTTGTCGAACATCGCCACGATGTAGTCGTTCGACGCACCAAATTTGAATTAAACGAAGCCGAAAAACGCGTACATATTCTCGAAGGATTAATCATTGCAAGCGACAACATCGACGAAGTCATCAGCATCATCAGAAGCTCGTCAAATACGGATGTTGCTCGCGAATCGCTTTCGCAAAGATTCAACCTTTCCGAAATTCAGTCGCGTGCAATCGTCGAAATGCGTTTACGTCAGTTAACAGGACTCGAACAAGACAAACTCAGAGCTGAATTTCAAGAAATAAAAGACCTTATAATAAAGCTAAAAGCTATTCTAGCTGATGAATCACTTCAATACGAAATCATCAAAGAAGAACTGCTCACCATCAAAGAAAAATATGGCGACGAAAGAAGAACATCTATCGTTTATTCGCCCGACGATTTCCGTATCGAAGATTTGATTGCCGATGAAGCAGTTGTCGTTACAATTTCGCATTTAGGTTATATCAAACGGACACCGCTTAGCGAATACCGCCGTCAGAGTAGGGGAGGCCGCGGCTCAAAAGGATCCGAAGCACGCGATGAAGATTTTATCGAACACTTGTTTGTCGCTACAAACCACAACTACATGCTTTTCTTCACTGAAAAAGGAAAATGTTTTTGGATGCGCGTGTTTGAAATCCCGGAAGGAACGAAAACCAGTAAAGGAAGAGCTATTGTTAACATGATAAACATTACTGCAGACGATAGAGTTAAAGCCTATATTAACATCCAAGATCTTAAAGATCAGGAATATATCGACAACAACTTTATTATTCTTGCAACAAAAAAAGGAACTATCAAAAAAACAAGTTTGGAAGCTTATTCGAGACCACGCCAAAATGGCATCAACGCCATTACGATTCGCGAAGGAGACGAATTGCTTGAAGCCCGTTTAACAAACGGAACTGATGAAGTCATTATGGCATTAAAATCGGGTAGGGCTATTCGATTCAACGAATCGACCGTCAGACCAATGGGACGTAATGCTTCCGGAGTTCGTGGAATCACTTTAGCTTCCGAATCAGACGAAGTTGCTGGAATGATCTGTATCAGCGATCCGCAAACCAATATCTTGGTCGTTTCTGAAAAAGGATATGGAAAACGATCCGATCTCGATGATTACCGTATCACAAATCGAGGTGGAAAAGGAGTTAAAACACTGAATATCACTGAAAAAACAGGAAATTTAATTGCTATAAAAGACGTTACAGATAGTGATGACTTGATGATTATCAACAAATCAGGCATCGCCATTCGTATGGCAGTAGCTTCATTGCGCATTATGGGACGTGCAACACAGGGTGTGCGACTTATCAACCTGCGCGATGAAGATGAAATTGCTGCCGTAGCAAAAGTTTCCCAAGAAGATGAAAACATCGAAGAAGATGAAAACAAGGATATTTCAGTTGAAAATTCAAATGAAGAACAAACTTCAGAAAATATAACCGAAGCATGAAATAATTTTGGTACAATTATCGTTTAATTAAGTTAAAAAAAATAAGAACATTAACAATTAAAGCTTCATAATTAAAAACACAAGCTATGAAAAAAATTGTCATATTATTAGTTGCTCTGTTTTCGATAAACGCAGCAATAGCACAAAAACAAGAGCGTACAAACGCCTTTATGTACAATAAAAACGGACAGTACGATAAAGCAAAAGAATCGATCGACAAAGCTGCTACAAACGAAAAAACGATTAATGATTCGCGTACATGGTTCTATAGAGGAATGATTTACTTGAACATCGTTTCGTCGGAAGAATTTGCCGGTCTCGACCCTGACGCATTAGGAAAAAGTTACGAATCTTTCAAAAGAGCTATCGAACTTGATCCGGACGACAAAGAACAACAGCGAGAAGAAATTCTTCCTCGTATTCAAGTCATTGGTATTACTTACTTTCAAGAAGGCGTAAATAACTTCAATGAAGCGCAATACGGATTCGCTGCTGCTAATTTCAAAAAAGCATACGATGTAGCCTTAACTATCAACAAAGTCGACACCTTGGCACTTCTTAATGCTGCATTAGCTTCGACAAGAGGCAACGAATTCGAAATAGCACTCAGCTATTATCAAGAACTAAAACAAATGGGCGTAAACGACCCCGATTTATACAAAAACTTGGCATCTATTTATCGAAGTCTCGAAGACAGAGAAAGCATGATGGCTGTTTTAGACGAAGGTTTAATGAAATTTCCAGGAGATCCGGGATTGGTATTAGAAAAAATCAATGCCTATTTAGTGCTAGGAAGAGGTGAAGAAGTTATTGAAGAACTCAAATTGATGGTTGAAAAAGATCCGTCGAATCACACCATTTTCTTCGTTTTAGGAACAATTTACGGAGACGAAGAAAACAATCCCGATATTTTCAATAAAGATACCGCTATCGAATACTATAAAAAAGCAATTGCTATTAAACCGGATTACTTCGATGCCGTATACAATCTTGGAGCTTTGTACATTAACGAAGCAAACAAAATTACAGCTACCGCAAACGAATTGCCACTCGAAGAGCAAAAAAAATATGAAGAAATGACCGAAGAAGCTGCTGAAATTCTGCGCACAGCTTTGCCTTATGTAGAAAAAGCACACGAATTAGATCCGAGCGATGCCACTAAAGCTGCTTTGTTAGGAATTTATTCAACTCTCAAAATGAATGACAAAATAGAATTATTAAAATAAACTTCAAAGAAGGAAAGACCTCAAAAAGGTCTTTCTTTTAAAAAACACTATTTAACATAATATATATTATGATTCAAATATATTTCATTGAATTTATATATACTTTTAGTATATTTGCAATGAAAATATCGAAACAATTAAACACAATATACAATGGAAATTACAGGAAAAGTCGCACAACTTGGCACTCGCATGGAAGGTCAAGGTGCTCGTGGTCCTTGGGTCAAACAAGAACTAATTATAGAAACCGAAGAACAGTATCCTAAAAAAGTTTGTCTTATTTGCTGGGGCGATCGCGTAGCCGAAGCCAATAACTTTATAATTGGACAAACGATTAAAGCCAGTGTCAATATCGAGTCGCGCGAATTTAACGGCAAATGGTATACTGACATTCGTCCATGGCGTTTCGAAGTTATTGGCGCGCAACAACAGGCAAATTCACAGCCACATTACGATCCTATGGCTGCTACCGATGTGCCACTACCTACCGATTTGTCGATTTCAGACGAAAGCGACGATTTACCCTTTTAATTTAACATAATATTCATGGTTCTATGAATGTTGATAATTTTTCTTTCTTGAAAAATCTTCGAAAAGATCGTTTCTTTTTGTTAGCTGGTCCATGTGTTATCGAGGATAAAGAAATGCCCTATTTAATAGCCGAGCAACTGCTTAAAATTACAAAAAAGCTTGAAATACCTTATGTTTTCAAGGCTTCATATCGCAAAGCAAATCGTTCAAGACTTGACTCGTTTACAGGAATCGGTGATTTGGAAGGATTAAAAATTTTAAAAGATATCAAGAACACCTACAACATTCCGGTTGTTACCGACATCCATACCGCTGAAGAAGCGGCTCTTGCAGCTGAATACGTTGATATACTTCAAATTCCGGCTTTCCTTTGTCGACAAACAGATTTGCTTGTGGCTGCCGCAAAAACAGGAAAAATTGTTAACATAAAAAAAGGACAATTTTTATCTGGAAAATCAATGCAATTTGCTGTAGATAAAGTTGTTACATCGGGGAATAATCAAGTAATGCTAACCGATCGCGGTAATATGTATGGTTATCAAGATTTGGTGGTAGATTTTCGTAATATTGCTGATATGCAACGTTTTAATATTCCTGTAATTATGGATATCACACATTCGTTACAACAGCCAAATTCCGAATCAGGCATTACCGGTGGCAATCCAGAAATGATTAGTCTGATTGGCAATGCAGCCATTGCCGCAGGAGCTGACGGAATTTTTATGGAAACCCACCCTACTCCATCATGCGCTAAGTCAGATGGTGCCAATATGCTCAGGATTGATTTAGCTGAAAGTTTACTCGAAAAATTTGTAAGAATTAAAGAAGCTATCAGTTAAATTTCCGCTTCTTATTTGTAGTATTATGAAAATCAATGATTTGACCACTTTTTGTGTTAAAAATGAGTGTGGTGTTTGTGTCTATTGGGACAAGCGATAATGCGCCTAATTGACTTATTAAAACCTTCTCGTTAACCAACGTTTTGTCTTTCATCGTTACTTTTACTTGTGCGTAATCGGGTGTACGATAGAATAATTTGTTGTTGTATTTTGTCGTTTCGACAGCCGAACTGCTGGGGAGGTTTATATTTGCCGTATTATTTTGAGGCACAACACGAATTGCAATAGCATATCCACTCCTACTTTCAATACCAACAATACCGGTCGCATCAGAATATTTTGCGAAAACAGCACTTAAATTATCATGATTCGGTACAAAATAGACAGTTTGTGTAACGATTTTTGTTGTTTCTTTTCCTAAAAACAAACTTAAATATTCCGTCTCTAACTGTCGTAATTGCTCATTCATATAAGCCATTGCCTCTCCATAATTAATTTCTTGATAACCAGAAAGTAATTTTATTCTACTTTCACGAATGGTTTCAATGAATTTTGCGGCTTCTTGCGCTTTTTGTTCGGTATTTCGGTTCGAAAAAGCCGTCTCAAAAATACCAAGAGTGTTTTCTTTTTCCAATAAAGCGTTTTGTATCGAATTTATTCTGTCGAAAACGTCTTTTTCAAAAGATTGTGAGTCGTTTGCGTGATCCGTTTCCGTTACTTTCCCTGCCGAAAGAATGACACCGTCATTTTGTAAATTGAAAGCGAACGGCATTTTTGCATCGCAAGCAACAAAAAACACGGCATCAGGATCGGCTTCGGCTTCTACCGTCATTACAACATCTAAAAGCTCGTAAGCCACAGCATCAACATCAATATAGTTTTTTACACCCAATAAGAACTGTGCATACTCGGCATAAGGTCCTTTTTGTTGATTTTTTTCGGCTAAAATAAAATCAAAACGCAATACATTACGCGGCAAAGCATAATAGATTCCATCGGCCTGCCCTATGTTTGTTATTTTTGAATGTGTTGTAACATATTGAGCTTGAATATTTAATGCCGCAAATGATGTTATTAAAAACATTAAAATGAAAATATAATTCTTTTTCATACGAATCGTTTTTTGTTCAAAGTACAAAAGAAACGTGATTTTGTTTTATAAATTGTCAATTAGTTTTCTATCGTTACTGCTTTTTTCTGAAATAAGCTAATCAAAAACAATCCAATAAATGTAATTAATCCATTGACTATCAATATTTCAAATCCAAATTTATACCCGTTGAAAAGCATTTCGGAATTGGCATCAATCAGATAACTTAATAAAGGCGAAATCAAACAAACAATCGGTACTAATTTGTCGCGAAGACCGCGTTTTGTAAATAAGCCATAAGCAAATAAGCCCAAAAGCGGTCCGTAAGTGTAACCGGCAATCGTGAAAAGTTTTTTAATGACCGCTTCATTGTTGATTTCGCGAAACAAAATGATCAGAAACAAAATGGTTAACGAAACAAAAAAGTTGACAATATAGCGTGTTTTCACGGTGTTTTTTCTTTTTTGTTCTTCTTTTTCAAATCCTAAGAAATCAACACAAACCGAAGTTGTTAAGGCAGTGATAGCACTATCGGCACTCGAATAAGCAGATGCAATTAATCCGATAAAGAAAACCAATCCGGCTATCGTACCAAAATGATTAATAGCCAATTCGGGAAAAATATTGTCAGACATTTCCGGAAGCGAGATATTGAATTTTGCTGCGTAAATTAACAATGTAGCACCTAAAAATAAAAAAATGAAATTGACAGGAATAAACAAAAAACTTAAAACAGTCATGTTTTTCTGCGCATCTTTCAGGCTTTTACAACTCAGATTTTTTTGCATCATATCCTGATCCAATCCCGTCATTACAATGGTGATAAACATACCACTTAAAAATTGTTTGATGTAAAAAGTATCGCTGCGCCAATCAATATCAACGATTTTTGCATAACTGCTATCTTTTACCTGCTGAATCATTTCTGGCAGATTGACATCCATGTGTTTCAGTACAATAAAAATGGTAATAATTAGCGAAGCCAACATAAAAGTCGTTTGTAACGTGTCGGTCCAAACAATGGTTTTGATTCCGCCTTTGTACGTATAAACGGTAATTAACAACAAAAATAAACATGTTGTAAACCAGAAAGGTACTCCAAAATGATCGAAAATAAAAATCTGCAACACATTGATTACAAGATACATCCGAAATGATGCGCCAATCATTCGAGAAAGCAAAAAATAGAACGATCCGGTTTTATATGAAAAATTTCCAAAACGTTTTTCGAGATATGTATAAATCGATGTCAGTTTTAAACGGTAATAAAGAGGCAATAGAATTAATGTAATGGTTGCATAACCAAGTAGATAGCCAAACACGACCATCATATAAGTAAACTGTGAGGCACCAACATATCCTGGAACAGAAATAAATGTAACTCCCGAAAGCGATGTGCCTAACATACCATAAGCAACTAAAAGCCAAGGTGATTTCCTATTTCCAAGAAAATAACTTTCGTTGTTCGTTCTGCGCGATGTAATGTATGAAACGATAAAAATGAGTGCTGTATAGCCTAAAAAAACAAGTAGAATATGCTGTGGTTTCACAATATCTTATCCTCTATTTTTGAGTATTTTAGCAAATTCGGATAGACTATTACAGTTCAAATCCGCCTTTAAATTTATTTGTTCGTTGCCTATCAAAACGGTCTTCATTCCGGTTTTTTTTCCAAAAAGAATATCTGATTCGGTATCTCCTACCATAATCGATTTCGAAAAATCAATTTCCGGATACATTTCTTTTGCCATGAAAGCCATTGTTGGTGCCGGTTTTCGGTAGTTATCCGGTTCCGTTGCCAATTGTGGGCAAATAAAAATGGTATCAATATGTCCGTTTTCTTTTTCTATTTCCGAAAGCATGTATTGATGCACGGAATCAAGCTGTTTGGAGGTCATTATTCCTTTTCCGATGCCTTGCTGATTGCTGACGATAATGATGCGATTGAAAATTTGATTAAAAAAATGAATCGATTCCAATGCGCCCGGTAAAAAGTTAAATTCTGTTGCTGATTTTACATAATCATCTGATAATCGCTCGTTTATCACACCGTCTCTGTCAAGAAACAACGTCCAAGTGTGTGAAACGAAACGAATCCAATCCATGATGTTATTCTTTTGGAAAAATACGCGATTCGATCATTTCGCATAAAATATGACCAATCATGATGTGCGATTCTTGAATGTAAGCCGTTATCGTGCTCGGAACTTGAATAAGAATATCGCAGATTTCAGCTAGTTTTCCGCCTCCTTTGCCTGTCATTGCAACAACGTACATTGCTTGTTTTTTCGCCTGTTTTGCTGCTTTGATAATGTTTTCCGAATTTCCCGAAGTCGAAAGTGCAATCAGTATGTCTTTTGGCTTACCGCAAGCTTCAACCATTCGGCTATAAACGACATCAAATCCGTAATCGTTTGCTACGGCTGTCATATAGCTGCTGTTTACGTGCAATGCTTCGGCGTATAAAGGCGGACGATCGTAACGAAACCGTCCGGATAATTCAGCAGCAATATGTTGCGCATCTGCGGCACTTCCGCCATTACCGCATAACAAAACTTTTCCATTATTTGTAAGTGTTTCGATGCAATAATCGGCAGTTTGACGAATGGATTCTTTAAAACTCTCATCGTTAAGAAGTTGCTGTTTGATCGAAATAGATTGTGCAATATGATTTTCGATTGACATCACGAAATCGTTTTCAGCAAAAATACAAAATCAATTTGGCATGACGACAGAAACTTCACACGAGAAAAGCGATGAGTTTAGTTTTCAGGTTCAATTTTTACCTTTCTCAAATCGAGCAAATTAGTAGGATTCGTTTTGAAGTTCTGTACTCGTTGGTTTACAAAGCGTAGTATTTCGTCATAAAACAGAATAACAACCGGAGCTTCCGACATAAGAATACTGTCCATTTGGCGATAAATCAAGAAACGCTCATTATCATCCGACAAAGTCATTGATTTTTCGTACAGCACATCGAATTCCGTATTTGAAAAATGTGTATAATTTGGTCCGTAAGGACTTTTGTTAGGCGAATAGAACAATGATAAATAATTTTCAGGATCGGGATAATCAGCAACCCAAGAAGCTCTAAAAAACGGCAAACTTCCTATTGCCCGCATTTGGCGCATCGTTGCAGAGGGCATCACTTCAACCGATACATTCAATCCAAGTGCAGATAGTTGCGCTTGTACGTATTTTCCTAAATCGACATATTCGGCTGTTGTCGACAAACTTAATCTCGTGCCTGAAAGTTGATTTTCTTGAATTAATTTAATTGCAAGTTCAGGTTTAAATGAATAACCATAATTTGCTGTTTTAAAATCTTTTAACATTGATATAGGAATCATTCCTGCATGTCCCGGAATTCCAATTCCGTTTCGTAAAAAACGAATCATTTTTTCACGGTCAATCGCATAATTCACAGCTTTGCGAAGTGCTAGATACTGTTTTTTGTTCAGGTTAGCGTATTCGGGAACATAAAAGCCGATGTATTCTGTGTTAAAAAATGGTTCGCGAAATAACTGAATGCGGTTTTCATATTTTTTTCGCAACGTTCCATCGAAAGTCAACAATTCATCTTTATAACGTGCATCTATTCCCGACATAAAATCGAAATTTCCTTTAATAAACTCCATGAAAGCAATTTGTTTGTCAATCAGGAAGCTAATCGAAACAGCGTCAATATGAGGGAGTTGCTCGTTGTTTTCTTTTTCGAAATAATTCGGATTTTTACGTAAAACCATACGCACGCCTTCTTTCCAATACGTAAATACAAAGGGACCTGTGCCTACCGGATTGTTTCGAAAATTGTCGCCATAAAAACTTACGGCTTCATGCGGAACTATCGAAGCATACGTCATTGAGAGCATGCCTAAAAAAGGCGGAAAAGGTTTTTCTAATTCAACTTGAAAAACAGTGTCGTTCAATGCTTTGAAAGCATATCCCGTTGAATCTTTTTTTACGGAAGAAAAAATCCAACTTCCCGGTGCGTTCAGTTTCGGATCGACCAACCGATTGAAAGAATACACGACATCATCAGCTACAACAAGACGTGTTGAGTCAATAAACACCTGATTTTTATGAAAAAAAACATCGTTACGTAAATAGAAAGTATAAGTAGTTCCATCTTCACTTATTTCCCAACTTTTAGCAATAGCAGGAATGATTTCCATTTGTTCGTCCAACGAAACTAAACTGTTGTACAATTGATTTGCGATCCAAATATGTGGCAAATCTTTTGCAAATGCCGGATCGGTAGTCAAAACACCGGCAGATTCGTTGTAACGGAAAATAGCCAAATTTTCATCGTTATCGGCTTTCTTTTCGCAAGAAATGCAAAACAGTATTAAAATAAACAGAACAATAGAGTTTTTCACGCGATTTGTTTTTCGAAACAAATATACTTATTCCTGGATAAAAAAAGCGCACTTTTGGCAAAGTGCGCTCTATTTTTCAAGTTAAAACATTTAATTTTTCGTGTAATTTTCTTTCGGGATTTCGAAATCAATTGCCGTGCTCACTTTTTCTTTTTCCAACACAAAATCGACCACATCAATCATGTGTTCAAAGAAATGGAAATTAACTCCTTTGATGTACGCTTCGCTAATTTCGTCAAAATCGCGCTTGTTTGCCGACGACAGCATGATATCCGTAACATTGCTTCGTTTTGCGGCAAGAATTTTTTCTTTGATGCCACCAACGGGAAGTAATTTTCCTCGCAAGGTAATTTCGCCTGTCATTGCAATGCGCGGTTTTACTTTTCGTTGTGTAAATACTGATATTAAAGCAGTTAACATCGTTATTCCTGCCGAAGGTCCATCTTTTGGCGTTGCGCCTTCGGGCACATGAATATGCACATTCCAATGTGAAAATATGTCGGGATTGATAGCGAAATTCGACGCATGAGCTTTCAGAAATTCGTATGCAATAGTCGCTGATTCTTTCATTACATCGCCTAAATTTCCGGTCAGTTTCAGCTCTCCTTTTCCTTTACTCAAACTTACTTCAATAAATAAAATTTCGCCTCCGATTGGTGTCCAAGCAAGCCCCGTTACAACACCCGGAACATCTGGAATGACATCTTCTTCGCGTTGGTAATTACCAATTCCTAAAATCTTTTTCAAGTCTTTCGACTCGATTTTTTTGTTGTAAGTTTCTCCGGAAGCTATCAGACGAACTCGATTTCGAATCAAACGTGCGATTTGACGTTCAAGCATACGCACGCCGGCTTCGCGTGTGTAAGAAGTAATTATTTCTTGAATAATTTTATCCGAGAAAAGTACGTCTTTCGGCTTCAGTCCGTGTTCGCTTATTTGTTTTGGAATTAAATGATGTTTGGCTATTTCTATTTTTTCTTCCACTAAATAGCTGTTCAAATCGATAACTTCCATTCGGTCTCTCAATGCCGGATGAATTGTACTCATTGTGTTTGCCGTAGCAATGAACAGAATTTTCGACAAGTCGTAATCCATTTCAAGAAAGTTGTCGTAAAAAGCGTTGTTTTGTTCCGGATCCAATATTTCCAACAAAGCTGCTTGTGGATCGCCGCTGATGTTGTGACCGCTCACTTTGTCGATCTCATCTAAAACAAACACCGGATTCGACGATTGTACTTTGCGCAAATTTTGAATAATGCGCCCCGGCATGGCACCTATATAGGTTTTTCGGTGTCCACGAAGTTCCGATTCGTCGCGGAGACCGCCAAGAGACATGCGAATATATTTTCGATTTAATGCGTGCGCAATTGATTTTCCCAAAGACGTTTTTCCGACTCCCGGAGGACCAACCAAGCACAAAATAGGTGCTTTCATGTCTTTTTTTATTTTCAACACCGAAAGATGTTCTAAAATACGATCTTTTACTTTTTCAAGTCCAAAATGGTCTTTGTCAAGGACTTTCTGTGCGTTTTTGATGTTGAAATTATCTTTTGTAAATGCGTTCCACGGCAAATCGACTAAATATTCGAGATAGTTGTGTTGTATGGCATAATCGGCTGCTTGTGGGTTCATGCGTTGAAATTTGTTCAATTCACGCTCGAACACTTGTGCCACCTGATCGTTCCATTTTTTCTTTGCAGCTTTTTCGCGCAACTCTTTAATATCGATTTCGTTTGGTGTGCCACCAAGTTCTTCTTGAATTGTTTTCAGTTGCTGATTCAACAAAAAATTGCGTTGTTGTTGCTCAATATCGCTTTTTACTTTGCTGTGTATCTGATTTTTAAGATCAAGCATTTGAAGTTCGTGTGTCAAAATTGCATGCAATTTTAAAGCACGTTTTTTAACGCCCATTGTTTCGAGCAATTCTTGTTTTTCTTCAAGCGATCCAAGCTCTAATCCGGAAAGTGTCAGCCCTATGAGAATGTCTACATCTTTTGCGTTTTTAATTGGAAAAGCTGCGTCTTTTGATAAATGAGGCGATTTATCGACAATTTGTTTTGCCGTTTCTTTAAGAAGATCAAGCAATGCGTTCATGTCTTTATCTTCGCTTTCAGAAGTTTCTCTTTCAAAAAGTTGCACTTTTGCTTTAAAATAGGGTTCTGTTTGCGTAAACTTGAGCAATTCAAAACGCATACGTCCCTGAATAATAATGGTTGTGTTTCCGCCTGGCATTTCTAATGCCTTGAGTATGACGGCTATTGTTCCTACTTTGTAGAGATCATCGAAACCAGGGTCTTCGACCGTAGGATCAATTTGAGAAACGACACCAATAAAATTGTTTTTTTTATAAGCGTCGTTGATTAGTTTCAACGATTTGCTTCGTCCGACTGTGATCGGAATAATCATTCCGGGAAATAATATTGAGTCACGAACGGTTAAAATAGGAAGTTCTTCCGGTAATTCTTCAGCTGAAACAAATAAATTAGCATCTGGTGAGCCTATCGGAATGTATTCGCTTTCTGAATCCAATATTTCGATGAAAGTATTTTTTCGTTTACCTTTATAATCAAACATATATGTTTTTCTCCCTTTCTTTTGAGACATTTTGTCACTACTATTAACACACTTATTAAAACAAATAAAAGTGGTTATTTATTCTATTCGACTGAATACCTTTGTTTTAAACAATAATACCAGCAAATGACATCGAATTAAGTCAATTAATATGCCAATTATTATAAATTGCGATTTGCGAATGTTTGTTCATATACGGCTTCTAAAATATTGCGATCTTGTTCCGAGAACTCGATATTTCTTCGTTTATAAACAGCTTGAGCGACTTTCAATGCTTTTTTTATATTGAATTCGATAAATCCCTTGGCTCCACCCCATGAAAATGACGAAATAAAATTGCGCGGAAATCCCGATCCAAAAACATTAGCACTTACTCCGACAATTGTTCCTGTATTGAACATTGTATTAATGCCTGATTTTGAGTGATCTCCCATGATGAGTCCGCAAAACTGAAGTCCTGTCGGAACAAATGTTTCATCAGCATACGACCAAAGTTTTACTTCTTCGTAGTTGTTTTTCAAATTCGATGTATTCGTATCAGCACCCAAATTGCACCATTCACCTAAAACAGAATTTCCTAAAAAGCCATCATGAGCTTTGTTCGAGTAGCCAAAGATTACCGAATTACTCACTTCGCCTCCAACTTTCGAATAAGGTCCTATTGTTGTGCCTCCGTAGATTTTAGCGTCCATTTTCAGCACAGCATGTTCGCCTAACGCAAAAGGTCCACGAATTTTACAATCTTCCATTACTTCGGCATGAGCACCAATATATATTGGTCCTTCAGAAGCGTTTAGTATCGAAAATTCGACTTTAGCACCTTCTTCGATGAAGATGTTTTCTTTGTTCAGACAGCGGTTTGTATCGGAAATCGGATGTGATTTTCTTCCGGTTGTCAACAAAACAAAATCGTCGTTAATTGCTTGAGCATTGTATTTGAAGATATCCCATGTATTGGCAATATAGATAAAATTGCTTGTTGTTTCGACAATTTCCGAATCTTTGCTTTCTTTGTCGAAACTTATCACGGAATCGCTGTCTAAGTAATCGGCAATTAAAATTTCGTCTTTAAAAAGTGCTTGTCCCGGTTTGAGTTCTTTTATCTGATCCACTAACTCTTTAGTCGGACAAACACTTCCATTTATCAACATGTTTAATTCGGCTGTTGCAATAGGAAACTTTTTACTCAAATAATCTTCTGTCAAAAAAGAAGTTTTTGCACCAAGATATTGTTCCCATTTTTCGCGAATTGTTAGAATTCCTATGCGAATTTCGGCTGTCGGACGCGTAAAAGTCAACGGAAACAAATTGGTTCGGTTTGTATCATCAAAAAGAATGTAATTCATAATAAAAAATTTAATGTTGTGGTGTTGTACACAAATTTCGCACCATATTTGATAGACAATAAAAAATCACCTTACCCCTATTAGGTAAGGTGATTTTTTTATAAAAACGTTCAATTTGTGTGAAAATTATTTACGAGAATCGTAATGTTTTTGATATCTGTTTTTAAACTTATCTACACGACCTGCCGTATCAACAAGTTTCATCTTACCTGTGTAGAACGGATGCGATGTGTTCGAAATTTCCAATTTTACCAGTGGGTACTCTACACCGTCTTCCCATACAATAGTTTCTTTCGTGTTGATTGTTGAACGTGAAATAAAACTATGTTCATTCGACATGTCTTTGAAAACTACAAGACGGTAATTCTTTGGATGAATATCTTTTTTCATTGCTAAACTTAATTTTTTGAGGTTGCAAAAGTACTATCTTTCAAATAAATATCCTAATCTTTTTAAAAAACTTTTTTCGTTGGTCATTTTCAGATAAAAAAGCTGTTTTTTAGACTACGATTTACCTTATTTTGTGGTGCAACGAAAGTAAAAATTGCATGATATCAACATTATCTGCATAATGCTGTACATCAGGTTTTTGTGCCATTCCAAAATCAAATGAATTTAGTAAAAACGCATTTTTCGAAACCACACATTGAATTTTTTCTTGATGATTGTTTAGTAAATCCAATACTTGATTTATCGAATCGTAATAGCGGTAATGAAGCACCGAAATCGGTGTGTTAAGTTGGTCGGATTGTGTCAAAAGTAGGCAACCGTTGTCAAAATGAGATACTTTGTTTATTAGAAATACAGCTTTATTGTATTCGTAATTATTGAAATAGCGTGCATGATTAATTACGTTAGCTCGGTTCGAAAAAATTTCTAATAACGATGTAAAATCATAAGCAGTTGGCACAAGTAAAGTGGAGACCGAACGACATCCCAAACCAAAATAGGCGAAAACATCGTCAGCTAATTTTTCAAAATCAGCATTCGTTTCTTTGCCTGTAAGTACCGCTACACTGTTTCTGTTTTTTCGAATCAAGTTCGGATATTTTCCAAAGTAATAATCGAAATAACGAGCTGTATTGTTGCTACCGGTAGCAATAATCGCATCGAAATCTGAAAGTCGTTCGGTTGTAAAACTGATGCTATCCGAAAATTCCGGTTCGATT
Organism: Lentimicrobiaceae bacterium; assembly: GCA_031262365.1. Lineage (GTDB taxonomy): Bacteria > Bacteroidota > Bacteroidia > Bacteroidales > F082 > JAISHW01. Next base: position 38,004 of record JAISHW010000062.1, read on the forward strand.
TTTTGCAACATCTCGGCAAGAGCCGGCAGCAAGTATTGATCGTCGTGCGATAGTTTTCCAAAAAAACGATTGCCACTCATCAACACACACAAAAAATCGTGAAAACCAACCAATGGAATGTTTCCTGCCATTACCACTCCTATTGTTAAAGGCTCTTTTTCGTCGTTCATTGCATAATTTGCCACCCATTTTCGAAGTGAATCTTCATGTAGCATTTCGATAAGATTCGAAACTGCTAAATTGATGTTTTCGGACGTAAACCACGGATTTGTTTGCGAAGATTTTTGCATTGCTGATACAAAGGCTTTTTGATCCACATTCAACGTTTCATAATCTGTTTCAATAATGTTTTTCAAGTGATTAGCTAACGTACTAAAGGCTTTGATTTTACGATCCGTTGTAAGCATATTTCTTTTGTTCCTCAAACGGTTGCGAAATTAATATTTTTTATCGGCAAAATTCAGACTAAGTTACCCTTTTTATGCTACCTTTGCCCCAATTAGAACTTAAAATTAAACATTTTTACAAACATAATTTTATCATGAAAAAGTATAATTTTAACGCAGGTCCTTGCGTGCTCCCTAAACAAGCTATTGAATCGGCTATCGATGCAATCAAAGATTTCGACGGGACAGGAATCGGAATTTTAGAAATTTCTCACCGCACACCGGGTTGGGAACGTATTATGGCTGAAACCGAACAACTTTGGAAAGAGTTATTGCACATTCCGGAAGGCTACAGAGTTCTTTTCTTAGGCGGTGGTGCAAGCACACAATTTTGTTACATTCCGTTCAACTTGATGAACAAAAAAGCTGCTTATTTACAAACCGGAGTTTGGGCAAAAAAAGCCGCAAAAGAAGCTAAACTATTTGGCGAAGTCGAAATTATTGCTTCTTCGGAAGATGCAAACTTCAACTACATTCCAAAAGGTTACAAAGTACCAACGGATGCCGATTATTTCCACATCACAACAAACAACACAATTTACGGAACTGAAATCCATGAAGATATGGATTGTCCTATAAATTTAGTTGCCGATATGTCATCGGATATTATGAGCCGTCCGGTCGATGTTTCGAAATACGCACTGATTTACGGTGGCGCACAAAAAAATGTAGGTCCCGCCGGCGTTACATTCGTCATTGTTCGCGAAGATATTTTAGGAAAAGTAGAACGTCAAATTCCTACAATGATTGATTATCGCACACATATTAAAGAAAGTTCGATGTTCAATACACCTCCCGTATTCGCCATTTTTGTCATGCACGAAACATTGAAATGGATAAAAGAATTGGGCGGACTTGAAGTCATGTACAAAATAAACAAAGAAAAAGCAGACGTGCTTTACAACGAGATTGACCGCAATAAAATGTTTGTCGGAACGGCAAAAAAAGAAGACCGATCGTTGATGAATGTTTGTTTTGTAATGACCGAAGAATATAAAGACAAAGAAGCCGATTTCATGGCATTTGCTAAAGAACGCGGCATGGTCGGAATTAAAGGACATCGTTCGGTTGGTGGTTTTCGCGCGTCTATTTACAATGCTTGTTCAAAAGAAAGCGTACAAGCATTAATTGATTGCATGCAAGAATTTGAGAAAAAAAATAATTAATCATATCAAATTGCAACGGTTACTTCTAAAAAATAATCGTTGCAATTTTCTTTTAAAAATATACCATTATGAAAGTATTAGTTGCTACCGACAAACCTTTTGCTAAAGTTGCCGCTGACGGCATCAAAAAAATCTTCGACGAAGCGGGATACGAATGTGTTTTTCTTGAAAAATACACTGATCAAGCTGATTTTGTAAAAGCAGCTGCCGATGTTGACGCAATCATCGTAAGAAGTGATTTAGCTACAAAAGAAGTCATTGACAATGCTAAAAACCTGAAAATCATTGTTCGCGCTGGTGCAGGATACGATAATGTTGATTTAGCAGCAGCCACAGAAAAAGGCGTTATTGTAATGAACACACCCGGACAAAACAGCAATGCTGTTGCCGAATTGGCTTTTGGTATGATGATTTACCAAATCAGAAACCATTTCGACGGCTCGTCGGGAACAGAATTGTTAGGCAAAACAATCGGAATTCACGCTTACGGAAATGTCGGAAAAAATGTAGCGCGTATTGCACGCGGCTTCGGTATGAAAGTGTATGCTTTCGATCCTTTTGTAGCAAAAGAAGTCATTGAAAACGACGGTGTTGAAGTTGTTGAATCAGTTGAAGAATTGTATAAAAAATCACAATTTGTTTCGTTGCACATTCCGGCAAACGATAAAACAAAAAAATCGATCGGAACAGCATTACTAAACTTGATGCCGAAAAACGCTGTTTTAGTCAACACAGCGCGCAAAGAAGTCATCAATGAAGAAGAATTGAAACAAGTTTTAGCCAATCGTCCTGATTTTTGTTATGTTTCTGATATCGAACCCGGTAACAAAGCCGAACTTGTCGAATTTGAAAAACGCATCTTCTTCACACCTAAAAAGATGGGCGCGCAGACTTCGGAAGCCAATACCAACGCCGGACTTGCCGCAGCACGTCAAATCATCGGTTTTCTAAATAATAACGATACAACATTTAAAGTAAATTAATCGAAAAATAGAAATAGAAAATGGCAATCGTAAAAGCATTTAAAGGACTTCGTCCACCAGTAGAAATAGTAGAACAATTAGCTTCGCGTCCGTACGACGTTCTCAATTCGGAAGAAGCAAGAGAAGAAGCAAAAGGCAATCAATATTCATTATTGCACGTAACAAAAGCGGAAATTGATTTTCCGGCAGGTATTGACGAACACAGCAAAGAAGTGTATGATAAAGTTGTAGAAAACTTCAACAACTTCAAAAAACAAGGTTGGTTAAAGCAAGATGCCGAGCCAAAATTATATGTCTATGCACAAACAATGGACGGACGGACTCAATACGGAATTGTTGGTGCGGCACATATCGACGATTATTTCAACAACAACATCAAAAAGCACGAACTGACACGCAAGGATAAAGAAGACGACCGCATGATTCACGTGAACATTACTAATGCAAACGTAGAACCGGTATTTTTTGCTTATCCGGCACACAAAGAAATTGATGCAATTGTTGAAAAAATCGTAAAAAACAACAAACCTATTTACGATTTTGTAGCCGAATACGATGGTTTTGGACATCATTTTTGGGTAATCGACGACAAAGCAACCATCAAGCGCATCGAAGATATTTTCCAAAACGAAATTCCTGCATTGTATGTTGCTGACGGACACCACAGAACTGCTGCTGCTGCTCGTGTTGGACAAGAAAGAAAATCAAAAAATTCAAATCACAATGGAACAGAAGAATACAACTACTTCATGGCTGTTATATTTCCCGATAATCAATTGAAAATCATTGATTACAACCGCGTTGTGAAAGATTTGAACGGATTATCGAAAGAGCAATTCATTACGAAATTGGAAGAATCGTTTATCGTAACAAAAGAAGGCTCTGAAATTTACAAACCTGCAAAATTGCACGAATTCAGTATGTATATTGATGGTGCATGGTATAAATTAACTGCAAAACCCGGAACTTACAACGATAGCGACCCAATAGGCGTGTTAGACGTTACAATCTTATCGAACTTGGTTTTAGATAAAATACTGGGAATTTCCGACTTAAGAACATCGAAAAGAGTTGATTTCGTTGGCGGTATTCGCGGCTTAGGTGAATTAAAACGTCGTGTCGACAGTGGCGAGATGGTAGCAGCATTTGCGTTGTATCCTGTTTCGATGAAACAATTGATCGACATTGCCGATACCGGAAATATCATGCCTCCAAAAACAACTTGGTTCGAACCAAAACTTCGTTCGGGTCTGGTTATTCATGATTTAGATTGACTTTTTGTCTTGTCCTAAAATAGGTTTACACAAAAAAGAATAAAAATAGATCAAAAGAGTAAACTTATTTCAGGACAAGACACCATTTATTTAGCCTATTTTTGTTGACTGAAAAAAAATTCTTATAAATTCACATAAAGTAATGACTATCAATAAAATAAATATAAATGTTAATTCTGAAATCGGGAAGTTAGAAGGTGTTATCGTACATACTCCGGGTCATGAAGTAGAAAATATGACACCAGAAAATGCCGAAAGATCCCTTTACAGCGATATTTTGAATCTCAATGTGGCGTTAAAAGAATACAACGAATTCAGTCAGGTTCTTAAAAAACTTACTAATGTTTTCGAAGTAAACGATTTACTTCGTGATATTCTTGAAAACGAGAAGGTTAGAACAAATTTGATTCATCGTATTTGCCAAAATGAACAGAAAAGCGAACTGATTGCATACCTTTCGTCGCTCAACAACGCTGAGCTGGCATGTCAACTCATCGAAGGTGTTGAAATGAAGAAAGATACGTTAACAAAATACCTCGACAAAGAACGCTTTTCACTCAGTCCGCTTCCAAACTTTTTCTTCACGCGCGACGCTTCCATTTCGATGAATGACAACGTGATAATTAGCCGTATGGCAAATAAAGTGCGTGAACGCGAATCGCTTATCATGGAAAGCATTTTCGATTTCCATCCGATGTTTTCTGTCAACACATTTAATCCTGTAAAAACATACGATGTTTCCGGAAAAGCAACTATCGAAGGCGGAGACGTGCTCATTGCTCACGAAAACATTATTTTGAGCGGTATCAGCGCACGTACAAACAGTCAGGGAATCGACTCAATATTGGAATATTTTAAAACAAAACCAGGCGTTAAGCATCTCATTTTACAAGAGTTACCTCTAAAACCGGAATCGTTCATTCACCTCGATATGACGTTCACGTTTTTAGATTTCGATAAATGTATGGTTTTCGAGCCATTGATTCTTCAATCGAACCGTTATTTTACCATTCATATTACTGTCGATGGCGATAAAGTAGCGAGCATCAAAGAAGAGAAAAACATACTTGAAGCGTTGAAAAAATTAGGAATCGACCTTAAACCGATTTCTTGCGGCGGACGCAATGATATTTATTTCAAAGAACGCGAACAATGGCAAAGCGGTGCGAACTTTTTTGCTTTAGCTCCCGGAAAAATAATCGGATACGGGCGCAACATTCACACGATAAACGAACTCAACAAAAACGGTTTTGAGGTGATTAGAGCTTGTGATGTTGTCGAAGAAAGAGTCAATCTTGATAATTACGAAAAATATGTCATCACGATTGAAGGCAATGAATTGTCGCGTGGTGGCGGAGGTGCACGTTGTATGACAATGCCGATTGCACGTCAAGCTATTAAATGGTGATTTAAGAAAAAAAATCACCATGTCAATTCTTTAAAACAAAAAGGCAACGAAAAAGTATAATCGCTGCCTTTTTCTGTATATTTGTCAACGATTCGTTAGTCCGTAATTAAAAATAAATGATAAAAGAACTTATTCGCTTCAAAAACAGACATCCGTTCATTACAATCTTGATGATTGGCTTATTTCTTCGAATCATTGCTGCAATTTTTTCGAAAGGTTTTGGCATGCACGATGATCATTTTCTTGTCATAGAACCGGCTGCTTCATGGGCAGACGGAGGCGACTATACCAAATGGCTTCCTCGTACAGGAAATACACCTCAAGGACACAGTTTTTTCTATGTCGGATTGAATTATTTGCTGATTTCATTTTTAAAGTTTTTAGGAATCAATTCGCCTCAAGCAATCATGTTTATCAACCGATTGCTTCATGCTTTTTTGTCGTTGTTTGTCATATCATTTGGTTACCGCATCGCATCGCTCATATCGAACAAAAAAACAGCATATTTAGTGGCACTTTTATTGAGTGTTTATTGGTTTATGCCTTTTGCAAGCGTTCGAAATTTAGTCGAAATTGTTTCAATTCCTTTTTTATTATACGGAACTTTAATTATTCTACGACAGGAACTTATACGAAAAGAAGGAACTTCAAATTACCATCGTACATCTTTTTTAATAGCCGGTTTTTTTCTTGGATTGGCTTTTTCGGTGCGTTTTCAAACACTTTTTTACACTGCCGGAATTTGTTTAGCGTTGCTCATTGCAAAAAACTGGAAAGGATTTTTCATTACTACGCTCGGAATCGTGATTTCGATTGTACTTGTTCAAGGATGTATCGACTTTATGGTATGGAGAAAGCCATTTGCCGAACTAATCGAATACGTGGTTTACAACATGGAACACGCAACAAGTTACTTCAATAAGCCTTGGTACAATTATTTAATCGTGATTTTTGGATTATTGATTCCGCCAATAAGTTTGATGCTATTGTGGGGATTTTTTCGAAGTTGGAAAAAACATTATTTGTTATTTCTTCCTACATTCTGCTTTTTGTTGTTTCACTCCATTTTTCCGAACAAACAAGAGCGTTTTATTCTTCCAATTATACCGATGATTATTATTTTAGGTACTGTTGGTTGGAATGATTTTGTGCAGCATGGTGTTTTCTGGAAAAAACATATAAAATTAGAGAAATCTTTTTGGATATTTTTTGCCGTTGTCAATACAATCGGGCTTGTATTGATAACGCCGATGTATTCGAAAAAATCGCGTGTTGAATCGATGAGTTATTTGCGAAACTATCCGCAAACAACTTATTTTTTGCTCGAAGATACCAAAAACACAACACTTCGCTTCCCTCCTGTTTTCTACACCGGATTTTGGCCCGAATACAACGCTATTATGAAAAAAGATGGCACTAATGAACGATCAAGAGAAATATCATTCGAAACATTTGAAACATTCAAAGATTGGCATCAAGTCGAAAATCAACCAGCTTTTATTCTGTTTTATCAATTATACGACATTGAAAATCGGGTCGAAACAATGAAAAACTATTTCCCTGATTTGGAATACGAAACCACAACAACACCAAGTTTTATGGACTTGTTGTTACATCGAGTCAACCCACGAAATGCCAACGAAAGCATTGTTATTTATCGGAACAAAACAGTTATTCCCGAAAAATTTGATCAGAAAAAATGAATCTCGAAACTGCAAAAGAACGGATCAACGAATTAAGTAAACAGATCGAACGGCACAATTACAATTATTATATTTTAGCACAACCCACCATCAGCGATTTCGATTTTGATTTGCTGATGAACGAATTGCTAACGCTCGAAAAGCAATATCCCGAACTTATAATGTCCAATTCACCATCGCAACGTGTTGGCGGTGATCTCACAAAAACATTTCAAAGTTTTCCGCACACATTTCCGATGCTTTCACTTTCGAACTCGTATAATAAAAGTGAAATTACTGATTTTATTGATCGAGCGCAACGTATTATTGGAGAAGATATTACCACCGTTTGTGAACTAAAATTTGATGGTGTTGCGATCAGTTTAAAATACGAAAACGGCGAACTGATTCGTGCACTCACACGTGGCGACGGCATGCAAGGCGACGACGTAACCACTAATGTCAGAACCATTCGAAGCATTCCGTTAAAACTACACGGCGATTTTCCACAATCGTTCGAAATTCGTGGCGAAATTCTAATGCCGCGCAATAGTTTCAACACCATCAATGCAGAAAGAGAAGCAGCTGAACAACAACTTTTTGCCAATCCGCGTAATGCGGTAGCCGGAACAATTAAACTACAAGATTCGAAAATTGTAGCACAACGCAAACTCGATTGTTTTCTGTACTATTTGATGATAGACGAAAATAAAAATCCATTCAAAACACATTACGAAAGCCTTGAAGCTGCCAAAAAGTGGGGATTTAAAATATCTGAACATATAGCTATTTGCAAAGATACCAACGCCATTTTTGAATACATAAACGATTGGGAAGTTAAACGAAAAAATCTCCCTTACGATACCGATGGAATTGTCATAAAAATCAACGATTTTGAACAGCAAAAAACATTAGGATTTACAGCTAAATCGCCACGTTGGGCAATTGCATACAAATTCAAAGCCGAAGAAGTACAAACAAAATTGTTGAGCATTGATTTTCAGGTTGGTCGACTCGGAACCATCACGCCTGTCGCTAATTTAGAGCCTGTACAACTTGCCGGAACCATTGTCAAACGTGCTACATTGCACAACGCTGATTTTATTCAACAACTCGATTTGCATTACGGCGATACGGTAAACGTTGAAAAAGGCGGCGAAATCATCCCGAAAATTACTGCTGTAAATCTTAGTTTTAGAGAGAAAAACAGCAAAGAAGTACATTTTGTTGCGTTTTGTCCTGCTTGCCGTACAAAACTTGTCCGAACCGAAGGTGAAGCGGCTTGGTATTGTCCGAATTTCGAATCATGTCCACCACAAGTGAAAGGTCGTATCGAGCATTTCATCAGTCGAAAAGCGATGAATATCGAAAGCTTGGGCGAAGGTCGTATCGAAGTGCTGTACGACAACAATTTGATTCGCAATTATGCCGATTTGTACGACTTGACTTACGAAAAACTACTCGGACTCGAAAAAATCATCTCGGTCGACACACCGCTTGACTTGTTCGGTACAGAACGTGTCAAGAAAATTAGTTTTCAAGACAAAACAAGCAGCAATATCATCGAAGCGATTCGACAATCGAAAAATACGCCGTTTGAACGCGTGCTTTTTGCATTAGGAATTCGTTTTGTTGGCGAAACAGTTGCAAAAATCTTAGCCAAACATTTCGGAAATATCGATGCCATTGACAAAGCTACGATAGAAGAACTCGTCGAAGTAAACGAAATTGGTGAAAAAATTGCTTCGTCGGTGCGTTTGTTTTTCGAAAACAACGAAAATCAAGTGCTTATCGAAAGGCTACGAAAGGCAGGTTTGCAGTTCGAAAGTACACAACAAGAAACGACAAAAGAATCGCCTATAACAGGCAAAAATATTGTTGTAAGTGGTACTTTCGAGCATTTTTCTCGCGACGAAATCAAACTACTGATCGAAAATCTTGGTGGTAAAAATGTCGGTTCAATTTCATCGAAAACCGATTATGTTGTTGCCGGCGAAAATATGGGACCCGCAAAAAACGAAAAAGCCAACAAACTAAACGTTCCTATTCTAACAGAAACCGAATTTCTTGAATTGATTGGTTACAAATCAAACAAATAAATTGCAGCATCGCGATTATTTTGATACAATCCATAAACGACTCGGTTCTGCAATTCATCATTTCCAAATTGAAGTGTGGTAAGTTTTCTATTATCAATTTCTTCAGGGAATAATGATTCAATCACTATGGTTGTTCCTTTTGTTTGGTTCAAATAATGATTTTTTTCATCAAAAACAATCGCATAGCAATGATCATTATCTGATATTTCAAAATCAACGATTTTCTTGTTAAAGAATTTTCGATAAGAATCTAAATAGGTTAAATTTTCGCTATAAGGCATTTGTTGCATCAAAGTGTCCATACTAAAAAAATCGCAAATCAAAGTTGATTCGGTTAAATCATTCGACAATCGATATACCTTTCCTATAAACGTATCGACCCAATAATAATCACGATGACAGCTTTTTACGAATGGAGAACTGGTATAATAACCCAGTTTGTATGTTTCGTATAACGGATCTAAAGGTGCTGTAAGTGTATATGATTTTGTGTTTGCATTATAAAAGAGCAAACTGAAAACTTCATGATAAAATTCCTGTAAAAAAGGATTTTCTTTTTCTTCTTGTGGTAATGCTTCCGTGCCCACAGCGGGCCATCCTTTTTGTAATTTAAAAGCAAATAACGTGTCTTCTTCAAAAAAACTTCCTTCTGAATGTGAAAATACATAATTACCATCTAATTCGATATCGTCAAATGTGTTGTAATAAATATTTTTGCCTTGAGTGTCTTTTATGAAATAAATTGGCATATTGTAATAAGCAACAGAAGGAACTGAATCGACGATTTCGATCATTAATTTTGGTAGCGAAGCAATAACATACAAATTTGTATCTGTAAAAGAAGCATTCAAATACATTGATGCCAATACTTTAACCTCATTCAAATAATCATAAATCGAAATTGGAATACTTTTGCTAATAAACAGTTTCTTTTCTTCTTCGGAAGGACGCAACAAAACCGGATTTGTCCAACAATTTCCTTCTTTTGAATACAAAACAAACGAATTGGTTATAAAATTATCAATCAATAACTTGTTTCCATCTTGGTTGATATTCAATTTATTAATTACGGGTAAAGTGTCTGATCCGGCAATCAGCAACGATGTTTTTGGTTTTGCATACGCTGCATCGATCAATCGTGTTTGTTGTACTGGCTGAAAATCAATCGTGTTTTTTTCATCGGATACAGTGTATAGCGCATCTAAAGTTGTTTTTTTAACTATTTTATCGACTAACGATTCGTTTAAATCAATGCCCAAAGCAGGAACTGCCGTTATTAGCCGTCCGTGTTGCAAATTTATTTTAGTAAGATAAGGTATCATCAACACATCGCTATTCACATGAAAAATAGAAACAAAGCGGTCGGTCGTATCCACATATAGTCTATTCCCTTGAAAATCTTGTTGGCGTATATAAGAAGCCAATGCTTTTTCTTTTTCGTAAACCAGCACATTAACAACAAATGCTTTTTTGGAAGTTAGTTTTTGTAAAAATTGCTGGTAAACAGCAAGTATTCCTTCGCAACGCGGGCAGCCCATAGGCGGTATGAAATTAATATATATAACCGACAATGTGTCAACTATGCCTGATTCTTTATCAAACATGGATTGTACATAGTGCTGTAATGCTTTTTCGGTTCCTGCTTTCTGATGCATAAAATACAACTGCTCTTCTTGTGCGCTACAGAAAAGTGGCAGCAAAAAAAATACGACAAAAATTATCTTTACTATAAGCGTTTTCATACGTAAATAAATTTAAAAACACATAAAAAAAAGACTGTTTTCCAAAGAGAAAACAGTCTTTTTTATAAAATCATTTTAATTTAAAATAATGTCATCAGCCGTTATACTTCTGATTGTTTCTTCAGATGAAAATTGAGTGGGTAAAACAAGTACTCCTTGTAAGAGTATTGTATTTATCAACTGTTCTTCATCATCGTAAAGATCAACTACAACCGGAAAATTCGGAATACCAGGGTTGCCCGGTTCATTACTTTTAAACAAATAGTTCCATATATCCTTAAAAGATATTTCGACAGAAGCACATTTCTTAAAAGCAAATCCCGGACAAATTTTCCAAGAACCATTTTCATATACAGCTCCTGCTTTTCCGTACATAGGAATGCTTACTGTTTCTTCTGGTATTTCACTCTGAGCTAAAGAGTGATTAGCACTCAGCATTAAACAGACAAATAAAATAAGTAAGAAAAACCATTTCAGATTATTGTTCGCTTTCTTCATCTATTGCATTTTTTAAATAGTTTTTAACTTCCGAAAGTTTTAACTTTACTGTTTTCTGTTCATCATGAAAATACACTTCCAACGAAGGATCGTAATCATCTCCTGGTGTAAATACAGCATTCTGTATAATATCACCAACTTCCTCCACTTCTAACCTAGCACATACATCAGTAGATGGCGTTGGACAAACCTTTACAGAGGTGCTGCCATTTGGACTAACGACAATAGATGTACCCCCCTTACCATAAATTGTTACAGTTACAGGACCTGCCATTGTTTCCGATAAAGACACAAACATAAATGCGGTAAAAAGCATTACCGCGATTCCAATTTTTTTAACATTTTTCATTTTAAAAATTTTTAAATTAATACTTAATTTGTTTAACGATTTAAAATCGCTTCAAATTTACAATTATTTTTTAAATAAAAGTTTGTTAAAAACAAGTTAATGTTTGTTAAACAATTAATTGGAATAAAAATTTTATTCATAACTTTCAAAAGTTTGTTTTAATTGTAGCAAAGCCTGCTTAACTGTTTGCAATGGGCATCCAAGATTCATGCGGTAAAATCCGGATCCGTTTGAGCCAAATTCAATGCCTGAATTAAAACCTAATTTCGCTTTTTCAATAAGCATCGAACGAATATCATTGTCTGTCAATCCATACGCGTTAAAATCGAGCCAAACCATATAAGTTGCTTCGGGGCGAAAAACTTTAATTTTAGGTAAGTGTTTCGATAAAAAATCACAAACTTCGTCTACATTACGATTCACATATACCAACAATTGTCGCAACCATTCGTCACCTTTTTCGAAAGCCGTTTGTGTAGCCACAATTCCAAATAAGTTTCCCATATCGACGTGCAAGTTTTCAATATATGTTTTGACTGTTTCGCGTAGTTTTTCGTCTGAAATAATAATCGATGATGTTGAAAGTCCTGCCAAGTTGAAGGTTTTGCTGGCAGCATGCAACGTAATCGTTCGTGCTGCTATTTCGGTGTTCAGCGAAGCGAATACGGTATGTTTGTTTGGAGGCAACACCAAATCGCAATGAATTTCATCAGAAATGATTAACAAATCATTTTTAATACAAATTTCTGAAAGTCGTTGCAACTCATCGGTTTTCCACGAGCGTCCAACCGGATTGTGCGGATTGCACAAAATGATCATTTTAGCTGTTTTAGCTTGTTTTTCAAGCAAATCGAAATCCATTCGATAACCTTGTTCGGGCAAAATCAAATTATTGTAAACCAAGCAACGTTTGTGATTTTTTACAGCCGTAAAAAATGGAAAATAAACAGGTGGTTGGACAATAATTTCATCGTTCGGATTGGTAAGTGCCAACACAATCATGTTTAAAGCGGCTACAATTCCGGGTGAAAATAAAATCCAATCTTTTGTTATTTTCCAGTTATGATGCCTTTTTTGCCAATCGACAATACTTTTGTAATAGGCATTGGAACGAAAAGTATAGCCATAAATGAGATGGTTAGCACGTTCGACAACAGATTTTCGGATAAAATCGGGCGTTTCGAAATCCATGTCGGCAACCCACATTGGAAGCACTTCTTCGCTGCCAAACAGCTGTTTTCGAAGGTCATACTTCACACTATTGGTACCTTGTCGTTCAATAATTTTATCAAAATCGTAATGCATATTTTTTTCTACGAAAGTACTAAAAGCCTATATACATTTGTTGTACTTTTGAACTTCTCAACAAACAAAAATGCTCGAAATTTTCTTATTTGTCATAGCCTATATTTTAGCACTTGTTGGAATAGCAGGCGCCATTATTCCGGGAATTCCGGGTCCGCCGATTAGTTTTGCGGCTATTTTAGTGTTTCATTTTACCAAAAGCATCGAATTGTCGGAGCAATTTATTGGAATAATGGCATTACTTGCTTTCGGAATCACGCTTTTAGATTATTACATTCCCATTTACGGAACGAAAAAATTCGGAGGAACGAAGTATGGTATTTGTGGAAGTATAATTGGTCTGATTATCAGCTTATTTATACTACCTATTTTAAGTATTACAATAGGACCATTCGGTCTTTTTGGAATCATTTTAGGTCCTTTTATTGGTGCTTTCGTTGGCGAACTTATCGGCAATCAAAGCAGCGACAAAGCGTTTCGATCGGCAATCGGTTCGTTTTTGGGTTTTTTAGCCGGAACGCTGGCAAAGATTGTGTATAGTCTTGTCGTACTTGGATTTATGATTTGGGATAGCGTTATGATTTTATTGAATTAAACTATTTTCGGCTTTTAGCCGAAAGTAGTTTAATGGTAACTTCTAAAAATCCCAATCTTTGCGTTACGCTTCTTCAACAAAATGCTCATTTACGCCAAGTAAACTCCGCTTTTGTTTCAGTCGCAAGCCTTGATATTGAAATTTTTAGAAGTCCCCTAATTTCTATTCCGGTAGTTTAAATTTTGTTCCGGTTTCATTTATCAATGCTTTTTTATACGAGTCGGGATAACCCGGAAAAGAAGGCGATTGCGGATAGCCATACGGATTGCGTAAAAATTGTCCGTTTTCCTCTTTCTTTACATTCCCGTCTAAGTATTTTACTAACAGATAATCAGACAATTCTTTCCAACGATTGATGGTCATATTTGCCATGTTGCACGAATAATCAGTCAGAAATGTTACAGCCAATTCGGGATCTTGCTTATACAATTCTAAAGCTCCTTTATCAACTGCTGTTGTGTAGTTTACAAACTTTGATTCAAGTTCTTGTTGCACACTTTTTATATCCGGCATTACACGGTTGTAAAACAAATAAGCGAAATGTGCTACACGGTTAAAAACCCAAAAAGCTGCATTGTCGGAATATGTCAACATATCGCCGTTTCCTTCTGCATAAGTTTCCGGGATTTTTGTTATCGAACAATAAAAAGGCACATAAACAGCTGTTCCGGCATCGTCGACACTAAACCAAAAAATGCCACCTATCGGATTGGGAAGCCAGTTGCGCATTTGTGCCACAAACGAAAATCCGGTTTGTTGCGTAACAGTTACTCTTTCGTGAAAATACATTTCGTCTTCATATTTCCAAGTCAACGGTCGCCAACGATAGGGTAATCCGAATGGTCCTGCTCCAACATCTTGACTCATATCAAGTTCTGTTCCTTGCATGTAATTTCGTTTGAAATGCATTAAATCGGTCGCACTAATTTTACGATTTGGACGGATATAAAGAGGCATGCGCGGTTTCGAAATATCGATTCCTGTTGCATAATCCCAATATTGCGACATCTCATCGCTCACTTCGTTAAACATTGCCCAAACACGTAAATCGCAGAAACGTGCGCCTTGAAAATTGATCGGATTGTAAGCATCGCAAAAACTAAATTGAGAATCTTCGCCATCGAAATAACCTTTTGCACGTGCAAAATCGATGATATCAGCGGCATAAATGACTTCTACCGCGTCATCATTTAGTTTGTCCCATTGCTTATTGGTAATCGATTTTACACCATCGGCAAGTTTAAACTGCGCAATACGCGCCTGATTGGCGTGAGCCGATATGTAACCATCGGGAATACGGATAGCAATCCAAACAGCACCTTTGTTTGCATTGACAAGTTTTTTTGTTTTACGATCTTTTTTCAAATCAACTCCTTTTCCAATCAGTTCCATGTACCACACTTCGTTCGGATCGCCAATCGAAAACGATTCGCCGGTGCTCGCATAGCCATATTCTTCGACCAAATCAGCAATCACTTTGATAGCTTCACGTGCTGTTTTGGCGCGTTGCAAAGCCAAAGACATCAAACTACCGTAATCAACAATTCCAGTTGAATCGAAAAGTTCCGAACGACCGTCGAATGTACTTTCACCAATAGCAAGTTGGTGTTCGTTCATGAAACCAATTGTTTGGTACGTGTGTGCTATTTGCGGAATTTCGCCCAAAGGTTTTGCCGATCCACGATCATAAAGCGTTATCATCGTTCCTTCGGACCAATCAGCAGCGGGACGAAAATACAACTCACCATAACGAATATGTGAATCAGCAGCGTATGTTACCATTGTTGAACCGTCGACAGAAGCACCTTTTGTTACCATAAAATTGGTACACGCATGCGTTTCGATATTAGCAAAAGAAAAGAATAAAAAAGCGAAAGTTAAAAGTCGAAATTGATACATCATAATTTTATCTATTTTAATTGAAGCAAATGTAGTTAAAAACAACGAAACCATTCACCTATCCCCAAATCAAAACGTTACAATCCCATTATTGGAATGTTTCAAATACGAATAAGCTTATTGTAAGTTTTTAAAAACCAATATAAACCTGTATATCAATAAAGTTTAATAACATTAAACAAATTAGGCATAATTTTTGAGCATGGATTTGGCTTTTAATTGGGTAGTCCCTCTCTTGATTGTTTGTATTTATGCTTTTTAATATATTTTCTCTTCTTTTTGTGATTGCATGGCAAGAAATTGTTGTTGTATTGCTTGCCGGCGCAATTGCCATTCTTGTTGTATTGCTTTTAAACTTTCGAAAGAAGGAAACCGCTTTGCGAAAAGAAAACAAAAAATATGAAACCGATATTCAAGCAATCAAACAAATTGTTAGAAACAAACAAAATGCTAATTTCTCTGACAACTTTGCTTTAGACCTCGAAATCAAACTTAAAGACCGTTTTATATCGACTCTCGGGCACGAAATCAGGACACCTATCAACG
Source organism: Lentimicrobiaceae bacterium (assembly GCA_031262365.1). Classification (GTDB taxonomy): domain Bacteria; phylum Bacteroidota; class Bacteroidia; order Bacteroidales; family F082; genus JAISHW01. The sequence continues at coordinate 53,996 of JAISHW010000062.1, forward strand.
GCATGCTTGGCTTGCTTTCAATTATTAAGCAATCAGATGATTACTCGTTAGAAGAAAATCAGAGCATTTACTTAGAAATCGAAAGTCTTACAAGACAGCTTTTTTCGTCGATAAGCGACTTGCTTGATTACATTAAACTGAACAACAATGTATTGTTCTTAGAAAAAATCAATTTCAACATATACAACGAGTTAGGCGAAGCGTTGCGTGTAATCGAAAATGATGCTGAAAACAAAAAAATTTCGATCAAACATGATTATTTTGATCCGAATAAACAAGTCTATGTCATAGGCGACTCGGCACGTCTTAAACAAATCATTACAAACGTCATTCAAAACGCCTATTCGTTCCATAAAAAAGACGATGTACACATCGAATATAGTTTAAAAGAGTTCGACAGCAACCACTTTGAATTCAGTCTCAACCTACATTATTTTGGCGAAAAAGTAAAAGATATTGACGAACTTGACTGTTTATCTTTAGGATCAAACATTATTGATCATGTCTACAATAGTATTGGGTTAAGCATTGGGCTTAATATTTCAAAAAGACTTATCGAATTAATGGGCGGATCGCTTTTGATCGAAAAAAACAAAAACGGCGTTACGGATATTCGTTTCAATGTTATTTTAGAAAAAGGATTGGAACCTGATTTTAACAATAAAAAACAAAAATTGATTCTTCTTGTCGAAGACAATGCTATCAATCAAAAAGTTTCGCTTTTTGCGTTAAACAAATTAGGATACGATGTTGATATTGCTCCGAACGGAAAAATTGCAATTGAAATGTTTCAATCTAAAAACTACGATCTTATTTTAATGGATATTCAAATGCCTGTAATGGACGGAATTACAGCAACAAGACATATTCGCGAAATCGAATCGCGAAACAACGTTACGCACCCGATCGGCATTATAGCAATCACGGCAAACACCATTAAAGAAGACCGTGAACGTTGCTTTGCTGTTGGCATGAATGAATATGTGAGCAAACCTTTCTGCTTAGAAAAATTTCCGGAAATCTTATCCAAATTCGAGCGCAAATAGCAATAATTTATCCGCGTGAATTTCGTTTTTATTCCAATAATCTAACGTACATTTGAACGTAAATATTTCGTTTATGAAATTTGGCTCTATTCCTTTGGCAGAACGTTTACGTCCCAATTCGTTACACACCTATATCGGACAGGAACATTTGGTAGGCGAAGGTGCCATTTTGAAACACGCTATTGATTCGGGAAGAATACCAAGCATGATTTTTTGGGGACCTCCCGGCGTTGGCAAAACAACATTGGCATCTATTATTTCGAAACAAGCAGAACGTCCTTTTTTCGTTTTAAGTGCCATCAATAGCGGCGTAAAAGATGTTCGCGACATTATTGATCGTGCCAAACAGCTTCCTCAAGCACCCATACTTTTCATCGACGAAATTCACCGTTTCAACAAATCTCAACAAGATTCGCTATTATCGGCTGTCGAAAAAGGAATCATCACATTGATTGGTGCTACAACCGAAAATCCGTCGTTTGAAGTTATCGCCCCACTCCTATCGCGTTGTCAGGTCTACATACTCAAACCACTTGAAAAAGAACATCTTGAAAAATTATTAGATTCGGCAAAAGAAACTTTAGAAAGCGATTTGAGAAAAGAAATCGTTTTCGAAGAAAACGAAGCTCTGATACAAATAAGCGGCGGCGATGCTCGAAAACTATTAAACGCTATCGAACTTGTAACCAGTATTTTAGTAGAAGAAAACGCAGCTGCAGAACGATTAATTATTACCAATGAAATTGCCAAACGCTGCATTCAAAATAATTTATCGAAATACGACAAAAAAGGCGAACAACATTACGACATCATCTCGGCTTTTATCAAATCGATACGTGGTAGCGACCCAAATGCCGCCGTATATTATTTGGCTCGAATGTGTGATGCAGGCGAAGATCCACTTTTCATTGCCCGCCGCATGCTTATTTTAGCCTCCGAAGACATCGGAAATGCCAATCCAAACGCCTTATTATTGGCAAACGTCTGTTTCGATGCCGTAAATAAAATCGGTTGGCCCGAAAGCCGAATAATTCTTTCACAAACAGCTATTTATCTGGCTTGTTCGGCAAAAAGCAACGCTTCGTACATGGCGATAGAAACAGCACAAGGCATGATTCGTAAAACGGGCGACTTGAGTGTTCCGTTGCACTTGCGCAATGCACCTACAAAATTGATGAAGGAAATCGGTTACGGACAATTTTACAAATATGCACACGATTTCAATAATAACTTCGTTGAACAAGAATTTTTACCCGACGAAATACAAAATACAAAATTTTACGACCCGGGCAATAACACACGCGAAAATGAAATGCGAAAATCATTGAAAACACGTTGGAAAGAAAAATACGGCTATTAAATCCTGTATGAAAAGCATCAAAACCAACACCATACTTTCGAAACATAAATACAAAAATATGTGGTTCAACATCGACTACATAATGAATCTTTACCGGGGATGTTGCCATGGTTGCATTTATTGCGATGCTCGAAGCGATTGCTATCAAATAACTGATTTCGACCAAGTAACCGTAAAAGAAAATGCCATTTCGATTCTGGAAAAAGAATTAAAAGCCACGCGCAACAAAGGAATTATAGGAATCGGATCGATGTCGGACACATACAATCCTTTCGAAAAAAATCAAACTATTACCCGTCAGGCTTTGTTGCTACTGGCGCGTTATGGTTTTGGTGTTTCTCTGGTTACAAAAAGTGATTTGATTGTCCGAGATATTGATGTGTTGAAAGAAATACAAAAACACGCGCCCATCATCTGCAAACTCACCATTACCACAATTGACGACACGTTGAGTAAAAAAATCGAACCCAATGTCTGTTGTTCATCAAATCGATTCAACGCCTTAGAAAAATTAACTTCAGAAGGCATTTTTTCGGGTATCATGCTCATGCCAATTCTTCCTTATATTACTGATAACGAGCAACAAATCATCAGTTTGATTCGACGTGCTCACGAATGTGGAGCTCGTTTCATTTATCCGGCTTTCGGAATGACTTTACGTGCCAATCAACGTGATTATTATTACGAACAACTTGACCGAATTTTTCCGAATTTAAAAGAAAAATACGTCCAACAATACGGCGATGCATATAATTGTCAGGCAGAAAATTCGAAAAAACTTTATCATATATTTGTCTCCGAATGTCAAAAAACCGGTTTGTTATTTCAAATGAAAGACATCATCGCTGCTTATATGCAACACACACCACAACAATTGAAATTATTTTAAAACTATATTATGAAATACAGAGTACTTAAAATTACAGCTATCATCGTAGCGTTGTTTCTAATGCTTATTTTCGGACAATACGCCTATTTAGGAGGATTTTCGAAAATCAAATTTCAAACCATCGAATGTGGCAACGAAATTCTTGTTTACGAAAAAATGACGGGTAGTTATAGCGAAACGCCACGTGTAATGGATTCTATTTACTACCGATTGCTTCACGAATTTGGCATCGAAACAGGAAAAGGATTTGGAATTTATTACGACAATCCGCAATACGTCGAAGCCGAGAAATTGCGTTCGGAAATTGGCGTTATTTTAGAACCAAAAGATCGTAATCGAATCAGCGAAATAGACTCGACGTTTTGTGTCAAAACACTTCCTGTCGAAATGTATCTCGTCGCCGAATTTCCTTTCAAAAGCCCTTTATCCATCTTTATCGGTATGTCAAAAGTATATCCGGCAATGACGAAATATGTCGCGCAACATCAACTAAACGACGGGCTTGTAATGGAAATTTACGACGTACCAAATAAAAAAATCATTTATCGCAAATTGATTCAATCTGAATAGTTTTATTTACTCATAAACATATTACATAAATGAATGATAACGAACGTTTTGAATTATTCGTAACAACAATTAGACACCATCGAACCATTTGGCTTTTAGAAGCCAAGCCAGGGCTTTTTGCCATGCTCGAAGACAATAACGAAAACGCTTATATCCCCATTTGGCACACCGAAGCCGAAGCTCAAAATGCTGTGCAAGGCGATTGGCAAACGTACAAAGCCTCTCCGATGGCTTTCGACGAACTTCATGAATGGCTTAAAGAACTCGAAACCGATGCCATCGACATTGCTGTTTTTCCAGATGGAAACGGAAAAATTTTACCGTTGAAACCATCGCAACTGAAACAGTTTATTGAATCTGTCAAAAGTTAATTTCATTCCGTCATTTTCTTCCTGTGTCATCTCCGTAAATGACGAATAGGTATAAAAAATACTTGCCGATATCTTTTTACAAATACATACAAACCTGAGTTTTGGATAGGACCCTATCAAATACATGTCGTTAGATATGTTATATTGGTAGAAATCAGATACATACAAGAACCACGCATCCCATTCGGGATGCAACCTGACGGAATTGTTGTGTAAGGAATTTGTGTTTATTACAATGGATGCCGGTCTTCAGCGGCATGACAAGTACGGAAAATGTCATTCCGACGAAGGTCGGAATCCATTGTACAAATAAGCAATACCTTATCCTTTTCTTTACAGTGGATTCCGTCCTCCGACGGCATGACTGGAGGATGGTAACGGCACGCTGTGGTTGATTATTTGCATCATTTCTACCAATATAGAATCCCTAACGGGATTCCTATCTTATAACCTGAGTTCGGGATAAGCCCGTGGCTTGAAAAGCCATATTTTCATAACCACAGGTAAGCAAAAGCGTAACCTGTGGAGGGAAATATAGGACAAACGCTACCTGAAAGGCAGAACATATAAGTCGTTTGTAAGTTGTTCTGCTTTTCAAGCAGCGTTATTTATGGCATTTTACCTTAGGTCGTTGACCGTAAGGTTATGAAAATTAAGCCCATTCGGGC
>JAISHW010000079.1 GCA_031262365.1 Lentimicrobiaceae bacterium
GGCAAGAAAAAGGTATTGCTTGTTTGCACAATAGATTCCGACCTTCGCCGGAATGACTCTCCCTTCCTTCAGTCATGCCGTTGTAGAACGGCATCCATTGTAAAGAAAAGGATAAGGTGTTGTTTATTTGCACAATAGATTCCGTTCTACAACGGCATGACCGGAGGCTTGTAATAGCATGAAGAAGACACCAACCGGCACGACAAGGACGGAAAACAGTCAGCCTAAATCAGGAAAAGACAGATCGCCGCTATTCATTCATCTTCTCAAACTCGCGGATTAACTCTTCGGGTGATTTTCCCAGATTATTGATCATCACAATAGCGTCGCCGACAAGCGGATCGTTCGGATATTTTTTGATAAATTCCTCATAAGATTTTTGTGCTTCGAACAAATTTTCGACTTGTGTTTCGTAAATAAATCCTTTCATAAACAGTGCTAAAGGAGCTTTTTCGTAATTAGGATATTGCGCAATAAGTTCGTCTATCATCGTCAGTGTACGCTCCGGATTGGTAGTTCCTGATGATACATCAATTGCTTTAAAAAGGTAATAAGGGGCTAATGTATCCGCGTGATTTTCTTTCACATACGCGCGATACGCTTCTATTGCGCGTTCGGCTTCAACTAAATTAAGCACATTGCCTTCGTCAAAAAGTGTTTTTTCAATCGTTTGTATTTTCTCAACAGTCATTTTAGTGGTTGAAGTTTTTGAGGCGTTCTGAGAACACGACACCAATATCAAGGCAAAAATTGCCAAACAATTAACAACTAGTTTTGTTTTCATTTTTAATTTCTTTTTCTTGTAATTTGTTATCAAAATAAAACAATTTTTCTGTCATTTTCGCTATCTTTTTCGTCTTTTATTCGGATACGTCATCCGGTAATCGACAACAACTTTTCCTTCAGATATATCACGCAGTTTGCCTTTGAGCAGAATTTTTTTCATGTTCGACAAGTGTTCGGTGTAAACAATTCCCTCTAAATGATCATATTCGTGCTGTATAATACGCGCCGGAATACCTTCGATAACCTCTTCGTGTGTGTCGAAATTTTCATCTTGATAACGAATTCTGATTTTCGATTTACGAACCACATCTTCATACAATCCCGGAAGGCTCAGACAACCCTCGCTATACTCAAAATCATCACCAAAATATTCGAGAATTTCAGGGTTGATGAACGTCTTTTTATAGTCTTTTGCTTCAGGATATTCTTTCGAAAGCGGATCGGCATCAACCACAAAAATCCGAATCGATTTGTTTAGTTGAGGCGAAGCCAATCCCACGCCCGAAGAAGCATACAAAGTTTCGTACATATCTTCAATAAATTGCTTTAAATCAGGATAATTAGCTTCGACTTCTTCAGCTTTTTTTTTCAGAACAGGATGTCCGTATGCAACAATTGGTAGTATCATCTTTAGCGATTTTTTGATCTCATGTATGCTTGTAAAATTAACGTCGCACTAATTGTATCGACCAACGCTTTGTCTTGGCGTTTCTTTTTTCCTAATCCGGCATCTATCATGCTTTGAAAAGCAATTTTTGATGTAAAACGCTCATCATAACGTTCGATTTTTACTTTTTCAGGTATTGCGTTTCGCAAACGACCAACAAAAGGTTCGATAAAACGCGAAGCATCTGATGCGTTGTTTTGCATATCGCGTGGCTGACCAACTACAATTACGGCAACTTCTTCGGTTTTCAAATAATCTAAAATATAGTCGATAACTTGATTGCTCGCAACTGTTGTCAAACCATTGGCTATCATTTGCAATGGATCCGTAACGGCGATGCCACAACGTTTTTGCCCAAAATCAAGTGCCATAATACGTCCCATAAACGTTAACTTTAATACGGCAAAGATACAACGATTCAGGGAATTATGACAAATATCGTTTTAATAAATTCCGCTAAATAAGGCTTTGTTGTCGTAATCAAGAGAAGTTTTTTCCTATATTTGTTTTTTTGATTCATGAAACCACAATGAACGAACTTCGAATTGCAATAGAGCAAACATGGGAAAACCGTGATTTACTGTCGGACAGCTTTTTTAAAGAAAAAATAGAAACCGTAATAGCACTTCTCGATAAAGGAGAATTACGTGTTGCCGAACCAATCGGCGAAATTTGGCACATAAATGAATGGGTAAAAAAAGCCGTAATCCTCTTCTTTTCTATCCGGAAGATGCAAACGACCGAGGTCGGGATTTTTGAGTTTCACGACAAAATTCCGTTGAAAAAAAATTATGCTAAACTTGGTGTTCGTGTGGTGCCGCATGCAGTTGCCCGTTATGGCTCTTTCATCAATAAAAATACAGTGTTAATGCCATCGTATGTAAATATTGGTGCTTATGTCGATTCGGGAACAATGATCGATACATGGGCAACTGTAGGGTCGTGCGCTCAAATTGGAAAAAATGTGCATCTGAGTGGCGGTGTCGGAATTGGCGGCGTTTTAGAACCGCTTCAAGCCATGCCCGTAATTATCGAAGATGGTTGTTTTATTGGTTCGCGTTGCATTGTTGTAGAAGGTGTTCGGGTTGAAAAAGAAGCTGTTTTAGGCGCAAATGTCGTTTTGACAAAAACAACAAAAATAATTGACGTAAGCTCCGAAAAACCGATAACATATCAAGGCATTGTCCCGAGTCGTTCGGTCGTTATTCCGGGCTCGTATACAAAGACTTTTCCGGCTGGCAATTATAATGTGCCTTGTGCGTTAATTATCGGAAAACGTAAAGAATCGACAGACCTCAAAACATCACTCAATAACGCATTGCGTGATTTTGAAATTGTACTCTAACTATTTTATAGTATTATATTGATTATAAATTAATTATAAGCGCACTTGCGTTTTTTTATCGGACAGCAATAGTTGTTTTAACGCAAGCGAATCGATTTGCGTTTTAGTAGCTTGTTGACAAAAGCAACTAAAAACAGCATCGTCATCAAGAAAACGGCTATGCGATACAAATAATCGCCATAACGTACATAAAACGTGATTGTTTCGTTTGTCCGAATCGTTTGTCGCAAAGCTGCCGGTTCCCAGTAATTGGTTTGTTGCAATACATCGCCTCGTAAGTTAATAAAGCTCGATGTTCCGGTATTTGCCGATCGTGCAATATTGCGGCGTGTTTCGATTGCGCGAAGTTTTGCATAAGCATGATGTTGGCGGTAACCCGGCGTATTGCCCCACCATCCGTCGTTTGTGATGATGAAAATGATATTGGCACCGTTTCTAACAAATTCGGTTACAAATTCGCCAAAAACCGATTCGTAACAAATCAGTGGTGCCGGACGATAAGCACCGAAAACAAAAGGATCGGTTGTACCATCGCCTTTCAGCGAGCCGACTGTTCCTCCCAAATCAATTGCCAGCGATTGCAACGGACGTACAAAAAACCACGAAGGCATCATTTCGACACCGGGCGTAAAACGCTTTTTGTTGTAATGTTTTATCTCGACCGAATCGACCATAAAAGCGGTGTTATAGGCATAATAATATTCGTTATCATTCATTTTTCGTACTTCAAAATCATTCTCACTGCCATTCGGAACAGGTCCAAAAGTACTTGCTCCAATCACGTAAGCCACTTGCGGATGGTGTTCGATAAATTTCTTGATAGCACGAATTGATGGAAAATAAGCCGCATCCGGAATCCAAATAGCTTCTTGAATAGCCGACTCAGGACCAATTACAAATCTGGTTTTTGTGGTAACAAGGCTTTCGGCTAATTCGAGATTGCGATCAATAATTACATTGCTCGGCAATTGAAACTGCTCATTGAACGGATCGAAATTCGGTTGCACAACAACGATTTCAACGTCTTTGCCTTCATCTTTTACATCTTTATAAAGTTGTTTGCTGTAAACAATCGGAATGAATATCGCCGCGAGCAAAATTGCTATTAAAACGCTTATTTTTTTCTTATCCTTGCGCCAATTCAACGCCGATTTTATCGTACTAAAAACGAGTAGATTTACGACAAGAATCCAAAGCGTTCCACCGGCAACACCCGTATATTCATACCATTGAATCCATGTATGATGCGCAGCAAACACGTTTCCCAGATTGAGCCAAGGCCAATTCAAATCCCAATGAAGATGCAAATATTCGAAACTCATCAAAAAGAAAACCAAAATAAGATTGCCATTGTTGTTGTTTTGCAAATGCGTTTTTGTGAAATGAAACAACCAAAATACCGTTGCCATCAACAAGGCATTCAGCATAAAAGCTGCAATAGAACCGATGCTCGTCGAATTCCATATCCACCACGTGGTGAGTGCATTCCAAATGAAAAAACTCAGAAAAGAAAGCAGAAAAATATTACTGTATTTATGCTGTTTTTGCATTTCGCCTACCGCATCTTGAAGAAACAATAACGGAACAAAAGCAACAAAAATCAGTGGTGTAAAACCGTTTACAGGCCACGATGCACTTAGCAACAAGCCACTTAAAACAGCCAATCCGATTGGGTAGATTCTTTTCATAAAACAAGCAAAGGTATCGTTTTTCGAGTAAAGGGTCCTTAGAACCCCTAGTTTGATTCATATTGTGTTTTTAATCTTATGATTAATAACCAGTTATCCATTTTCTTTCTATCCTGATTGCTTCAGGATTATCGCTATATTGCTTCGGTACGCTGTGCCTCGCAACGACGCTTTTCTGTGCGTCATTGCAAATGATAGTGAAGCAATTCAAAATAAGGAAAGTTTTTATAGCGTTAAAAATCAGTAGATTAGAGATCAATCTCGGTTTCTTAGAAAAAATTATATATTCCTTACTCTTTGCTGCCTTCTTCCGAGTCAAACTTTTGTTTATCAGCAAAGTAGATATCTACAACGGTGATTATAGCCATACAACTCCACACCGGAATGGCTAATTTATCGGTATCAAGAAAGTTATTCAGAAATCCGTGTACAAAATAGCTTATCAAAGCCAATGTTGTTCCCAAAAGCAATAATTTCGATTCTTTATTTTTGGCTCTATTATATGCCCGCAAACCTTTGTATATAAACACACCGACAAGAATGAACAAGATAATTGCTGCGGGAAAGCCCATTTCTGCCATCGATCCAATATATTCGCTGTGTGCATTTCCGCCATCGCCGGCATTGGTACTGATAATTGTTTTTTCTTTCGACAATTGGTAAGGCGCGTAAACAAATTGATATGTTCCAGGTCCCCAACCGACTATCGGGCGTTCTTCAAACAAACGAATCGCTGATTGCCAACGATTGATACGCTCAAGATTCGATGCGTCGGACGAAATATTTGAAATCGAACGGATATGTTCTACCAGATCAGCCGACGATTCTTGGTCATTTTTCTCCAAAGTTTCGAGTATTTGCTGTTGAAAAGCAAAGAAAGACAGAATGAAAACGGCTGCTATCGTTACAATCCAACGAAATTTGAGATGTAACAGTACGGCTATCAACACACAGAAAGAAACAGCTATACTAACCCAAGCTGCCCTGCAAAGTGAAAAAATTATCGCAACCACCAAAATAATTACTGATGCAAAAACTACAGTCCGCATCCATTTTTTCAAGCCGGGATAAAAAAGGTATGAAACAGCCAATATTAAATATATTGCTAAGGCGGCACCATAGGCTGTATGGTCGTTATAAAACGGCTTCATGACCCAATGTGCCGCTTTTCCGCTAAAACCGTTTATCGCGTGATGAATAAGTGTATAGACAATGACAATAGTTAGTCCTGCAATATAAAGCCAAATAAATCGATGAATGTTTTTAGACCGTTTAAATACAAGTGCTGCAAAAAAATAAGCCGGCACTATAAACCATAATCGCGAAATAAAATATTTGACCGAAACCAATGGCATTTCGCTTGTAAATGAAGTAATAATCATCCATGCTAACATCAAATAAATAGCAATCGAAATCGGATGTTTTGCAATTTTTCTGTCGTAATTGCCTTCGTAAAGCAACTTGCCGGCAAAAAGCACCAAAATACCAAAAAGCATCGCTTCTGCCGGAAGTGATATTGTCAAACCGACATCCATATCTCCGATGTTGATGGATAAAGGAACTAAAAAACTGATCAACAACAATACTTTGTCGAGCGAATAAACGTAGAGCAGTAAAATGCCGAATACTAAAGGTAAAGCAAAAATAAGATAGCTATTTCTTTCGACAACAAAATACAGACTAACAGCTACAAACAATGCCGCCAACAAATAAATCCATGCTATTTTAATCCGTTCAGTCAATTGAAAAAACCTTTATTAATGTTTTTTTAAAGGTAATAGACGCTTGTTTTCAAAAATAAAAATAGCCAATATCGAAAACAATAAAGCACCTGACATTGAAAGTGCTACAACAACCCAACGCACCGGATAACTTTTTTTATCCGCAACAAAAGGTTCTGAAAGAATATTCGAGTAAGTCAGATCTGTCTTTACAAAACGCCATTCTTGTTCATAATCAAGTTTGATGTCCGTATAGGCTTGCGATTCCATTTCTATCAAGTCTGATATTTTAACCAACTCAGGGGCATAGGTTTCCATATTTTCTTTCATGGTTTTCAACTTTTGCGAATTGGCTCCATGTCCTGAATAAGTTCCTAATTCGGCTCTTGCAATTTCTCTTGTTTGCGATTTAACTTCAACAATGCCATATTTGGTGGCAATTTCTTGTGCCCTCATTTGCAACGAGTCAATAAATCTTTTTTTAGTGTTTAGCTGACTTTCGTACATTTTAACAACCTCAAAGCGTTTCGATTTATGCATAGAACCTATTTTCAAGTTGTACTGATGCAAAATTTCGTTTACCATAGCGCATGCTACTTGAGGATCTTTATCCATCACGACAATTGATACGGCTTCGTATTGCGTTTTGGTTACTTTAACTTTTTCGCGATATTCTCTCAATAAAGCTGTTTTCCAATAAACATAGTCGAAACTTATTTTGTAATGCTCCATTAAATTAAATTTCTTCACTATCGAATCCATTATCGATTGCGACTGAAGTATTTGTAACATTTGTTCGGTTTCGCTTTCGTCGGAATAGCTACTTACGTTTGCCGGATAGGCAATCGCTTCCGATTTATATAATGGCGTGATAAAAAACGGCATCGAAAAAATCGCACCTAAAATTCCTGCCACAACAGCGATTACAATTAGGTGTTTACGCCATTTGTAAATTACTCGAATCAGTGAGGTGTTGTTGAAATAATCATCCATCTCTTTGTTGTCTTTATTTTTTGTCATTATTCTATTCGGTTTTTTTCGTTTTATTTTACATTTCCACCACGATGACTTGAGTTCTTTTTTTTTGTTATTCCGTATTTTTCAACCATGATAAGCACAAAAAACAGCAGTAAAAATGTAGAGGCAAGTGATATTGCTACAATTAGCCAGCGTATTGGATATGATTTTTTTTCGGCAGGATATGCCGATGTTACAATAAATTTCTGAGGAATGTCTTGTGTGGCATCAACTTTGGCTTCTTCGTATTTTGCTCTCAAAAGCGTAAGCTGTAAAAGTTCATACTCAAGTGTTTGTTTAAGAGACAAGTAACCACCTCCATATTTTCCGAGAAGTTCTAATTTTTCTTCTATAGCTTTTATAGCCGATTTGTTGCCACGAGCCAGTTGTATAGCCAATTGTTGTGTGTACATTTCTGCCTGGGTTTCGTAATCGTAAATTCCTAATTGGCGAAGTTCATTCAACGAGTCTTCCATTTGGGATATGTAAGCACTCAGATTCAGATATTCTTTTTCAACAATATCAAACGCTTTTCGAGCAACTTGTTTTTGCATCTGATTCATTGTTGAGTCGAAAAGTTCGGCAATTTCGTTTGCTATCTCGGCAGCTAACAGCGGATCTTTATCCATCACCGTGATTTTTACGGCGGTGTATTCCGTTCTACGAAACTTTATTTTGTTTTCATATTGTTTATACAAGTTTGTATAACGGTATTTCGAGTTTTCTTTGACACCATAATGATTCATCAAATCGAATTGTTCAATTACTCTATCTCTGATTTTGTTCGAGTTAAGAACCTGAAGCATTTGCTCGGTCTGTTCGGTTTCGCCAAACTCCAACAAATCTTTATCCGTCTGAATATTTGTATTCAACAAAATTTTTGAAATAGAATTGGTTGATGTAGGATATAAAATCACTGTTGATTTATAAAGCGGATCGATAAACAAAGGCGAACTTACAAGTATGGAAACAATTAACGTCAGCAAAAGAACATAACCAATACTTTTTTTATATTTCTTAAGCACTGAAAATAATGCTCTTGAATCAAATTCTTTTCTCTCTGTCATGCAATAATTTATTCCCTTTGTTTACGGCTGTCAAAGTTAGAAAAATATATTAACCCTACGAATAACGAGCTGCTAATTGGGAAATATTATTTTATTTTCGATTTTTTCGCCACTCCAAGAATCCAAAGCATCTCTTTGATATTTAATAATTTAGAAGCAAAAACAAAACAAACATTCAAACTTAAACTGATACTGAATCGCCACAACCAGTGAATATTGATCAAATTCACCAAATAAGTACAAACGACAATCAATACAAAAAATGCCAGCAAATGAATCCAGTAGCCGGAACTAAACTTCAATTTAAACACTTTTGCTGCCAACAAATATTGAATAACCGCTGTCAGTACTTGTACGGAAACGCTCGAAAAAGCAGCTCCAATAGCCTGATAACGTGGAATAAGAATAAAATTCATTAAAAAATTTACCACAACACCTGTCGCCGCTACAATATTGAGCATTTTCAGATTTCCGTTCGCAGTAAGCAATGTACCAAAGATATATGTTATCGAAATTGCTACAAAACTCCCCATCAATACACGAAATACAAATGCCGATTCGTACAGGCGTTGTGCGTAATCAGCCGCATCAACGCATTGTGTCGATCCTCGCAATAAAGTCATGATTTCAGTGCTGTAACAAATTGCTAATAAAGCAATTATTCCGGTCATGCTGATAATCATGCTAAACGAAAGTCGCGCCAAATCGTTAATCGATTCTTTCTTTTTGATCATCGAAGCAAAGAGTGGCAACAAAATCACCGAAAACAGTAACGAAATATTGTTTCCCGCATCGAGCAAACGAAATGCTCTACTGTAAATTCCTGTTTGAACAAGTGACTCATTACTAGGCAATAAGCGTTCGATAAGCACCGGTTCTAATCGGTTGTAGAAACTCATCAACAAAGCTAAAAGCGCATACGGCAAACTTTGACGAATAACGACAATTATAAACGGTAAATTAAAAGAAATTGTAATTTTTCCGGCTTTTTTTATCACGATAAACAACGCCAAACCGACAGTAATCAAATAAGCTGCCGTTTGCGAATAGACATACCACTCGATTTTAAACTTTCCGGCAAACAAGCCCGACCACAACAAAAAACTGCAAATAATAATCATCAACAGCTTGTCGAGTACCGAAAGCAAACTGTCTGTTTTGAACAATAATAATCCGGAAATATTCGATCGCAAATAAAGAATAAACGATAACAAAACTTGATTAAATCCAACAATCACCAACATTTTCAATTGTTGAGCGTTGTAATCAATAGCCCAGCCAACAACAAAAATCACCATAAAATAAAGCATCGCCAACATGATACGCACTTGGCTTATTCCGACAAAATGTTTGCTCAACAATTGATTATTCTGTGCTATATTACGATTATTATAATTCGTGATTCCTAAATCAAGTAATATATAAAACAGATACGAGAAATTATAAATCGAGAAGTAAAATCCATACACCGAATCGCCTACCGTATTTTGCACCGTTAAATCAATTCCTAAAACCCAAAAAGGTTTTATCAAGATATTGATAAACAACAACAACAACAGATTTCTAACAAAACTTTGATTCATCAGCTTCGGAAGCTTTATTTCAATCTACGAAATTACAAAAAAAGAATACGGACTTATCGCCCTTTTTATTAAGAATCACTTAAATGAATTTTTGCATCTTTGCACAAGATAGTGCGCCTTAGTATCGCTAATAAGTTTGGCTCTACATCGGCTTTCACTACCTTTACATGAAGAATATTTGTGTTCATTTCAAAAAAATTGTCACTTGAAAATTGCAGTAAACACACGCCTATTACTAAAAAATAAATTAGAAGGAATTGGCTGGTTCGCATACGAAACGCTACGACGCATCGTCGAACAGCATCCCGAAGTCGAATTTTACTTCTTGTTCGATCGCAAGCCTAATCCCATTTTTTTGTTTTCAGAAAATGTAAAACCGATTGTATTGCATCCGCAAGCCCGCCACCCTATTTTGTTCGTCATTTGGTTCGAAATTGCTGTTACACGCGCACTGCGAAAAATCAAACCCGATTTATTTCTTTCTCCTGACGGCTATTTAAGTCTGTGTTCGAAAACAAAACAACTTACTGTAATACACGATCTTAATTTCGAACACTTTCCGAAAGATTTGCCTCTTTCGACACGTTTGTATTACAGATATTTCTTTCCGCGTTTTGCAAAGAGAGCAACTCGAATTGCTACCGTATCCGAATTCTCGAAAAAAGACATCGTCGAGCATTACCATATCGAACCCGAAAAAATTGATGTTGTTTACGACGGAGTCAACACTATTTTTGCTCCAACAAACAACAAAACAATTTGTGAAACGCGAAATAAAATCAGTGCCGGACTCCCCTATTTTATGTTTGTTGGGTCGTTGCATCCTCGAAAAAATTTAGCACGTTTGTTTACAGCTTTTGATTTATTCAAAACGCAAACCCATTCCGACATAAAATTGGTAATTGTCGGGCAAAAAAAATGGTGGACAAAACCGATTCGCTTAGCTTTCGAAAAAATGACACATAAAGATGAAGTTATTTTTACAGGAAGACTAAATGATGTCGAACTGGGCCAAGTTACAGCAGCAGCGTTTGCGGCTTTATATGTTTCTTATTTCGAAGGATTTGGCATTCCGATCATTGAGGCATTCCGATCGGGCATTCCTGTCATCACATCGAATGTTACATCAATGCCTGAAATTGCCGGCGATGCTGCTTTGTTGGTAAATCCGTTCGACGAACAAGAAATTGCCGATGCGATGAAAACCATCAGTTCGGACGAAAAAATAAGAATACAACTCGTCGAAAAAGGATTTGAACAAGCAAAAAAGTTCAGCTGGGATATTTCGGCTCAAAAACTTTGGAATAGTATTTTAAAATCAACAGAATCAAATTAATATAACATCAAAATGAATATTTTGGTTATCGGATCGGGCGGACGCGAAAACGCTTTTGCTTGGAAATTGAAACAAAGTCCCAAAACAACACAACTTTTTATTGCTCCCGGAAACGCCGGAACAACTGATTTCGGCATCAATGCGCCAATCGACCCGACCGATTTTAAAGAGCTAAAAAAGTTTTGCATCGAAACCAATATCGAACTTATCATTGTTGGTCCCGAACAACCTCTTGTTGAAGGAATTGTCGATTTTTTTAAAAACGACAACGCGCTGAACGACATCATGATTGTTGGACCCAACAAAGCAGGAGCACAACTTGAAGGAAGCAAAGTTTTTGCAAAAAAATTTATGGAAAAATACGACATTCCTACAGCCAAAAGTTTTCATGTTGATGCCACTACTATAAAAGAAGGTGTTGCTTTTCTGAAAAGCATGAACGCTCCTTATGTGCTGAAAGCCGACGGACTTGCCGCCGGAAAAGGCGTACTCATCATTGATTCGTTTGAAGAAGCCGAAAAAGAATTGAACGAAATGCTCGACGGCAAATTTGGCGAAGCGTCAACAAAAGTGGTTATCGAAGAATTTTTAAGCGGTATCGAAGTGTCGGTTTTTGTATTGACCGACGGAAAAAACTATAAAATTTTACCCGAAGCAAAAGATTACAAACGTATTTCAGATGGCGATAAAGGGTTAAACACAGGTGGCATGGGAGCTGTTTCGCCGGTTCCGTTTGCCAACAGCAAATTCATGCAAAAAGTTGAAGAATACATTATTAAACCAACGTTGACGGGATTAATACAAGAATCGATTGATTACAAAGGATTTATTTTTTTAGGATTAATCAATGTTGATGGCGAACCTTTTGTTATCGAATACAACGCACGTATGGGCGATCCCGAAACAGAATGTGTTTTTCCGCGCATCAAAACAGATTTTGTTGATCTGATGACCGCTTGCGCCACAACAACGCTCGACAGTATTGAACTCGAAATCGACGAACGAACAGCTGTTACTGTCGTGTTAGTTTCAGACGGTTATCCTGAAAGCTATTCGAAAGGAAAAATCATCGAAGGTTTGAATGCGGTAAGCGATTGTATTTTATTTCATGCAGGAACTTCGATCGATATCGAAAGTGAAAAAATAAAAACTTCCGGAGGACGTGTACTTGCCGTAACTGCTTTAGGCGAAACCATCGAAATTGCACGCAAAAAAGCCTACGAAAATGTCAAGAAAATCACTTTCGAAGGCGTGAATTTCAGAAATGATATTGGAATGGATTTAATTGCATTAAACAAATAGACGATGTTCATCCGTTTTTTTCGATCGAGTTTTTTTGTACAATATGCTTTTGTGTTTGTTATCGCTCTTGTATTGTGGATTCCGGCACTTATCAATCCGCAAACACTTGTTTTTGAAAACACAGAAAACACGATGCTTTTCAATGTATTTGATCGGTTGCTCAGTCAAATACCTCGAATTAGAACTATTGTTGCTTTTGTTTTTTTACTCACACAACTGTTTTTTTTCAATCTGATACTTCAGTCAAATAATTTGATAACGAAAAACAGTTCTGCCGCCGCTTTTGTTTTTGTTTTGTTGTTTAGTTTAGCTCCTTTACAAACCGGTTTTTATCCGTTTGTGATGATTAATCCGCTGTTATTAATAATGTTACATTCGGCGTTTGTGCTTTACGAATTGGAAGATATCGAATTTCCGGTGTTTAAAGTATCGCTTTTAGCTTCTGTGATTTCGTTGTTTTATTTTCCGGCAATTTTGCTGCTTTGTTATATTTGGATTGTGTTGTTCATTATTCGAGCAAGTAGCTCACGAATATGGATTATTTCGCTTATCGGTTTTTTATGTCCTTATTTTTTTATTGCTTCTTACTTTTATCTTACCGATCAGTTAACCAGTCAGATCGACTTATTTTTAGATTCTTTCGATCGTTTTGGATTGCCTGCGTTCAATTTTTTTTCGTGGTCTGTTATTGCTGTCATAACACTTATCTTAATCTTGTTTTTCTACGCTCTAAACATCGTTTACAGCACAAATTCTGACAAAAAAATTAATTTACGAAAAAAAATCGCCCTTGCCATTTCGATGTTTATAATGGCAATTTCGATGTTTTTTTTCACCCAAACTCCTGTGGCACAAAACAGTTTTCTTTTTGTTGGCATGGCAATCATAATTAGTATTGCGATGTCGCAGCTGAATAAATCTCGGTTTATGAATATCGCATTGTTTGTGTTGCTGATTTTACTTCTTATCAATAATTACCAAACATTATTTTAGATGTCATTAGCCGTTAAATTTTCCGACTCTTTCATCGAAGCCGGATGCGACGAAGCCGGACGCGGGTGCTTAGCCGGTCCTGTTGTAGCTGCTGCCGTAATTTTGCCTCTCAGATGGGATAATCCGATGCTTAATGACTCGAAAAAATTATCCGAAAAAAAACGTTTCGAACTGCGCGAAATCATTTTGCACGAAGTACAAACTTATGGTATTGGCATTGTTTCGGCAAAAGAAATCGATGAAATAAACATTTTGAATGCTTCTTTTTTAGCCATGCACCGCGCCATCGACCAACTAAAGACAAAGCCCGAATTGTTGCTCATCGACGGTAACCGTTTCAACGCTTACAAAAACATTCCGCATCAGTGTATCATTGGTGGCGATGCCAAATTTCAATCAATTGCTGCGGCTTCTATTTTAGCCAAAACAACACGCGACATGCTGATGCAAAGCCTTCACAAGGAGCATCCTGTTTACAAATGGGATAAAAACAAAGGCTATCCTACGCGCGAACATCGCGATGCTATTGCAAAAGTCGGATTGAGTCCTTTACACCGCTTAAGTTTCAACCACGGCGTACAACTTAAAATAGTATTTTGACGCACAACAAAAAGTCGTCGAATTTTGTTCGGGGACTTCTAAAAATCCCAATCTCTGCATTACGCTTCTTAAAATGCTCATTTACGCCAAGTAAACTCCGCTTTTGTTTCAGTCGCAAGCCTTGATATTGAAATTTTTAGAAGCCCCCGTTCGTTTTTCACATTGTTTTTATTACCTTTGGAAAGTTGTAAAAACATATATCCATACACTTATTCCTATGTTTCGAAACAAAACAAACACCTTGATTACCGTCGTTATAGTAATTTTAATTGTTATTATCGGGCTTTATTTTGCACAACAAAAAGATCGCAATTATTTGAATGTGCTTGATGCCATTCCGGCAACATCTGCTTTGATATTTGAATCGAATACAACAGGATTTTTTTGGGAAAAGCTTTCGAAAAGCACTTCATTTTGGCCTGTTTTATCAAAAATCGACCATTTTAAAGATATAAACCAACAATTGCTATGGCTCGATTCGTTGTTTACAAACAAACAAGAATTTAAAGATTTAATGCGCTCGCGTCCAATGGCATTAGCGTTGCACGAAACAAACCAAGGATTTTCGTTTTTATTTATCGCTTCCATTCAAGACGATTTTCCAGTTTACGAAATAAAAGAAACACTTTACAAAGTTTATGGCGAGCGTATGACGGTAGTCGAACGGAATGTTGCCAACAACAAATTTTATATCATCGTCGACAACAAAACGAGCAAAAACTACACATTCGCAGTCGAAAACGGATTGCTTATCAGCAGTTTCGACAAAGAACTTGTAGAGCTCGCCATTGAACAAACTAAAAATCAGGAAAAGTTAGTTTCGAATCCGTCTTTTGTAAAAGTGAAAGAAACCTCCGGAAGCAATGCCGAAGGCTATTTATATGTCAATTACAATGCCTTTGCATCTATTATCGCTGCCTATTCCAATGAAAATCTGAATGAAAAACTCTATGAGTTTTTTGGCAATTTCGGCGATTTTGCAGCTTTAGATGTCATGATCAAACAAAACAGCATCATGCTGAACGGCTATTCGAATGCTTCGAAAAACAATCAATATCTGGCACATTTGCAAGGCAAAAAAGCGTTAAAAAACACACACATTAACATTTTGCCTTATTCGACAAAAATAATGCTTCATTTTGGTATTGCAGATTTTACAAATTACTGGTTGACAATAAGTAACAACAAAACAATCGACTCATACAACAAAAAATGGGGCGTTAATATTCAAAATGAATTTATCGAACCTATTAACGGCGAGCTGACTTTGTGTATTTCGAACGGTTCCGACGACGCTTTCGTTGTTATAGGAGTCGAAGATATGAGCAAAATGCAAGTTTTCCTGAACAAACTAACTTCGAAAGCAGGCGTTGTAAAACAAAGTAAAATCGACAATTTTAGCATTAAAGAATTAAAAATCAATCGATTCATTCCGGATATATTCGGTGATGTTTTTTCAGATGTCAACAACTTTGTATATGCCGTTGTCGATGGTTATTTGCTTGTTGCCAACCACATTTCGACACTCGAACACGTGATTCGTTATTACCGCACCGGTCGCACGTTCGACTTGAACGAAAATTTTAAATCGTTTCAAAACAATCTTTCCGAATCGGCTAATGTAACACTTTATGTCAATCTGCGCGAAAATCTCAATCTGTTAAACACGTTCGTCAGCAAATCACTTTTATACGAACTTAATCGAAATCAAGATGTTGTAAAAGAATTCGAAGCCTTTTCGATTCAATTTGCCGCAGATCGCGATATGCTTTACACCACCATTTACGGCAAACACAATCCCAATTATAAAGAAGAAAGCCTGATTGCCTGGAAAGTAAACCTCGATGCGCCTATTTTTGGCAAGCCGCATATTGTCGAAGACCATGTAACAAAAAAATACAACGTTGTTGCATTTGACACCGAAAACAAGATGTATTTAATCAATCCTGACGGCGAAATTTTGTGGAAAAAACAATTACCACAAACACCTCTCGGCGACGTATTTGTAGTTGATTATTTCAAAAACGGAAAATACCAGTTTCTGTTTAACTCGGAAAGCTACTTGATTTTAATCGACCGCAACGGCGATTATGTAAAAGGTTATCCTGTCAAACTACGTTCAAACGCCACCAACGGCATTTCAGTTTTTGATTACAACAACAAAAAAGATTACCGCATTCTTGTTTCGTGCGCCGATAAACTCACCTATAATTACGAATTGAACGGTCGCGAAGTTGACGGATGGAACCGACCAAAATCACTTGATATTGTTTCGAAACCTGTCGAACGACTTGTTGCTGCCGACAAAGATTACATGATTATTACCGATATCCATGGCGATGTACGTATTGTCGACCGACGCGGACAAACACGTATTCAACCACGTGGCATCATCGAAAAATCGCGTTATGCTGATTTTTACGTAAACAAAACAAACAGCAAAGGAATTTTGTTGACCACCAACAAAGCCGGAAAATTATTGTACGTATCCGGAACCGGATTGCTGAGTACATCAGATATGGGCAACTATTCAGAAAATCATTTCTTTTTGTACGAAGATTTTAATCAAGACGGCGTTATTGATTTTATTTACTTAGATGGCAACAAGTTACGCATACTCGATCGCTTTAGAAAAGAATTGTTTTCGTTTAATTTCAAACAAGACATCATTACTAAACCGGTGTTTTTCAACATTACACGAGGCAAACGTTTGCTTGGAATTGTATCGGAATCAAGTCGCGAAATTTATTTAATTGACAAGAGCGGAAAAATGATTATCAGTTCCGGGTTAGCCGGCGAAACACCTTTCGACGTTGGAAGCCTTCACAACAACAACGAAATCAACTTATTGACCGGTATTGAAAATACCTTAATCAATTACTTGATTTTTTAGTAAAACATCGAATCTCTACATGGAGCTTCTAAAATTCAAAAAAACAAAGCTTGTGACCGAGACAAAAGCGGAGTTTACTTGGCTTAAATGATCATTTTGACGAGGGAGCGTAACGCGGTATTTTGGATTTTAGAAGCTCCCTATTTTGTCAACACCACTTTCGAAACAAAGCAAGAGCCGTTATTAGTTGTTGCTTCGAGCATATACATATCCGATTGCAAATGCGAAACATCGATTCTAAATGTATCCGTATTGATGTGATCATATTGCAACACCTTTTGTCCTAACATGTTTCTTAAAACAACCGTATTTAACTGTTCTAACACAATCGAAATCGTTTCTTTTGCCGGATTCGGATAAATCTGCATCTGATTCTCATTTTGTTGTGTCAAACCAAGCGGCGCAGTTGTAACACAAACTGTTTCTGTAGCTACCGAATTTCCTTCCGAACAAACCGCTTCGATCATATAACAATAGTTTTTATTGCCTTCTAAATCTGTATCGTAATAATAGGTTTCCGACACTTGATCAATCAGTTCATCATCGCGAAATATTTGATATTCAGACGAAAACGGATGTCCTGTCCACGACAAAGTAGTTGCAATAACAAAGTTATCGGGAATAGCAATAAAATATTTTGGCATGACACAAGCTAAAGGTGTGAGTTCGAAATGAAATGTTGAATTTCCGGAAGCGATTACTGCCTGATAATCAAACATCTCATAACCTTCAGCCAGAACCGTTATATCATAAGTATTCGGTTCTAAATCCATTTCGAATATTCCGCTTTCATTTGTTTTTGTATAAGAATTTCCAAACGAAACCAGCGCGTTTGAAACAGCAAGAGAAGTGTTTTCTTTGCTAACTACAGTTCCTGTTACATGCGCCGTATGAGCCGGATTCACGCACGATACTTCTAATGCAAATCCTTCATTTTGAATACTTTGATCGGAAGTAAATTTTATTGTCAACGCACCAACAGTCGATGTCAGCGAAACTGTTCCTCCACCACTATAATGTCCTAAAACAGTTCCCGAAGTTCCTACACCATCGTAAATAGTCAAATAATCATAATCGCTTTCTGTTTCGTACGAACCTTCCAAATGTATCATCGAACTTCTTGAATCCGGATTCACAATCATTGTTGCACTGCAATTATCTGAGTACAAATCTTCTGGACCGCCATCATCGTAAATCGTACCGCTATTAGTGGTGATTGTTACGGTTCCCGTACGCGGCATCGTATAAATTGATGAAACAGAAATATAATTTTCTTTGGTAACTTTCTGTACTTCACCGTTTTTATTCGTTACCGTAAGCGAAACTGAATAAGTTCCTTTTTCATTGTACGTTATATTTTTTGGATTTTCATCGTTCGAAAAAGCAGGTTCAGCCCCTTCAAATGTCCAGATATACGATGATATTTCTTCGCCGAAAGTCAAATTATCGAAATCAATTGTTTCGCCAAGTGAAACGAGCGTTTGTGTTGCTTCAAAATCAGGGATCAACGTACCGGGTTGTAATTGTACATGAAAGTCAAGGCGTTGATTATCGGTTACCGTCAATCTATGTGTTTGTGGATAATATCCTGTTTTTGAAAACGTTACATTATACGTTCCGGATTTTATTAGACGATTGTAATTCCCTGAAGGCAAATGCGAATACACTTCCGAATGATCTTTATCGTGTGTTTCGACATAAACTAAGGCTTCTATTGGTTCGCCTGTTTCTGCATTGGTAACCGTACCATGAATACCATTCAGATTTTGTTCCATATAATGCAGTAAAGACTCTAAGTTGTAATTCCAGAAATTTGGCAATTGACTTCCTGAAGGCGTTTTTTCTTCCGAAATTTCTACGGTTACTTCACGACACGAAGCAAAATAATTCATGTAATCTTGACGGCTTCCCGTAATTGTATACCAAGCATAACCATTTGTAATTCCATTCGTTAAATCGGTCATATAACCCGATGGGCTGTTTGTTTGCGCATAATTGGCATATTCACGCGATACCAGTTGCCACCACGAGTCGTCGGCATGTTTGTGCGACCATGTATCCCAAGGATAGTTGACAACTTCGGCTCCACCATGAAAATTTGCCGCCATACTAATCGGATATGTTTGAGCAAACTCCATAAATATTTCTGTTTCTTGTTGGTATGGATTTCCATCAGGATGTGGACCGTTTTTCGGGTCGTGATAGTTTCTGTTCAAATCAACACCATTTGCATTGGCTCGCGTAGCACCATTTACCGAACTGTTTCCCGTGCGATACGCTCCATCTGGATTTGCCAACGGATTAATCCAAATGTCAAGATTATCAACAATATTTTTGATGCGCGTGTTTGAGTCGTAGTTTGTTAGCAAATAATCAATCAAGCGAAGCATCAGCACGTAACCCGTAAGTTCATCGCCGTGCATGCTCGATGTGTATAAAAATTTCGGTTTACCTTCGGTTGTTCCGTTGTTGATATTTGCCATCAATATTTTTCGACCGCTATTCAATGTTCCCAAATTGACAATTGTGCATTTCGAAGAATGGTTTGTTCCGAACTGCTGCATCATGGTTTCGTAGGCTTCGTAAGTCGGATAGCTGTCCCATTCGTAAACGCCACGCGATGTTTCAAAATCGAACATTTCGACTATTTCTTGCAGCGATGGCGGTGTCAAAACAACAGGTTCAAATCCTTGTGTCAGGATTTTTTCAAATTGTTCGCGGGTTGCGTATGCAGTCAATTCTTCGCCATCGAAACGGTCAATCGAAACGATTTTATCCAACTGTTCAATTGTATTTTTTTCAGTAATTTTCAACGAAAAATAAACTTCAGGATGTGTTTGAAGTGCTTTTTCCAAATCAAATTGTGCCAAGATTTGGTTATGGAATAAACAGGCTAATAAAATACAAAATGCTATTTTTACTGTTTTCATATTATTC
The DNA here is from genome assembly GCA_031262365.1 of Lentimicrobiaceae bacterium. GTDB lineage: Bacteria > Bacteroidota > Bacteroidia > Bacteroidales > F082 > JAISHW01. The sequence continues at coordinate 19,936 of JAISHW010000079.1, forward strand.
ATATAATTTATTTTCTCGAAAAATTAGTATTCCATTCATCTAACAACAGCTGACGTGCATTATTGCTAACCGAAACAAGCGGCAAACGAACTAATTCTCGACATAATCCAATGTGATAAAGCAATTCTTTAACACAAGAAGGGCTTCCATCTATAAAAATCAAATTGTTCATCTCGAGCATTTTATAGTGCAGTTTCAAAGCTTTATCATATTCATTATTCAACTGAGAAGAAACCATTGTCGAATACCTATTTGGGTAAAGATTTGCAGCTACTGATATTACACCTTTTGCGCCAAGTGCCATAAACGGCAATGTAAGAGCATCGTCACCCGAAATCACATCGAAGTTTTCCGGTTTGTCTCTCAAGATTTCCATACATTGCTGCAAATTACCCGAAGCTTCTTTCACTGCAATAATATTCGGGTGTTCGGCGAGTTTCAGACAAGATTGAGCACTAAGATTCACGCCTGTACGTCCCGGAACGTTGTATAAAATAACCGGAACCGGCGAAGCATCGGCTACTGCCCTAAAATGCGCTATCAAGCCATTTTGCTGTGGTTTGTTGTAATAAGGCGTTACACTTAAAATCGCGTCAATCTGTTCAAAATTTTGATTTTTTATTTGCTCAACAAGCACTTGAGTATTATTTCCGCCCATTCCTAACACAATCGGACAACGTCCTGCGGCTGCTTCGATGATTGTTTTGACAACTTTCTCTTTCTCGTCATCGTTCAAAGTCGGAGCTTCGCTTGTTGTTCCTAAAGCGACTAAATAATTAACGCCGTTTTCTAACACATAATTCACAATCTTTTTCAAAGCATTGTAATCGACCGAAAAGTCCTTATTAAAAGGCGTTACAAGTGCTACGCCAGTTCCCCAAAATTTTTTCATTATTATGCTGTATTTCCGTTAAATGCATTTAGATAATCCGACACTAATTCCAGTTGTTGTGTTACCTCTTTTTTCGTTCCCGAATCAACCGTGAGCGATGCCAAACGTTGTACTTCGGCAGAAAAAGCAACTTTAAACAACGAATTGATTCCGAGCATGATTCGATCGCTGTATACGGTGTTTTTTTCAACTAAATTAATAAACAAATCCGCTTTGATTTGGGTTAGAGGTGTTAACTTTTCTCGTTTCACACTTCCAAAAAAATTAAAATCTTTCTTTTTAAATACAAAATCTATAAAAATATGCTCTATCGGCTCTTTTACGTTTGAAGCATCAAAAAGTATTATTTTAACATGCTGAAAATCAAAATTATGTATCAGCGTTTTTTTTATCGAGTCGAACGCTTCCAGTTGTGGGCGTTCGAGCAAAAGGACTATTGTGTTGATTCGTTGTTCGGGAAGTTTTGTCGAAATGCCCGCCTTTGTCGCTTTCGCGACTGCTTTATTAAAAAAATAGCGTTTTATACACTCGGGCATCGTGCAGAAAATTTTGTCAAGACAAAAGTACATAATTACCCGACATTTTTACGAACAAGTTTTGATTTAAAAAGCAATCGGAAAAAAAGAGGTGCCATCAGGACGATAAGAATTTTTGAATCAAAAAATAGATAAACGGTAACGTTGCAATGGATAAAACAGAACTGATAAAAATATTTTCTACTGATTGTTTCGCATTGAGTCCTAACTCTTTCGCTAAAATCGAGACGATAATCATACACGGCATCGCCGATTGTAAAACAGCGACACTCATAGCCGAAAAAGGAATCGAAATACCGACTTTTTTTAGCACATAAAAACAAAGCAAAACAATTAAAGGACAGAGAATTAACTTATTAAAACTCACAATATAAGAACGCACATTGGTAAATAAAGTTTTCGCGTTGACGGTTGCTAAAACAGCACCAACATAAATCATCGAAAGGTATATCGTTGTATGTCCCAAGCCATGTAGCGGTTCGAATAGCAAATAAGGAATTTCGATTTTTAGAATAAGAAATAGTATTCCAATTAAAAAAGCGATTGTTGTTGGATTGATCATGTGTTTCCATGTTTGCGCGCTTTTTTGTTGCGCTCCCTTGTTCAGAATAAAAATTCCCCATGTCCACATTAAACTGTCGTGTCCGAGTTGAAAAATCGTTGCGTAAATCAAGCCTTCTCCATTCGGAAATACGGCATTCAGCAGCGGATAGCCTAAAAAAGCGACATTTCCGAACATCGTGCTGGTATTGTGTAGAGCGGTGTTTTCTCTGTTCAATTTCTGGAACCTTGCACTTACTTTACTCAAGAAAAACAAAACAAGAACACTTACAAAAGCGGCTCCGAAAATAAATGGAAAAGCCGCTAACATTTCTTTGTTTAGTTTGGTACCGGAAAAAGTGGTAAAAATCAATAGTGGCAAAGTAATTTTCAGAATCACTTTTACCAGTCCATCAACATTGTTTTGATTGATGATTTTCGAGCGGATAGCCACCCAACCAATGATTCCTATGGTTGTCAAAATCACTATTTGTCCTATAATTGCTTGCATGCCGCAAAGATAGATGTTTTTAATTGGCTGTTTTTCGTTTCAAAAAGACAATTTTCAAGGATGAATCTAATTTGTACCTAAAGAATAAGAAGTAATCAAACAAAAAAAGGCAACCTTTCGGTTGCCTTTTTTATGTGTTTTAAGAAGATTTTCTTAGAAAATGTAAGCAAATCCAATAGTGAAAGGAACTTCGCCACCACCAAGGTTAGCTACATTGTTTGAGTCAAAACCAAGACCAAAGGTTGTTGTTGCAGGACCGTCTTTAACTTTATTGTAGTCGAATCCTAAAGCAAAGCAGTTTAAGTTAGCTAACAAAATGAAATTGTCAGATAAGTTGTAACCCAATACAGGAGCAACTGCTAAACCAAAGTCAGTTGTTTTAACTTTGTCTACATCTTCACCAAATGCGGCGTAAAGAGAAGCTTTTGCCATTACTTTGAAACGTCCGAATTCAACAAATGAGTAGCGTACATAAGGAGCAACCATAAAAGCATTGCTTTTAGTTTTTTCTCCACCTTCTGGTTTGTATTGATCCATTCCAAAACCAATAGAAATACCTAAATCCAAGCGGTCGTTCAACGAATAACCAACTTCAGGAACAATTGAGAAATTTGTTTCAGTTCCAACTTTGTCGCCATTGTCAAGTTTTTGAGATGTCATTCCAAAGCCTAAACTTCCACCTGCATAGAATTGTGCATTAGCTACGATTCCAGCAAAAACGAAACCTACTACAAGTAAAATCTTTTTCATAGTAATAAATTTTAATGATGTTTCCTTTTGATAATTAGTTAATTGCGAACATAAAAATGAGTGGAAACAATTAATCTCATTTTTACATTGTGTTAATATTTCATGCAAAAGTATTCTCTTTTTATCAATCCGAAAGCATATTTTCTCGTTTTTTTTCAAAAGAATGTTAAAATGTATTTATTTTGCGCATTTATCTACAATTTATCATATTATAAATCAATGTATTAAGTAACTTTTCAACAATTGTTTTTTGATTTCTATTTTATACAACCATTGACTTTTTAAAAAAATAATCATTTCGTCTCATGAAGGTGTTTTCTGAAAAACACAAGGGAACTTCTAAAAATTTCAATATCAAGGCTTGCGACTGAAACAAAAGCGGAGTTTACTTGGCGTAAATAAGCATTTTGTTGAAGAAGCGTAACGCAGAGATTGGGATTTTTAGAAGCTCCAATAAAAAGTCGACGATGTTATTACCTAAATTTCTAAAATGAATGTTTACCACGTTCATCTTTCGGGATGACACGTATCCTATTGCATAATTTGATGCTTTTTTTTGCTACTGTGCCACAAAAACGTCGATGAAAATAACTTCTTGATGGTAATTTACGAGAGAAATTGTTGCTGTTTGTTGCCTTTTCAG
>JAISHW010000086.1 GCA_031262365.1 Lentimicrobiaceae bacterium
TTATTCCAAACAGTTATTATCCTACTTTGTACACAAACCCTCATAGCTCAAACGCCTCTAAAAGATGCCATATTCAGCGATTTTGTGAAATCAATAGAAGTGTACAAAACAGGCAATCCGCTTAACAATCCGGTAATTGCCCTGCTTAATCAAGAAACTATTGATGTGCATTTTGATATTCTTGGTAACGATATTCGGGATTTTCGCTACGATCTTACGCTTTGTGATAGATATTGGAATAAAAGTGCATTGCACACAAGCGAATATTTGCAACAGTTTGGAATACAGAATTTTGAAACTATAGAACACTCCGTAAACACCAATACCGATTATATTCATTACAGTGCTCGATTCCCGAACGACGATTTGAAATTCCGTTATTCGGGAAATTATATTTTGCAAGTGATTGATAATGAATCTGATGATGTTTTGTTTCAAAAACGCATAGTAGTAACCGAACAATTGCTTAAAATGGAAGCATCGGTGCAGCGTTCCGACCAAGTGCAGTTTCTGGACGAATATCAGGAAGTGCTGGTAACGCTATTTCCTTTGGGATTTGTTATTCGCAATCCTTTTAGCGATATTTCGCTGCAAATTTTGCAAAATCACCGCTGGGATAATATGATAATCGCTCAAAAACCTTCGCATATCACTGGCGACGAAATTCGCTATTGGCAAGGTTCAAATTTATTGTTTTTGGGTAATTCGGAATTTCATCAGTTCAATTTCAAAAGTTGGGTCTATCCGGGCGGAGTGGTGCGTACTATTGCATATAATCCTGAAACACGGCTTTATAATATTATACTATATGCTAACGAAAATCGTGCGTATAAAGCATACAGCAAAACCGGCGATTTGAACGGCGGCTTTACTATTTCTCACGATTTTCCGGAGCAGGCTTACACACTTTCCGACTATGCCAATGTGATTATTACCTACAAACAAATGCAATCACTTTACAATAACAACGATATTTACGTAGTTGGCGATTTTTCGATGTGGCAACCAAACGATGCTTATAAGATGACGTATAATGAGAAATTGAAACAATACGAAGCCTCAATTCTTTTGAAACAAGGGTATTATGATTATCTTCTTGCCGAATTTGACCCGAAAACCGCACAATTCAACTCTGCCGACATTGAAGGAAGTTTTTACCAAACGGAAAACGATTACGAAATTTTTGTCTATTTTTACGACCAAATGTATGGCTACGACCGTGTGATTGGCTATAAAAAACTTAATTCCGTACGCAATGATAATTAAACAGACTCAATTTATAAAAAGCAGCACCACCGAAGCGCAATGTCCCACATCTGATAGTCCCGAATTTGCTTTTATCGGGCGTTCCAATGTTGGAAAATCTTCGCTTATCAATTTATTAACCAATAATCAAAAATTGGCAAAAGTTTCGGGAACGCCCGGAAAAACACAAACGATTAATCATTTTCTTATTAACAAACAATGGTTCTTGGTGGATTTACCCGGTTACGGATTTGCCAAAGTAAGTAAAAAAGACCGTGCAAGTTTTGAGCAATACATACGTGAATATATTACAAAGCGTGAGCAACTTACTTGTTTGTTTGTGCTCATAGATAGCCGCCACGAACCACACGCCATTGATGTGGAATTTATTAATTGGCTTGGCGAACAAGGCATTCCTTTTGCTATAATTTTTACAAAAACCGACAAAATGAAGCCGCTGGCTTTGGAACGTAATGTTGAAATTTACAAAGCGAAATTACTCGAATTTTGGGCGGAATTACCGCCACTGTTTCTTTCGTCATCGCTACATAAATTAGGGCGCGAAGAAATTCTTGATTATATAGAAGGTATTTTAGATGCTTTCTGACGTTCAAGCAAGTTTCAAGTTTTTCGATGACTTCTTTTTCTATTCAAAAGAGATTGTAAATAATTACATTCTCTTTTGTTCCTCTTCAATGAAATTTTGTCTTTTCACAGTACTATTTTTATTTCTTCCAAATTTCCATAAAGCTGAAACCCAAAATTGTCTTGAATCGTAAGAATTTTTCACCGCCATAGTAACTCCATCGGAATAGCCTATGGAACGACGTTTGTCGGTTTTCAACAAATCATTTACTTTAAATGACACTGTGAAGTTTTGTTCTTTTCCAAATGTTTTTGCAGCATTGAAATTAAGTATGTAATATGCCTTACGTTCATAAAATCCTGCAATTTCAGGAGTTTGCCCATAACCAGAAAGTTCAAGTTTGATTTCTTTTGGTAAGAAAAATTGGCTTGATATAGAAGTTGAGGCTTGGAGTAATCCTTTTCGTTCAGGTCGTCCCAATATGAGAAAATCGGTATACGTATAATACGCTGTTATTTGCGCATAAATACCCCACCATTTTAGTAATTGTTTGTATCCGCCGGTAAAAAATCCCCACTCATGACTCGCTCCGATATTATCGTGAAAATAAATAACTGTACTCGGGTTTGTTTCTGAACGTTTGAGTATTTGCGAGAACACATCTTTGTTGTACAGATAGAACAAATTAGTAGTCAGAGAGTTCTTGTAGATATGACTAAACTCAATATTATGCGTAATAGAAGGAAACAGATTGGGCGAACCTGCTATAACCGATATTTGAGATATGTAATATTCAAATGGGTTTAACGCTCGGTAAGAAGGTCGGGTAATACGTTTGTTATAGGCAAGTTTGAAAATATGTTTGTCTGTTAATGAGTACATCAGAAAAGCAGATGGAAAAAGTTCAATGTAAGAAGTGTCTATGATACCAATAGTTGTTTTAGAATCAGCATTTGTTTGCGTAAATTCGCCTCGCACACCTATTTTGTAGCTAAATTTTTCTCCCAATTTATCAGACCATGCAGCATATAATGCGTGATTTTGTTCAGCGTAATCGAAAATACTATTTCGAGAATGTTGATTGTCGTTTTGTGTAAAAAGATAACTTCCGTTATAATCAATAGTTACAAGACTGCTTTTCATTCCGGCTTCCAATTGTCCTGCTTTTCTCATTTTTTTGTAATAGTCTGTTCGTAAAGCCCATACATTGGTTTCTGCTTGCGATGGATTTGTTAATGACCAATTACTCAGTAAATTATGTGTTTCGCCATACGTTTTTCCATAATAATTTCCTTTTTCTTTGAACCAATCATACAAATAATCGACAGTAACATTCAATGCACTTTTTTCATTAAAAGTGTGCTTATAGTATATGTTAGAATGTATGTTATCCGATGAGGATGGAGTACTATATTCATTCCTTATCAAGGAATCAAGTTGTGATTGAGTAAAGACTTCACTTCCAGCATTTCCTATGTATATGTTGCTTGGTTTGAAATATCCGTCTATTGTCAAACCTGCACTATTTTTGCTGTTTATGGTGTAGTCAATTCCTGTTCTATAAGTAAATGCAGGATTATTCCGTTCTCTTGCTATTGATGAGTTCGTGTTTTGAGTATCCCAAGAAAAAGATTCGTTTGATTTTTGACACCATTTTTCATTTACATAGTTTACGCCTCCATAAAGAGCTATTTTCTTTTTGGAATAATACATAGAGACACCTTCTCTATATTTCCAAAATTGACTATATCCTACACTCAATGATAAAGACCCATTGAAACCTTCATTTTCGGTATGTTTCATTTTTATATTGATAGCTCCTCCTTTCCCTTCGGCTTCATATTGCGCCGGAGGAGTAGTTATTAAATCTAATGTAGCAACATTTTCGGCAGACATTGTTTCAAGCATAGCCAACAAGTCGCCGACAGCAATTTTAGAATCACGTCCGTCGATCAATATTACAACTTCTTTTCCCATTAGCTTTACATTTCCGCCTTGTCTATCTATTGTTACGCAGGGAGCTCGCTGCAAAGCATCTAATGCGGAACTTCCAGTATTAAGAATATCATTATTTACAGCAACTTCAATTCGGTCTGCATATTGTTTAACGATTGGTTTGCGAGCTGTAACTACTACCATTCCTAATGTTTCATGTTCATTGAGAATAATATTTTGGATATATTTTGTTTTTCCTTTCTCAATATTTAGAGGTATAATACTATCTCTTGCACCCACATAAGAAACCTTTAAATTGTATAGCCCAATTTTCAAATCGCCATTAATACGATAATTGCCTATTGAATCAGAAAGAGTTCCTTGTAGTATAGAATCTTGATTATTATACATCATAATGGTTGCAAATGGTAAATGTTCACCTTTGTTATTCATCACTTTTCCATATATGCTGATTTCTTCGGCAAAAGCACAAAAAACACACATCTGCATAAGCCCCCATAAGCCAATTTTCTTAATACAACACTTTTTCTTTTTCATGGTTTGCTTATTCTTATATGCAAAAATTACCCATTTAAAGGCTGCATTTATTTTGGTTGAGTGCATGATAAAAGATTAATCGCTATTTTTTTCCCAATAATAAAGAAGTCTACGAAAAACTTATTACAGCCAAAGACGAGCAAATAGCGTTGTTGAAAGACTTGGTAGGGAAATAAGTTCGCTATTATCGTGCGAACATTTCGTTTAGTTCATCAATAGATAACCCTGTGGTGTTTGCTATTATATCTACTGCTATTCCGGCTGATTGTAGATTTCTTGCGATTTTTACTTTTTCGTTTGCTAACATGGCTTTGCCTTTCTCTAACCCAATAGCCTCGCCTTTTTCTAAACCTTCTTCTAAGCCAATAGCCATACCTTCTCGTAATGATGCGTTTCTAACAGTTTTTTCTATACGTATAGCGTCCCAGTAGTTTTCGTATTTTTCTAATTCTTCGGGGCTAAAGGCTGCTTGTTCGCACAATTCGGCTGCTTGGCGTATGTCGTCGTCTTCTTGTAATTCTTTCGGCAATGTGTTCATATCTTCGCCTACTTCACTCAAAAAACGCAGCCATAAAACGGCAAGTTTACGGTCTTTCCAATTGTGAGGCTGAAATTTGGGTAATTCTACCAACACAAATTCAAGACCTTTTATAATTTCATCGGTATTTTCTTTGTTTACTATTTGAAAATGATGATAAAAATCGTCTGTTTTGTGGTCGAACACATCGTTAATAATGGCTAAGGTGTACACCGGTTTTAAAAGGTCGTAATCCTCGTTTTTGTTGAGCTGCCGTGCATACGCCTTACCTGCATTAAACACCATTCTGTTGTTAAACGCCTCGCTCCAATACATTTGCATTTCTACAATGAATTGTTTTTTGAGGTTGTCAATACATTTTACATCAACTATAGAGTTCTTTTTGCCTACAACATCGGGTACTTGCTCTGCCGGTAAATACTGAATTTCTTCTATCACTCTGCCTTGTTCCAAAGGCATTATGGCATTCAAAAATTTAATCAATAAATGCGGGTGTTCGCCGAAAATACGCTTAAATGTCAAATCATTTTTTGGGTCTAAGTAACGAGCCATAGCTGTATGATTGTTGATTTCCTGACAAAAATACTATTTTTTATTTTACCGCAATAGCCTCAATTTCAATCATTGCCCATTTAGGTAGTTGTTTTACCGCTACACACGAACGAGCTGGCGGATTTTCGGGAAAATACTGCGAATAAATAGTGTTGAATACCGTAAAATAATCGATAAAACACTCATCTTCGTCAAAGAAATCTTCGTCAAATTCTTCCTCATCATCACTGTATTCCTCATCGTTGAGAAAACCGTCTTCGTCGTATTCTTCGTAATCGCCCACAGGGTCTTGGTATTCGCCCAAAAGCGGTTTATACACACGATCATAATCTTCTCGCAATTCAAAACCGTAAAAATCACTCAAAAAAACAGTTGTTTTTACCACGTCCGACATTGAAAATTGCGCTTCTTCGATTATGGTTTGTAAGTTTTTCAATGCTTGGTGCACTTGTTCTAAAAATGTTTCGGGTATTTCGCCGTTTGCCATATCTATGGGCAATTGACCCGATACGAAAAGCATATTACCTGCTTGAACGGCTTGCGAATATGCATTTGAAGCTTGTGGAGCTTTGGAGGTTGCAATAATTTTTTTCATAATTATATAAGTTTGTTAGTTTACAAGTTAGTTAGTCGATTAGCCAATTATTAAGGTAGCAACGCTTTAAATTGCGCATATTCGGCACTGAATTTTTGACCTGTA
>JAISHW010000049.1 GCA_031262365.1 Lentimicrobiaceae bacterium
AGACTTATTGCCCGCTCGCGAAGTACAAGTCGCGCTGATTCTGTAACCGTCCTAAAATCTATCTTTTCCATACTGCAAATATACAAAGTATTTTCGATATATTACCGTCTGGTTAATAATAACTATATCTCTTGCTTCTTCATTGGTATAAGTAATTTCGGGATAGATAGGAAGCACATCCCAATTGGCACCGCGATCGTAAGTCCGGTAAACGATAGGATCCCAACCGTCACCCGAACAGCCGTAAATCGTATCAATTCCGATACAAAGAATCTGATAAAACCATCCATTCACAGGTGTCTGAATGTTTTCCCAAGTGTTGCCATCATCTTCCGAACGCATCAGAGAATTATTTCCGCTCCCACTGATATAAATATGGTCGGCTTCATTGATGGTTATCGAATAAACAGGCCAAGTAGACCCGTATGCACTCGTTTTGAGTACCTGCTCCCAGCTTTGTCCGCCATCAATAGAGCGGAAAACACCTTGAGGAGGGTAGCTCGGTTTTTTATTGCTTACACCAGCGAAAATATGTCCTTTGCTGTTGGTAGCCAAGCACTGTATAGTATAATCGCCTTCGATAGGAGTCAACTGCTGCCAGAAATCCTGTGCATTGGCATTGCCAAGTGTGCACGCAAGCAGTAAAATAAGAAAAATGTGTTTGGTAAAAGTTTTCATAAGGCAAACGTTTTTATCATGCCATAAAGGTAAGAAAAAAGAAATTTGTTTTGTAAAAAAATGAAACAAAATAATTAGGAAGCTACATTGCGCAAGCGGTTCATTTCGTAGGTAAACGTATAACCGATTGTCGAAGCTTGTGCGCAGCTACCGGTTCGTTGTTGGTCGTAAATCGGCGGAAAATAGATGCGCCAGTTATTGTGCGCCGAATCGGGTAGCGGTGAGGCTGCCGACTGGGGCGAGAGTTGTAATACAGGTATTTGCGCTGCTTCGGCTTCCGTTAGCGGAAGTGCTCCGCTAATAAATTCCGTTTGTGCGTGCAGCTGCTGAACAGCAAAAAAACTGACAAACATCAGAAAAGTAAAAGTAATCTTTTTCATGACTTTTGTATTTCGTTAATATTTAATGAATTTGGATGTAAATGTTTGATTTGAAGTTTGTGCTTTCAGCATATAGATGCCTGCTTGTAACATACTAATGTCAACTACTTGGTTTTCATTGCGCATCATTGTCTCAAATAGTTTTTTACCTAATAAATCATATACCGAAACTGTGGTGTTTTCTTTTATTTCGGTGCTATAAATAGTTAGGTTATCTCGTGCGGGGTTTGGATAAAAATTTAAGTTAAATTTTGTTTTCGGTTGTTCTTCAATTGATAGCATTGGCAGCGTACTTCTATAAATTCTATTATGATTATAACTATAGCTATATAAAAAATTATCTTTTCCAGTATGAAATCTTAATATGCCTACATTTTCCATATTTTCGAAAGCTATTCCATCATCGTATGAAACATACATGTTAAGCGATTTTACGTAAACATGGTCGGCATAATCGACTACCACGTCGTAAGGAATATAGATTATATCAGGAAATGTTTCGACCGTTGTGGCACCGGCGCGCAACACACAAAACCCAATACCTGCACTGGCAATGAATATATCGTCTTTCGAATTGATAGCCAGATGTTCTATAAAATCAACTTCCGGTGCAATATGCTCCCATGTATCGCCTTGGTCATAAGATCGGTATAAGCCGCCTTTATAATAATTATTATAACTAAGCGTACCTACATACAATACGCCATCGCTGCTAATAACTATATCTCTTGCTTCTTCATTGGTATAAGTAACTTCGGGATAGATAGGAAGCACATCCCAATTAGCACCGCGATCGTAAGTCCGGTAAACAGCAGGATCCCAACCATTAGGATCACCCGAACAGCCGTAAATCGTATCAAGTCCGATACATAGAATCTGATAAAACCATCCATTCACAGGTGTCTGAATGTTTTCCCAAGTTTCGCCATCATCTTCTGAGCGCATCAGAGAATTATTTCCGCTCCCACTGATATAAATATGGTCGGCTTCATTGATGGTTATCGAATAAACGGGGCGAGAGGATCCCTGTGCGCCGGTTTTGAGTACCTGCTCCCAGCTTTGTCCGCCATCAATAGAACGGAAAACACCATCGGTCGGATAGCTGCTAACTCCTGTAAAAATATGCCCCTTGCTGTTGGTAGCAAGGCACATTACTTTTGTGCTATTGCCCGGTATCGGCGTAAGCTGTTGCCAGAAATCTTGCGCATTGGCATTGCCAAGTGTGCACGCAAGCAGTAAAAGAAAGAAGTGTTTTTTCATGAGATCGAAAGTTTTGTTGTGGGTGATAAAGATAAGGAAATAATTTGCAATTAGGGGAACTTCTAAAAATCCAAAATACCGCGTTACGCTCCCTCGCCAAAATGCTCATTTACGTTAGTAAACTTCGCTTTTGTTTCAGTCGCAAGCCTTGATATTGAAATTTTTAGAAGTCACCTTAGGAATCTCTCTTCCGCTTTTAAAAATCTTTCATCCACTCGAAATAGCTATAGTGTTGGTCGTTCATGCCGATTTTTCGATAGACTTCTTGCGCTCGCGTGTTCGACTTATCGACGTACAACCGGATGCCACCAAGATTTTCATTTTTCGAAACCCTGTTTTTCACCTCTTCGTACATTTTCCTGAAAACACCTTTTCGGCGTGCTTCGGGAACAACATAAACCGACTGAATCCAATATACCGTTTTATTGCGCCACTCCGACCATTCCGACGTAACAAGCAGACAACCAACGATATTAGCGTCTTCTTTTGCAAGCAGATAAAATCCTTTTGCCGGATCATCGAAAATAGCTTTTACACCTTTGCGCAATGCAATAGGGTCGAGCCGTAGGTTTTCGGATTCTAAAGCCATTTCTTCTTGAAATCGGGCAAGAATATCCCCATCGTTAGCAGTTGCATTTACAATCGTTAGCATGATTTTATGTATTTTTGTATTTCCATCAGAGCAAATTTATCATAAAAAACGACGCACTTCCATGAGCGACCAAATTAAGCACGAATGTGGTATTGCACTTATTCGACTTTTAAAACCCCTCGAATTTTACATAGCAAAATATGGAACCGCATTTTACGGACTTCAGAAACTCCATTTATTAACTGAAAAACAGCATAATAGAGGACAAGATGGTGCCGGAATTGCCGGAATAAAATTCGATTTAGAACCCGGAAACCGATACATTAGTCGGATTCGTTCCAACTCGAACACACCGATTAAAGATATTTTCAATCAGGTTTACAATCAAATTCAAGAGATAAAAGACAGTGCGAATTCGGGACGTTTGAGTGATGTGAATTGGCTGAAACAAAATGTCGATTTTACAGGCGAACTGTTCATGGGACACCTTCGTTACGGCACATTCGGCAAAAACGAAATCAAAAACCTGCATCCTTTTGTCCGGGCAAACAATTGGATGACACGCAATTTGGTATTAGCCGGAAATTTCAACATGACCAACGTTGATGAGTTGTTTAATAAATTAGTCGATTTAGGACAATATCCGGTCGAAACTTCCGACACCATTACCGTTCTCGAAAAAATCGGACATTTTCTCGATAAAGAAAATGACAAAATATATCGCAAATACCGCGACCAAGGCTTTTCGAAAAAAGACGTTTCGCACAAAATTGCTGAGGAACTGAATGTTCAGTCCATTTTAAAAGAAGCCGCTCAATATTGGGACGGCGGATTTGTCATCACCGGTATGTTTGGACATGGCGACGCTTTCGTATTTCGCGATCCGGCAGGCATTCGTCCGGCTTTCTATTATGCCGATGATGAAGTGGTGGTGGTTACATCTGAACGTCCGCCTATTCAGACAGCTTTCGATGTGCCTCAGAAATCGATTCGTGAAATCAAACCCGGACACGCACTTATTATCAAGAAAAACGGCAAATGGGAAGAAGTGCTGTGCAAAGATCCGTTGCCACGAAAATCGTGTTCGTTCGAACGGATTTATTTTTCGCGCGGTACAGATGCCGAAATTTACAGCGAGCGTAAAGCTTTAGGACGCTTATTAGTCCCGAAAGTGCTCCAAGAAATTGATTACAACATCTGTGATACGGTATTTTCGTACATTCCAAACACGGCTTCGGTTGCTTTTCGTGGGTTGGTTCAGGAATTAGATGTGTATTGCAACAATCTCAAGCGTGAAAAAATAATGGCTTCGCACGGCAAACTTGATGATGAAACGTTGAATGAAATTTTTAACACGCGCCTTCGCATTGAAGATATTGCCGTAAAAGACATGAAATTGCGCACTTTTATCACGCAAGACAATCAGCGTAACGATCTCGTTACACATGTTTATGACGTTACGTACGGACTTATTCGAGAAGGCATCGACACTTTAGTCGTTCTCGACGATTCGATTGTTCGCGGCACCACATTACGCAACAGTATTATTCGTATTTTAGATCGGCTGGGACCAAAACGCATCATTATCGTTTCGTCGGCACCGCAAATTCGTTATCCCGATTGTTATGGAATTGATATGGCTAAATTGGGCGATTTTGTAGCTTTTAGAGCGGCAATCGAATTGTTGAAAGAAACGAAGCAAGAACACATTATCAATGCGGTTTACAACAAATGTAAGGCACAAGAAAAATTACCTAAAGAAGCAATTGTAAACTATGTAAAAGAAATTTACGAGCCTTTCAAAGCACAACAAATTTCAGACAAGATAGCTCAGTTAGTTACAGCAAAAGATATTAAAGCACAAGTGCGTGTGATTTTTCAAACCATTGAAAGCCTTCATGAGGCAATACCTAACGATACGGGCGATTGGTATTTTACGGGCAATTATCCTACTCCGGGCGGAAATAAAGTCGTTAACAAGTCGTTTATCAATTTTATCGAAGGTCGAAACGAGCGGGCTTATTAAACAAAAAATGCTTCATTGAATCAATGAAGCATTTTTTTGTCTTGCGATTTCAATCTAAAGATTTGCCTTTATTTTATCGCATATCTCTTGAAATTCTTCGGAACTTAACGATAGTTTCGGTTGTTTGAAATCCATATCATAAATGGTATTTATCGGAATTAAATGAATGTGTGCGTGAGGTACTTCTAAACCTATCACGGTCATTCCTATTTTTTTACATGGAATCACTTTTTCGATTGCCAAGGCTATTTTTTTTGCAAAGACGATCATTTCTGCCAAGTCGGTATCTTCTACATTAAAAATGGAATCAACTTCTTTTTTAGGAATGACTAATGTGTGTCCTTTAGCTAACGGGTTGATATCGAGAAAAACAAAGAACTTGTCATTTTCGGCTATTTTGTAGCTTGGTATTTCACCATTTACGATTTTTGTGAATAGTGTTGCCATAACTTAACGTGCTATTTCTTCAATTTCGAATGTCATTTTTCCTGCGGGAACCGTTATTTCTGCCTGATTTCCAACCTCTTTTCCAAGTAGTCCTCTTGCAATTGGTGAGTTTACCGAGATTTTACCGGTTCTCAAATCGGCTTCTTTTTCTGGAACAATTGTATAAGTCATTTTTGCGTTGTTCTTCAAGTTTTTAATTGTTACTTTCGAGAATAACAACACTTTCGAAGTGTCCATTTTTGATTCGTCAATAATACGAGCCGTCATGATAAGTTCTTGAAGCTTGGATATTTTCAATTCAAGTAATCCTTGTGCTTCTTTAGCTGCATCATATTCGGCGTTTTCCGAAAGGTCTCCTTTGTCTCTTGCTTCCGCTATCATTTGCGAAACAAGGGGGCGTTGGCGAAGCATTAGTTCGTCTAATTCGTCTTTTAGTCTTTGTAGTCCTTCTTGTGTGAAATATTTTATTTCATCCATGTCAAGTAAAAAATTAAATATATATTAGATGCAAATAAGATAAAAAGACCCTTACGAAAATTAAGGGTCTTTTTACCTTGCAAAGGTACAATTTATTTTGCGTATATTCTTTTCTTAAAATTAGAATGAAATACGTGCTCCTATTGAATGTGTACCATCAAAATGTGCCGTAGAGCGGTATGAATAATCAACTGATAAAGTCATTTTTTTACTTAAAGGAGCCTGAACAGTAGCACCTAAATTCAATCCTTTGTTGATGTTTGTGTTTTCATCGGTATCAATATTATCCCAAACTCCTTCTTCGTATGCATAACCGGCGCGCAACATCAAATAATTCTTTAATGAGAACTCTGCCCCAAGAATTATTTGGTCTTTTGTAAACGAGTTCGAGGTAAAGTTACCTGCTAATGTCAGACGGTAATCATTTTCAAAGTTGAAGTCATAAGCTGCACCAATGACAAGTTGTGTAGGCAACTCAAAAGGATCGGTACGTGCACTCACGGTATACTGATCGGAATAGTTTTGTGAAAAGAAGACTTTGTACGACAAACCATCGCCACTATACCTAAGGGTAGGTCCTATATTTTTCAGTGTTATACCAAAGTGTATTTGTTCTTGGCTACCGGTTACATACTGAATACCGGCATCAAGAGCAACTCCGTTAATGCTCATATCAGCCATACTTTCGGAAATAATTTTAACAAGTATACCTCCATGGATACTATTCGAAAACGATTTTGCGAAAGAAATGTTGATATTCATTAAGCTAGGCGAGTATGTGGCTCCTGTTCCATCTGGTTTGTCCATCGTAGTAATTGGAATATCACCAAAACTCATTGAGGTTACTGATAATCCTATCACGCCAGCATCTCCTAATTTTTGGAGTAATCCAAAAGAAAACATTGAAATATCAGTTCCTTTTAGCCATGTTGTGTGAGAGAAGTTCAAATCGGTTCCTTTTGTAAAAGCAGTACCGGCGATGTTTCCAAACATGGCATCAAGACCTTTTACTGAAGCCATTCCTGCGTTGTTCCAACCTGCTGACATAGCCCATGGGTTTATTAATAGCTGTGAAGCTCCGGCTTGTCCAGATCTGTCTTTGTTGCCTGCGAATGTTCCCAAGCTAGAGAATCCGATAAGGATTGTCAAGCAACTTACGGTTAAGTATCTATAAATATTCTTCATGATCATAGTTTTTTTTCGTTCGCATTTCAGTTTTAGAATGTATTCAAATCTATTTGACGGAGTGCTCCATACCATTTAAGGACTCTTTCTCCATGATTTGTTTTCACATGGATTAAGTATATACCACTTGCTATTGGAACTCCGGCAAAGTTTTTCAAATCCCAATCAATATACGTTCTTGTCGGATCGTCTTTTTTGAACTGACGAATTTTCGTTCCACTCACATTAAAGATTGTAACCGTACATGTTTCGGGTAAGTTTACGATCTTAATGCGGTTATCAAGAGCATTTTCTTCGTATGACTTATCTATCGCCATTCCATAATAAGGATTTGGGACGACTGCTATCAAATCAAGATCTGATTCCATTTTTTTAGCATTAAATACCTCTGCGCTTAATCCTTTTGTTGAGAATTGATACATCGGATAGTAATTATTAATATCCATTCCCTGATGTACTGTATCTAGTGCATAGTCAGCGTATCCTGCTTTATATGGATTTGCTATACGGATTTTTACTCTTGCATCGTTTGATAGCCATTCTTGACCTTTTACACCCATCGGCAGACCTACATACATCACTTGTTTGTAAAAAAACATTTTTAAAATATTAGTTTGTCCAGATGGGATTTTATCTAATGTATCTAATATGGTGTAGCAGTGTTTTCCGGCATCGTAAGCAGGAACTTTCATATTTATATTTTGTAACGGATATCCATTAGGAAGTGTTCCTGTTATATCTGACACACTCATGACATAAACAAAATGTCTTCCTCCAAACACCGGTGTTTCATCGACTTGGTGGTAAATATTCGGATCAAGAAGTTGCGATTCTAAACCCATATCTTTCGCCGTAGGATTAAACTGCATGTCGCGACCATTGGCATCGGGGAAATAAGAGTCTTCAGAATATATCATATTCAATCTTGCTCCTGTTTCAATGTTAATTGCATATCCCGGGAACCATCCCATACCGTTGGCTGCAATGTAATTCGGGTCTTCGGGATTATCACTTGGTTCCATATTCATCGAAGCCGCAAAATTACCTTCTTTATCAATAGAAGGGGATCTTCTTAAATGGAATCGGGTAGCATTACCTTCAGCTAAATTAAGGTCTTCATGCATTTCAATAACAGGACAGCGTGTCCATTTTGATTTATCCGAAGTGAATACAATATCAACACTTGCTGTATGATTTTTAAACATCACAGGGTCACGCGTATAGGTAGTGCTGCTATACCCCGGAGCAACTTTGTTTATCACAACATTATCTGCTGCTGCTGCAAATATATAAGGTGCCCAAGTACCATAAGCTATTTTTTCATACACTTCATTTGGATCGAGAAATGCTCTATTACTACGAATGTCTAGTGGATCTTTTTGTCCGCCCCCGCCCGACCGTATCCAGTTAAGGTAAATTGCAGGATCTGAGCTTAAGTCATTATCTCTAATACCATCTAACCAAACTCTCGAACTATCGGCAAATTCTAAAGAACTGGTTATCATACCATTATTAGTTGCAATGATTTCGTATGCAGGAGATATGCTTGTTATACCAGTAGCGTCATCCCTGACAGAAGTGCTTCCTACTAACTCCGGACCTATTAGAAACTGTTGTTCGATTGTTATAGAAATACCTCTATCTAAAAACAGCAATTCATTTTCCATAAGTGTTGTGGTATCTGATTGAAAGACCTCTCCTGTATTCATGTCTTTCAAAAACCAACGTGAAACCATTTTTTGGGCTGTATCGCCAATTATTTCAGATTTTCCGGTAACATTATATATTGTAGCGGCATATAATGTGTCCATCCATAGCTCATAATCTGCTTCTATCAACTTTATAGGATTGACGACCTTTACATTAATAGGACCTTTTCCTTTTGCATATTTAGGATTATAAGCTATCGGATAATCCGTATCGCCCAATCTGTTTGTTTCACTTGCAGGAGATTTACTTAAAATTTCATTAACGGTTTCTTGTGTTAATTCTAGTTCATTTCCGCCCGATCCATAACCTGCAATACGTGTTATTTCGGCTCCATCTCCATAACTTGAGTTGGTTACAAGACCATCGACAATCTTATGCGGAATAGCTTCGTATGTTTTAATGTTTTTACGACCTGCTAAATACGGAATTTTCTGACCAAGAAGTCCGCCTGTAACAGATTGCTCTTGCGAATAATCCATATAGTTATTATAACCGTATGCAATTGCTGTATAATAATATTTTTTATGATTAATCAAGGCAACATCACCTTCGGCAAAAGCATCTTGTGTCAATACAAAACTATGTCTGATTCCATCATCAGCTCCATCAACTTCAATTACAGGAATGTTAGCATCAATAGAGGCATCATAATTAAAGTTAACCAATTTTCCAACGCCATTTTTTAAGTCGAATTGTGCTACCAAACGGGCTTTGTTTCCATCGTAAATATCATCAATACCGACTGTATTATCTCTTAATTGGAATATTTGATATCCTTCAAAACGATAAAGTGAATCGCTTCTTATTGTGCCGTTCGTATCAAGAGGATGCGGTTGTGTAATATTCGGATCATACTCCACATAACTTTCTTTATAGTTATTTGAAGAAGGTGAATTTGAAATGTAAAAGATAACGCCACGATCAAATTCTTGAATTGTCAAATCCGGTGCTGAAGGACCATCAATCACTTTAAAACAATTGTCAAATAACGCTTGTGCTTTATCGTCTATTGTTCTTAACAATTCTACCGAAGCCCATGCAGTGCCACTTGTAGCACGTGCCCACGGAATACCTACGGTAATATAGTTCACAGCACCCGGCTCTAATGTAAAAGGACCTGCTGATTGCATGAAACGACGGTCTTCAGGAGGATTTGGTGATCCGACGTTTCCTGTTTCTTCTGTCCAATACATTCCATTTTGCAACCAACCACTTCCCGGAGCATTTCCTCCTGTTCCCCAATTACACGGATCGGTATTTCCTGGAAACATAAAATCACATTCAACCGAAGTAGTACCTGGGTCGCCGGGATAAGCTGTTCCGCCATAAACCATTTTATTGCCGTCTCTCCATATCCCACGAAGCAAATTATAATATTCAGGTGCTGTCTGTGGATCGCCTATATTACCACCTGAATTATTATGATAAATAAAACGACGCATACCAAAGCGCTCATCATCCACTATGTCATTTCCAAAGTTGATACCATTGATACTCACATCACATATTTGCTCCATGATAGTATCTCCTGCAGCAGTAACCTCTTTGATTTTGTATTTTGGATTATCTGTGCCGTCCGAATCCATATAAGGTCCTTGGAAAAAGTCAACGCCGACTGCCGGAGGATTGGCACCATAAGCCTCTGGTTCTCCACTACCGTCAACAGCACTCCCATTATAACAATATCCCAATCCTCTGTGGACATCACACCCAACATAGTCGTCCTTAGCATATCCTAAGTCGGTATCAACCCATTGCGAGAAATATGTTTTTGTCAGTGTATAAGTTGAACGGTTAATAATTTCATAACTATAGAACGTCATGTTGTTAATTTCGTCGTTCGTGGCAAAAGCAAAAGCCTGTGCTCTAATTTCCAAACCGATTGGCGATCCTTGTGTTTCTGTATGCGAATTTCCCTTATCATTAAACACCCACCAAAGCGTTTGGTCTCCTTTGATCACCTGATCAGCCAACACAGAACCGTAAAGCGATCCTTCGATACTTTCATCCATTGTAGGAAGTTTTGTATGGCATAATTCGTTAGAAACATCATAATAAGGATAATCACCGGCGGTAGGATTGTAAGTTCCGTCGCCATCAGTATCGTAAAAAGGTGCCAGGTAATAACTTTGCCCTTTATCCTGATCGCCATGAGCCGGCCATTCCGAAATTTCTACAGGAATCGTATAGTCGTCACTTGGCACAAAATTTCCTTCTTCGTCAATATACGATATAAACTCGTCAACAGCAGCTCTTGTTATTTTCCAAAGTTTGTCGTATTCCAAACAGGTCTCTTCATCAATTGAGGCTGTACCATCAATAGTAAGAGGACCTGTCCACCAGTCATAACCTACTTGACGAAAACGTACAGCTGCTAATTTTAGCTGGTTATTAATATCAAGACCTCCAATCCATAACGAACCGGCATACATACTCGTGGCAGATCCGTTTTTAGGAATAAAATACTTGGATCCTGTTCCTCCCGGCAGGTCCCACCACATATCGCCACCTGAATTGATACGCGCTCTTACATTATTGATGTCTAACCACTCAAAAGCAGCTCCGGGCGCACATCCAGCGGTAGTTTGTTTCAGGGTTGTCGTTGATTGTTCATACTTGTATTTTTCTGCCCACCCCTGAACGGCACTAAACGTAAATAGTGCCGCAAACAACATTCGGATAATATTATTCTTCATTGTATCAGTAATTAATTTCTTATTCATATTTATTTTACGTACATCTCCCTATTAGAAGTTAAAGACAACACCCAATCTGATTTGACGAGGCGAACTATAATTAGCAGGATTGTTTACATATAGAGAATACAACTCAGCGAAAGCTACCGGATCAAGTTGTGTACTAATTTGACGTTGGTATTCCGGTGCTGTCAAATAACCATCATCATCGGGGTTACCTGTCGCTGCGTATACGCCCATTACATTTTCCGTACCAAGGATGTTAAGGATTTGAAGGTATACATTTAAGTAGGCATTTCTTCTGTTTTCCTTATCCTTTTTACCTAATTTGACATCAATATCTTTATCCAATTTGAAATCAAGACGGAATTGCCAAGGAAGTCTTGAACCATAGTAAGTTCCTTTCAAAAGATTATTTCCTCCTGTAAGAGGCGAGGTTACTTCGCGAGCAGCCGTATAAGGAGTGCCGGAACCGCCACCTAGTGTTAAAGAGAATCCTGTATTATTCAACACTTGTAAAGGTGCTTTATCTTTTTTCTCACGTTTAATAACAGGTCCGTTATAGTCTTTTCCTTTGCTAAAGCGGTAATCTAAAACTAAGTTAAATTGATGACGGCGGTCCCAAGGCATCGGAATGGTTGAGCGTAAGTTAGGCAAACCGGCTGCGATAAGCGAGGCTGCTGTTGTTGTTGTGGCACCTGTTGCATTTGCAAACTGCAAGGTATAACTCGCTCTTATACGTGTATTTCCGGTTCTTCTCAAGTCATAGTCTAATGTAATACCTTTTACCGTACCAAAGTCTAAGTTATTGAATGATGTATAATCTTTTGGATAAGCTCCTGTGAAACGATAAACCTGAATCATGTTACGCATTTCACGGTAAAATCCTGTCAACGTAAGCGAAGACGTATTTGTAAGTTTTTGTGTGAAACCCAATTCATAATCTATCGTCTGTGTCGGTTTCAATGCCGGATTGTTAATTGTCGATCCTATTTCATTGAAATAATAGTAGGTAGCTGCTGTTGATTGCAAACCACTTGTAGGACGTTGTGTCAACACATCATAATGAGCAAAGAATAAGGCTTCATCAGAAATCGGGAACGAAAACGAAATACGAGGCATTACATTAATTTGCGGCTCATAATCCTTGAACGAAGAGATGTTAACGCGGCTTTGATTTGGATCTTTTAAATAAGGCGAAATTCCCGATCCTTTATCCAAAACAACAGAGGGGTCTTGAATCACGGCACCGTTTTGGTCAAACCAAGTATTTCCAGAACGATAACCAACAATTTC
Source organism: Lentimicrobiaceae bacterium (assembly GCA_031262365.1). Classification (GTDB taxonomy): domain Bacteria; phylum Bacteroidota; class Bacteroidia; order Bacteroidales; family F082; genus JAISHW01. The sequence continues at coordinate 12,748 of JAISHW010000049.1, forward strand.
TTTTGGGTCGTTATTACTATTAATGTAAACAACATATTCCGATCCAATACTTCCTGGGTGTGTTACAGCAACGTCACCTACTTTAGAAGTTTCGCCCGCAGTATAAGCGTTGTATAATAAATAAGGATCTTTCAACACTTTTTGGTTTGCATCAAAGCGGTCGACACGGACACCTACATTAAAGATAAGATCTCTGAAAGCAAATTTATCTTGGATATATCCTGCCATATATATTGGCTTGAAAGCACCTATCGGACGTGTATAGTTTCCTTTTTCGTCCATTTCAGTAAAGAAATCTTCAAAACTCGGATTGCTGCTCAAACGGTTTCCTTTGTAGTCATAACCGGCATAACTTACATATTGCGAACCATTATTAAGGATTTCATCTGCACTAAACAAATCCATATCAAAAAGATTTTCGCCTACATTGATTGTATGCATTTTTCCTTTTTCATCGTAATAATCAATTGTGTGATTATTAAAATCGTATGAGTCGATTACGATGTAGTCGGTTCCGTTTGTTGGAAGTCCTAATTTTTGACGTAAATTATAGTCAAATGTTCTTTGTGACGCTCCATCATAACGTCTTGGATACATAACCGTGTCAACAATACCACCATGAGAGATAACATACGGATTATCCATGTCTAACTGTAAAATATGTTCGTTCGTCAAACCACGCATTAACGACCACAAGCCTACGGGGGCGTATTGAACATAACGGTTGTTGCGTTGTTCGTACTGCAATCCCATTTTAATTTCATGGTTTCCTATAGTCATTGCTCCGGAAACATTAACCGAAAATTGGTCATTGTCTGTTATTCCATAATTCGATTGGATAGCTCCCGGTGCTCCATACATTCCATAGAAACTACCTGAAGTATTTCCGTTTAAGAGTCCTCCTCCTAACATGATATCCGTAAAATTCTGATAATTGCCTACCGGATCGTCTGGATAGGTCTCATAATACTGTGACGTAAATCTTGATACCAACGGGTTTGCATTACCTGCATAAAAATTTACCAAAGTATCATAATCCCAAGAGGTAAGCGCATATACATCGGTATACGTATGACCATTAACTGTTACGGTTTGTCCAGGTGCATAAGAAGTTGTCTTAAGTACCTCGAATTTACCTAAATAGCCATATTTAAATATATCGTCCCAATGGTCAGGGTCTCCATATTTGTTTTTCTGTTTTGTATAGTCTGCTTGAATCGTATAATAGAAATTCTTAATTAAAGAGGTGCTTTCAGGATCTGTTGGAAAACGTTGTGTAAAACGACCGTATACACGCCATGTATTGTTATCATATTCTGCATTTTTATCGTAATTAAAATAAGAATGTGAATAATTATATTCGTTACCATGCGATTTATTATAATTACCTCCGAAAGTCAAATTAATTGTTTCTGTAGTCCTTATATTAATGTTACCGGAAAGTGAAACGCCATAATTACTCGTGTTTTTAGACGTTTTGATATGTTCCATTTGCGAACCGTTAACAAATTCACCATTACGATAGGTTCCTGCTCCAAATCCTGATGGACGTAACGGGTTTGCACTAATTTCGGCTATTACTTCATCTTTAGCTTTGTAATGACCTATAGCCGAAGGGTTTCCATCTCTATTGTAATTAAAATCTCCCGCAAGAAAGAATCCAATCAAAGCAGTTTCATGTTTCTTTCCTTTGATAAGAGGTCCTTGTACGTTAAGTCCGACACGACTTGTTCCGAAAGCATCTAGAAATTCTGAAGTTTCGGCTTCGATACCGGCACCAAATGTACGCGAAGGTCCTTTCGTTACCATATTGATAACTCCTCCTGTAGCATCACCATATTGAGCCGGTGTACCGCCCAATATAACGTCAACCTGACTGATTGCAGATTGTGGAATACTACTCGAACCGATTACACGTACACCGTCGATGTAAACAGCCGTAGCGTCAGAACGTGATCCACGCACATTACCACGTTCACCGTCAGCCGAAAATACACCTCCAACAGTAGCCGCAACTGCTTCAGCCGAACGGTTCGGCATTTTTGCGATTTCTTCGGCAGTTACTGATGCTCCGGTACTTGTTTGGTCTTTCGAAATCAATGGAATTTTGTAGTCGGTAACAACTACTTCGTCTAAAGCAATCGTTGAAGGTGTCAAGATGATGTCTTCAAAAGTAATTTTGTTTGATGTGATGACCACACCGTTCGTTACTTTTGTTGCGTAGCCAACAAATGTTGCTTTCAACGTGTACGTTCCGGGAGGAATCGGGTTAATAACATAGTTACCGTCAAAGTCCGAAGTAGCCCCTCCCACTTGTGTTCCGCCATTTTCGAGAACAATGTTAGCAAACGGGACAGGTTCCTTGGTGTCTTTCTCAATAACTTTTCCTTGTAATCTTCCTTGCTGTGCAAAAGCTAATGTACAAGACATCAGCACAATGCACAAGGTTAACAGTAAATTTCTCAACATACCATGTAATTTTATGTTATAATACTCGTTTTGTGCGTTAAAAGGCTGTAAAGATAAAAACAAATCATTTAACTTCACAAGAAAAAAGAATGAAAGAGTAAAAAAAAAATTAAGATACTTTAACAGTATGGGTGTTTTAATATCGTTTTATGGATCATTGCTTTTTTAAAAGCACCTTTCTTTTTCGTTCTTTTATTGTGTTATATTTCTGTTAATAGCTTTCTTATCAAGGTTTCTTTCTGCGTTTATTTTATGGCGAACAGCAAGTGCCGCTATTATTTTCGTAGGTTATTTTTTGTTGTTGTTTTCATTTGAGGCATGTTGAAATGAAAAATCTTTTTCATTCGTCGCATTATTTAAAGATTATTGATGATCTCTAATATATTTTCTTTTTTTCGGCGCGAAACCGGCACACGTGTTTTATCGGACAAAATAAGTTCCGATTTGCCTTTATCGTAGTTGATGATGTATTTTATATTTACAAGGTGTGATTTGTGTGTCCGAACAAAATCACCATCTTGTAACATGTGTTCAATTTCTTTAAGTGTTTTGCTGACGAGCAACATGGTTCCGTCGGTAAAATACAAGCGTGTGTAATAGTTGTCCGATTCGCAACGAATTATTTTGTCGTGTTCTATTACATGTATTTTTTCGGCAGTTGCCAATACAATTTTTTTCGGCTGTATCGCTTCGTGATCGGTATTGCTTATGCTATTTTCGAAATCTTTTTGACTGCTTCGTTGTTCTTTTAAGCGTTTTACTTTTTCAACAGCGGCGATTAATTCTTCGGGAACAATTGGTTTTAATAAATAATCGATTGCCTCCGAACGAATGGCTTGAATGGCAAATTGTTCGAAAGCCGTGGTAAATACAACTGCAAAATCTTGATTTTCAAATTCGTTCAACAACCGAAAACCACTTCCATCGGGCATTTCGATGTCAAGAAAGACTAAATCTGGTTTGTGTTCTTTTATGAGTTGTACGGCTTCTTTCACATTTCCGGCTTCGCCATGAACCATTACATTAGGACAATAACGGACTAATAGGGCTTTCAGAAGTTCGCGTGATTTTTGCTCGTCTTCAACTATTATACATCGAATCATTGTTTTTTGCATTTATTTTAATTTCTACTCGCGTGCCGCAAGCTTCGTTTTGGTTGTCGTATAAATCTGTTATATGAATTGTATATTGTCCTTGCGCGTAACGATTCATTAGGTTTAATTGTTCTGCCACAACTTGCATTCCTTTTGCCGTTCGAACAATTCCGGAATTTTCTTTGATTTCGATTGCTTTTTTTCTTCCCACGCCGTTGTCTTGTATGATGCACATAATAACGGATTCCGATTGTTTTTCAAATTTGACGTGTAGTAATCCTTTTCTTCCTTTTATGTGCATCAACCCATGATTGATCGCGTTGTCTATGTAAGGTTGTAAAATCATTGAAGGAATTTCGGTTGTTTTGACATCAATTTCGGAGTCTATTTCCAAGTCAAAATCAAAACGACCACCGAAGCGTAAATGTTCAATATCGAGATAAAGTCGAATCGCGTCAATTTCTTCTTCTATTGTAACAAATTTTTTGGAAGCATTACTTAATATTCTTCGCAAAAATTTTGAAAACATAATTATGTTTTTCAAGGCATTATCCGTATCATTTATCACAATATAAAGTTGGATGCTGTTTAAAGCGTTGAATAGCATGTGCGGGTTCATTTGTATTTGCAACGCTCTTTGCTTGAGGAAAAACAATTGCTGCTCGTATTGTTTTAGCGCAAGTTCGGCTTCTTTTTTCTTTCGGGCGTTAACGATGCTTCTCGAAATAAAATAAGTGATTACCAATCCGGCAACTAGTAAGGTCAAAAAAATAAGACTATTGCACCACCCTATTTTCCGGCTGTTTATTGATTCTATTTGTTGCAACGTTGTTGTATCAATAGCAGCAAAATCGTTATTGCAACTGATTCCGACAGAAAACAGTTCGTAAAAATTCGATGCGATGACGTTTATTTCGTTCATTAAATTGATTTATTCTTGTGCGAATGCAAAGTTTCGTTGAAACCAATTCTTTTGCATGTTTCTGTTTGCTTTTCTGCTCTCTTTATTTACACGTTTCATCAATTTCTTCGTCGCATCCGATTGCATTTTGTAATGTTCTTTTTTGGCTTTTTCGTCAGCTTTCTGCTCTGCTTTTACCGCTTTTTCGATACTTTTTTCCATCTTTTTTTCCGACTTACTCGCTTTTGATGAGGCACATGATGTTGCAGATGCTAAAAAGAAAAAAGAAAAAAACACGACGAATAAACTTTTTCTCATGCGTATGTCAAGTCGATTTATTTTCACACAAACATATAAAAAAACATCATGCGATCCCTAAAAATTAATCGCTCAACAAAGCCCCGCTTTCAGTCGTTTATTTGCTTAATTTTGAAGCTTATTAGAAAAATAAGAATTGCAATAACGCGATGGTTACAACAAAATATTTTAAAAAGTTATCGGTGTGCTGTGGCATTATTTTGTGTTTGCTTGTTTTGTCGTGCGACAAAGACAGCGAAAATCCAAACACACCAAGCGTGTATATCAATATCGAAATCGATCCAAATTCAACAATGTATCAAGAGTTGAACACGGTAAGTGGCTGGATGTATCTGACTGCTACAACACCCAGTCGTGGCATTATCGTGTATCGTTATTCGATGGATGAATTTATCGCTTACGAACGCACACCTCCGAACGAACCCGATAATTGTTGCGACGACAACGGAAATTGCTCGCGACTTGTTGTTGATTTTCCGTTTGTTGTCGACGAATGCAATAACATACGTTACAATATCTTAAACGGCGGCATCGTCGAAGGATCGGGAAGGTATCCGCTTATCGAATACCGTACAACATACAACGGAAATATTTTGCGTATTTATAACTAAAAGGAGCTTCTAAAATTATTTCCGCAATAAATTAAATTCATTGTCTCAGTTCTCGGTTGAAACCCCACAAAAGTTACTTCCTTTAGTTATTTTTGACACACAAAAGGTTTATTGAAAGCCTTTCAACTGCGATTTTAGGCAGTCATCGCTTCCGGTTTCTTTGTCGCAATTATTTAGAAGCGCATCGAGCCATCCACCATAAACAGCATTTGGAAGCATAATCCATTTTGCGCCGAAAATAGTGCTGTTGTTCACTGTGGCATTCATGCGTTCAGCGGCATCTTTCGTTTCGAACAAATCGGAAAAATCGCCTAAATTATCGCCTATTAAAAGTGCCATTTCGTAATTTTCAAGCACTTGATTACGGCGAGTTTCTTTATCATTACTATCCGTTTTCAACAACAAGTTTTCATTTCGAACGCAAGGAAATCCTTTTTCCGCCAAGTTTTTCAGCGTTGGCTCTCTGTATTTGTCGTTTCTGTTCGAAATATAAATCGTTTCGACTCCTAGTTCAAACGCTTTGTTTAGAAACGCAACAGCACCCGCAATCGGTTCTGCTTCAGCTTTTTCAATCCACTCTTTCCATCCTTTTGGATATGTATAACCATTTATAATACAATCGGCTTGGAATGGAATATTGTCGAGTACGGTTTCGTCAATATCGACAACAACAGCCAAAGGTTTTTCGTATTGTTGTTGCATAATTTCGTTCAGACGCAGTTCGGCAAGATTGAACGCCTGATAACAAAGAGCCACGTATTCCGGCGAAAGTTGTTGATAAGCAACCGCATACAAATCACTCGAACTCGATGATTTTTCAACTTCAACAGATTGGCACGAAAAAAATAGGCAACTTAAAGCAGTTGCAATCATTAAGTTATAAATTGTCTTCATGGTATTTTTTTCTTCAAAAGTACTAAAACAATGTCTGTCTTTTAAACATGAAACAAAAAAAACATCTCAAAAAAAATAGCATTAAAATAATCTCAAAAATCCGAATTATATTTTCTTTTTCTAAACGCGTAAACGAGTGCTAAAATGCAACTCATTCGTCAATAGTTTCGCACTACAAACTGAATTATAAGTTTTATTATCAATGAGTTATAACACTTTTAAAGCGTTTTCTTACATTAAAATAAAAAGGAGTTATCTTTGGACAACTCCTTTATTTATCATAACTAATAGCTAAAAAATCAAGTTATTTTATTCGCTCAAGCGTTTATATTGCTCATATCGCCATTTAGCATTCTCTTCAGTAACTTTGAAAAGTTCTTCAGCTTCTTGAGGGAATGTTTTTGCCAACGAGCTATAACGCACTTCGCTTTTCAAGAATTCTTGGAACTTGTTCCAATCGGGTTCTTTACTGTCGAGCATGAATGGATTTTGATTGGTTCCTTGAAGTTCCGGATTGTATCTCCAAAGATGCCAATAACCACATTCAACAGCTAATTTCTCTTCTAATTGAGTACGTGTCATGCCAAATTTCATTCCGTGATTGATACAAGGAGCGTAGCAAATTACGATCGAAGGTCCGTCGTAAGCTTCTGCTTCTTTAATTGCTTTGAAATATTGTGCTTGATTAGCACCCATAGCTACTTGTGCTACATAGACATAACCATAAGTTTTAGCAATCATTCCAAGGTCTTTCTTACGAATTTTCTTTCCTGAAGTAGCAAATTTAGCCACAGCACCCGCTGGAGTAGATTTTGATGATTGACCGCCTGTATTGGAATACACTTCGGTATCAAGAACCAAAACGTTCACGTTTTCACCCGAAGCCAAAACATGGTCTAATCCACCAAAACCGATGTCGTAAGCCCAACCATCGCCACCAAAAATCCATTGCGATTTCTTTGCCAAGTATTGTTTGTTTTCGATGATTTCGTTACAAACACGGCAGTCGCATTTCGATGCTTCGATAACAATTTGTTCTCCAATTTTACGACTTTCGATCGTTTTTTCTCTGTTGTCGATCCATTGTTGGAACAATGCTTTTAATTCATTTGAACAGCAACTGCATTCGTTGATTCCTTCGAGCATGATACGTTCGAGGCGATCGCGCATTTTGCGGGTAGCTATTGCCATTCCAAAACCAAATTCGGCATTGTCTTCGAACAATGAGTTAGCCCAAGCCGGTCCGAAGCCCGATTTGTAATTTCTGCAATAAGGAGTTGCCGGAGCCGATCCGCCATAGATTGATGAACAACCTGTTGCATTGGCAATCATCATTTGTTCTCCAAATAGTTGTGTAATCGTTTTGATATATGGTGTTTCGCCGCAACCGGCACAAGCACCCGAAAATTCGAACAATGGTTGTGCAAACTGGCTATTTTTGATGTTCAGTGTTTTGTCGACAAGTTCGTCTTTGTAAGTAACCTGTTTTTGCGTATAATTCCAACGTTCGATTTCACTTGTTTGTGTTTCGAGTGGTTTCATGACTAAAGCCGTTGTTTTTGCCGGACAAATATCAGCGCAGTTGCCACAACCGGTGCAATCAAGAGCCGAGACTTGGATACGGAATTTCAGACCACTTAATGTTTTACCAATAGCATCAACCGTTTTTGTTCCTGCAGGAGCTCCGGCAAGTTCTTTTTCATCGAACAAAACCGGACGAATAGCTGCATGAGGACAAACGAGCGAACATTGGTTACATTGAATACAGTTTTCAGCTTGCCATTCAGGAACGTTTACAGCGATTCCACGTTTTTCGTATGCTGTTGTTCCGGCAATGAATGTGCCGTCTTCATATCCGTTGAATGCGCTAATAGGCAAATCGTTTCCTTTTTGACCAAGCATCGGTTCAACGATATTTTTGATGAACTCAGGAATATCGCGGGTGTCGACTTCTTTTTTAACTTCGATCGTTGCCCATTCGGATGGGATTTTAACTTCGATCACTTTTTCGCCGGCATCAACGGCAGCATAGTTCATTTTTACGATGCTTTCTCCTTTACGTCCATAAGATTTGTCAATCGCTTTTTTCATTTGAGTTACTGCTAAATCGTAAGGAATAACTCCCGATATTTTGAAGAAAGCCGATTGAAGAATGGTGTTTGTACGGTTTCCGAGACCAATATTTGCTGCAATATCCGTAGCGTTGATGATGTACATCTTGATATTGTTGACCGCTAAATATTTCTTTACGTTGTCGGGGAGTTGATTTTTTGTTTCTTCAACATCCCAAATGGAGTTGTAAAGGAATGTTCCGCCTTTTTTCAAACCTTTCAGGCAATCGTATTTGCGTAAGTACGAAGGCACATGAACTGCTACAAAGTCCGGTGTTCCAACTAAGTAAGGTGCTTGAATCGGCTTATCGCCAAAACGCAAGTGTGAGCAGGTGTAGCCTCCTGATTTTTTGCTGTCGTAATCGAAATATGCTTGACTGTATTTATCGGTATTGTCGCCAATAATTTTAATCGAGTTTTTGTTTGCTCCAACTGTTCCGTCAGCACCAAGACCGTAGAATTTTGCTTCGAATGTTCCTTTAGGAAGTATCGAAATTTCGGGAAGTAGCGGTAACGATTTGAAGGTCACATCGTCGGTAATAGCAATCGTAAATTGATTTTTTGGTTGGTCGGCTTTTAAATTATTGAATACAGAAATAATATGAGCCGGAGTAGTGTCTTTCGATGATAAACCGTAGCGACCACCTATGATCATCGGTTTGTTGTTGCATGGAATGTCTTTACAACTTGCAAAAGCCTCTACTACATCAAGATACAATGGATCGCCGTTTGCTCCCGGTTCTTTCGTGCGATCGAGAACACAAATGCGTTTCGTTGTTTCAGGAAGTACTGCTCCTAAATATTTTACTGAGAACGGACGGTAAAGATGAACGCTAACAACGCCTGTTTTTTCACCTTCACTGTTCAGTTTGTCAACAACTGTTTTGATTGTTTCGGTAATTGAACCCATCGCGATAATCACGTTTGTTGCATCAGGAGCACCATAATAGGTAAACGGGGCGTATTGACGTCCGGTAATTTTACCTATTTCTTTCATGTATTCAGCAACGATGTCAGGAATTTCGTCGTAAAATTTATTTTGTGCTTCGCGTGTCTGGAAATAGATATCAGGATTTTGAGCCGTTCCTCGTGTTACAGAATGTTCGGGATTCAAAGCGTTTTCGCGGTAACGTTTAAGTGCATCGCGATCGATTAATTGTGCCAAAACATCTTGATCAGCTGCTTCTACTTTTTGTATTTCGTGTGATGTACGGAATCCGTCGAAGAAATGTAAGAATGGAATGCGTCCTTTGATTGCCGCCAAGTGTGCTACAGGAGCTAAATCCATAATTTCTTGTACCGATCCGGTTGCAAGCAATGCAAATCCTGTTTGACGCACACTCATAACATCGGAATGGTCGCCAAATATCGAAAGTGCTTGTGCTGCAAGTGATCGTGCCGATACGTGGAATACGCCCGGAAGTAATTCTCCGGCAATCTTATACATGTTTGGAATCATTAACAACAAACCTTGTGAAGCGGTGTAAGTTGTTGTCAAAGCACCTGCTTGAAGCGATCCGTGAACAGCTCCGGCTGCTCCTGCTTCCGATTGCATTTCGACAACTTTGACTGTTTCTCCAAAAATATTTTTTCGTCCATAAGCCGCCCATTCGTCAACATATTCTGCCATTGTCGAAGAGGGGGTAATTGGATAAATAGCCGCCACTTCGCTAAACATATAAGCCACGTGTGCTGCGGCATAGTTACCATCGCAAGTTAAAAACTTTTTTGTATCTTTCATATTAAACTGATTTTTAATCCTTTACAAATACCATTTTTTTCAAGGAAAATTTGAGCAAAAATACAGAATTAAATCGTTGGTTTTGCGTTAAATAGATTTTATTTCGACACCTCGCTCCTATTTAGAATCGGTATAATTTAAAACGTTTGCTGTAAGTTTTTAGTCGGTTGTTTTTACTTCAGTGTCCTCTTTTAACGGTTATTAATCATGTTGATTGTATTTTAAAATGATTCAAAAATCATAAAAAAATAATTTTGTTTTTATAACAGAAAGCTACTTAAACCTATTGAACAAATAAAACAAGACAAAAAATCTTTACAAGAAGTTCTAAACGATTTGATTTTTAATGTATTTTTGTCCCCTGCATAAAAAAATGTAAACACAAATAAATCAGTAATTTATAATTTTAAAACACTCCGTCATGGCTTTTAATTTAAGAAACAGACATTTTCTGAAACTTCTTGATTTTACACCTGAAGAAATTAAATTCTTGTTAGACCTTGCTGCTAATTTGAAAAAAGCAAAATATACAGGAACAGAACAACAGCGTTTGAAAGGCAAAAACATTGCTTTGATTTTTGAAAAAGATTCGACACGCACGCGCTGTGCTTTCGAAACGGCAGCTTACGACCAAGGTGCTCATGTTACTTATTTAGGTCCATCTGGTTCTCAAATTGGAAAAAAGGAATCGATGAAAGACACGGCTCGTGTTTTGGGACGTATGTATGATGGTATTGAATATCGTGGATTCGGACAAGAAATTGTAGAAGAATTGGCAAAATATGCAGGAGTTCCCGTTTGGAACGGTCTTACAAACGAATACCATCCGACACAAATTTTAGCCGATTTCCTTACCATGACAGAACACAGCAGTGTGCCATTAAATCAAATAAGTTTTGCTTATTGTGGTGATGCCCGTTACAATATGGGAAATTCGTTGATGGTTGGGGCTGCTAAAATGGGAATGGATTTCCGTGCTGTAGCTCCAAAATCGATGTGGCCGGCAGAAGAACTTGTCGTAAAATGTCGCGAAATTGCAAAAGAAACAGGTGCTACAATCACCATTACCGACAACGTCGACGAAGGTGTTCATGGCGTTGATTTTCTGTATACCGATGTTTGGGTATCAATGGGAGAACCGGATAGTGTTTGGGCTGAGCGGATTAAGATGATGATGCCATACCAAGTGAACAAGGAAATGGTAGCCAAAACAGGAAATCCGAACGTAAAATTCTTACATTGTTTGCCGGCATTTCACAATACAGAAACAAGCATCGGAGCCGATATCAAAAAGAAATTTGGTATTGATGCGATGGAAGTTACGGAAGATGTATTCGAATCGCCAAATTCATTGGTATTCGACGAAGCCGAAAACCGCCAACACACCATTAAAGCTGTAATGGTTGCTACTTTGGGCTGTTAATTTTCTTGACAATTAATCGTCTAACGCGCCAGCGCCACCTACAATTTCGACAATTTCGTTTGTAATAGCGGTTTGTCGGGCTTTGTTGTATGATAAGCGCAATTCTTTCAGCAATTCGATGGCGTTGTCGGTTGCTTTATTCATCGAAATCATTCGTGCGCCGTGTTCCGAAGCAAAACTGTCGAGCAATATTTTATACACTTGCATCTTGAGTATTTTCGGCACCAATTCGGAAACAATTTGTGTTTTGTCGGGTTCGAAAATATAATCTATAGCAGCATCAGTAGTTTGCTTTTTATTGGTTGTTTCAATTGGCAAAAACTGTTCGTTGGTAATTATTTGTGTGCTGGCGTTTTTAAACTGATTGTAAACAAAAATAACGCGGTCGTATTTCCCTGACTCAAACTGCTCCATGATTTTTTGAGCAATAGAGGTCGCTGTTTCTAAACTCAAATTATCGAAGATGTCAAAATCAGAATCGACAACGTCATATTTTTTTGCGCGAAAAAACTCGTTTCCTTTCTTCCCGATACAAAAAAGTTTTAATGTCCCGTTTTGATGTTGTGCCGCAAATTCTGTTTCGATAAGGTTTTGTGTAGCGCGTATGATGTTTACGTTAAAAGCACCGCAAAGTCCTCTGTTTGAAGTAACAGGAATGATCAGAATGTGTGCTTCTGCGCGTTTTTCACTATACGCGCCTACTTTCGATTCTTTAAGACTTGAAGTGAGATTTTGCATAATCTCCTGCATTTTCGACACATAAGGGCGTAATGCCATGATTACACTTTGTGTTTTACGCAATTTCGAAGCCGATACCATTTTCATAGCACTAGTAATCTGCATCGTTGAGTTGACAGAATCGATTCGCGTTCTTACTTCTTTTAAATTAGCCATAATGAATCGTTTAGAGATTCAACTTTATTTTGTTTAAAATGTTTTTATTACTTCAGTTGCCATATCGGTCAACGTTTTAACGATTTCTTCGTTATAAATTCCTTCGCCAAGAGCTTTCATCTCATCGGGATGTTTTTCGTTGAGGAGCATGAGGTAGTTGTGCTGAAAATGAATGACTTTATCAACCGGAATGGTGCGAAGCAGGTTGTTTACACCACAAAATATGATGGCGATTTCTTCTTCGACACGTAACGGTGCATGTTGCGATTGAATCAATATCTGCACGTTGCGACGTCCTTTTTCTAAAATAGCCATTGTTGTAGGATCGAGATCGGAACCAAATTTCGAAAACGCTTCCAACTCACGGAATTGCGCTTGGTCGGTTTTCAATGTTCCGGCGACTTTTTTCATTGATTTGATTTGCGCTTTACCTCCGACACGCGAAACCGATATTCCGACGTTGATTGCCGGACGAATGCCCGAGTTGAACAGACTTGTTTCTAAGAAAATCTGCCCGTCGGTAATCGAAATAACGTTTGTCGGAATGTAAGCCGAAACATCGCCGGCTTGTGTTTCGATAATTGGCAATGCTGTCAACGAACCGCCGCCTTTAACTAAATGTTCGATACTTTTGGGGAGGTCGTTCATGTTTTTGGCAATTTCGTCTGACTCGATGATTTTTGCAGCACGCTCTAGAAGCCGCGAATGCAGATAAAATACATCGCCCGGATAAGCCTCACGCCCCGGAGGACGGCGAAGCAATAAGGATACTTCACGGTAATTGATTGCTTGTTTCGATAAATCATCGTAAACAATTAATGCCGAACGACCTGTATCGCGAAAAAATTCACCAATAGCGGCTCCTGCAAAAGGAGCGTAAAACTGCATTGCAGCCGCATCGGAAGCTGTAGCAGCTACAATAACCGTATAAGGAAGTGCGCCATGATCGGCAAGTGTTTTGACGATGTTTGCTACGGTAGAACCTTTTTGTCCGATAGCAACATAAATACAATAAACAGGATTTCCTTTATCGTAAAAAGATTTTTGATTCAGAATTGTGTCGATAGCAATCGCTGTTTTTCCTGTTTGGCGGTCGCCAATAATAAGTTCGCGTTGTCCGCGACCGATAGGAATCATGGCATCAATGGCTTTGATTCCGGTTTGAAGTGGTTCTTCAACCGGTTGGCGAAAAATAACACCCGGTGCTTTGCGTTCTAAAGGCATTTCGTAAAGTTCGCCTTTGATTTCGCCTTTTCCGTCAATTGGATTTCCTAATGTGTTGATAACGCGCCCTAAAAGTCCTTCGCCGACTTTTATTGATGCAATATGTCGTGTGCGTTTTACGACATCACCTTCGTTAATGTCATTTGCATCGCTAAGCATTACAACGCCAACGTTGTCTTCTTCGAGATTTAAAACGATGGCTTTTTTGCCTGTTTTCTCAAATTCGACTAATTCGCCTGCTTCTACGTTTTTCATTCCATAAATGCGTGCAATTCCGTCGCCGACTTGCAAAACGGAACCAATTTCTTCGAAATTTACTTCGGTGTCGAAATTTGTTAATTCTTGCCGCAAAATAGTTGAAACTTCAGCAGGTTTGATAGATTCCATAATATATATCTGTTTATTTTAAAATCCTTTTTTGAATAAATTTACCTTGAATTCTGTTTGTAGACGGTCAATCATTTTTTTGATACTCGCATCATATTGATAGTCGTCTAACGTCATGACGAATCCGCCAAGTATTTTCGGATTGATTTTGTTTTCGATTTGAATTGTTTTGTCTGTTTCTCTCGAAAAACGGTTGAGTATTTCTGTTTTTGTTTCTTCATCAATAGCTACGGCTGTGGTGATGGTTGCGATAACAATATTTTTGTAATCAAGATACATTTTCAGAAAAACAAGTGTAACCGTATAGAGATGATTTTCGCGTTTTTTGTTGATTAAGAAGTATAGAAATGTAAGGGTGCTTGGCTGGATATGTGTTTCGAATATTTTTCTTATAATATTTTCTTTTTTGGAGCGTCTGATTACGTTGTTTCCGATAATCGTTCTCAGTTCTTTATTTTCGCGCATTACACGTGCAATCAAAGCCATATCGTTGTTGACTTCCTCAAGTTCGCCTTTTTCGATTGATAGTTCGAAAAGCGATTTAGCGTATCGTTTTGCTAAGAGAATGTCTTTCATGTTCAAATTTCTTTGTTGTAAACCTTTTGGTATTCTTAAAGTAGTTTTTCGATGTATTTTTCTTGCGCTTCGGTTGTTTGCAGTTTCTCTTTTAATATTTTTTCGGCTACTTCTATAGAGATGATTGCAATTTGATTTTTTATTTCGACCAATGCTGCTTTGCGTTCATTTTCAATATTTTCTTTCGCGTTTTCAATAATGCGTTCGGCTTCTTCTGTTGCTTTTTGTCGCGATTCTTCAAGAAATTTTTCGCGTATTTTTCTTGCATCGGCTAAAATAACATCGCGTTCTTCGCGGGCTTGTTGCAGAAGAACTTCGTTATCTATTTTAAGTTGTACGATTTCTTTGCGTGCAAGCTCGGCAGCTTGTAAAGCTTCTATAATGTGTTTTTCACGTTTAGCAAGAGCCATTGTAATTGTTGGCCATGCATATTTTGCCAACACAAAAAACACAATACCAAAAGCTACTGTCATCCAAAACACAAGTCCTATTCCCGGTGATATCAGTTCCATGGTTTTTACTTTAAAAGTGATTTACAATTTTAATCGATTATTGCAGCCAACCGCTGCAATAATCGATTGTTTTTGTGTTGTTACACGAAAAGAATGAGCAAACAAACAACGATAGCAAAAAAGCCTACACCTTCAATAAGTGCGGCAGAAATAATCATGTTTGTTTGAATGTTTCCGCTAGCTTCGGGCTGACGTGCGATCGACTCAACAGCGGTGCTTCCGATTTTTGCAATACCCATGCTGGCTCCAATAGCGGCAATACTTGCAGCTAATCCGGCACCAATTTTAGCAAAAGGAAGTAAATCTATCGCTTCGCTTGCTGTCTGTAACAAAATGCTTAATAAATCCATTGTTATTAAAATATTTAAGTTAATAATTAGGTTTTCAAATTTTAATGATGCGACTCTTCAACAGCCATTCCAAAATAAATTGACGATAAAAGCGTGAATACATAAGCCTGAATAAAAGCCACCAAAAGTTCAAGTACATTCATAAAGACAAGAAGAATGACCGAAAGTGGCGATATAATAAAACCTTGTAGGGCACTCGCTTGTCCAAAAACAAAAATTAAACTTACAAAACCTAAAATAACGATGTGTCCGGCTGCGATATTGGCAAAAAGACGAATCATCAGAACAAACGGTTTCGTAAAAACACCAACCAATTCAATTATTGGCATCAATGGTAACGGTACTTTGAGCCACCATGGAACGCCAAGTGTGTTGAATATATGTCTGTAATAATTTTTGTTTCCTCTAAAAGTAGTGATAATAAACGTGAAAAGAGCCAAAACCCCTGTTATAGCTAAATTACCGGTAAGATTGGCTCCAAATGGAAAAAATGGAATCAAACCAAATAAATTGTTAAGCAAAATGAAAAAGAAAACCGTAAGCAAATAAGGCAGAAACTTTCTGTAGTGTTTTTTGCCAATCGATTTTATCGCAATTTCATCGCGAACAAAAAGAATTACCGGTTCTAACAACGCTTGCATTCCTTTCGGAACCTCATTGCCCCGACGGTACATTTTTGCTACGTTAAAGAAAATAAGCAACATCAACGCACTCGAAATAAAAAGTCCAAAAGCGTTTTTCGTAAACGAAAAGTCGATGGGACGAATTTGGGTTCCATCTTCTATTGTTCTGACAATCTTTCCGTTATAACGTCCTCCTTGCGCTATTTCATAACCTTTATAAGATTCATTTCCATGATGAAATTTCGACGACATGAAAATATGAAACTTCCCTTCGTCGATCAAAATAACCGGAAGCGGAATGGTAAGATGTGTATCGCCCCAATCGGCAAGATGCCACTCATACGCATCGACAATGTGCCCAATAATTAGTTTTCCGGCATTGAGTTTTTCCTCTTTGGTGCTTGTTTGATGCTCTTTTTCTGTTTCCGAAGCATAAGACTGAAACGAAACAACAAGAAATAAAAAACTTATTAGGAATTGTAATTTCTTGAAAAACAATATGTTAACAAAATATCCCTTGATCATTTTCTCGATAAAACGTTGCTTTGGTTTGCGCTTGCAAGTGTACGAAAACAAAAACGGTTACAAGCCATTTTAACAAAATTTATCTTTTATAAATAGGTGTTGTTTGACAACCAACAAGAAAAAACGAACAGATTGGAGCTATATTGCTCGTTCTGAAAAGATGTTGTCGGGAGCTTCTAAAAATCCAAAATACTACGTTACGCTCACTCGCCAAAATGCTCATTTACGTTAGTAAACTCCGCTTTTGTCTCAGTCGCAAGCCTTGTCTTTTAAATTTTTAGAAGCTCCCTGTCGAAATAAAAACAACGAATGGTTCAGAATGAAAATTTATAATTACATTTGTTAGGGTTGAAATACCAAACAAATCACATAGTAAATACAACGCCATGAAAAAAAATTTATCCTATTTCGCCTTTTACTTGTGCTGTTTTCTTGTCAAATAAAAGTAGAAATAGACTTGAAAATAGAAACGATAATTTTAAAAATATCAAGTAGTTTACTACAATCCGAACATGATAATTCGCTAAATAAAAATTTCAAAAACAAATGAAAATGATAAACGTACAAATTGATCTTAAATACCTGAAAGATTTTCTTTCGGAATCGCAATTGCAACAATATGGCAAACAAATTCCTGATGTGTATCGAATGATTTACGATAAAACCGGTGCCGGAAACGATTTTCTGGGCTGGGTCGATTTGCCTTCGCAAACCAACGAATCTCTTTTAGAAGATATTATTGCTTGTGCCAAAACAATTCGACAAAAAGCCGAATTGTTTGTCGTTATCGGCATTGGAGGCTCGTATCTTGGCGCACGTGCCGTAATCGAATCGTTGTCGACTTACTTTTCGCATTACGAAAACCAAACGCGGGTTATTTATGCAGGACAAAATATCAGCGAAGATTATCTTGCCGATTTGCTCGACTTGCTCGATAAAAAAGAATACGCACTTGCGGTTATTTCAAAATCGGGAACAACAACCGAACCGGCTATTGCTTTTCGAATTTTAAAAGCACATTTGGAGCAAAAATACGGCATCGCAGAAGCGCGCAAACGTATTGTTGCCATTACCGACAAATCGAAAGGTGCTTTAAAACAATTGGCTGATGCCGAAAATTATAAAACCTACGTTGTTCCTGACGATGTGGGCGGACGTTATTCGGTGCTGACACCTGTCGGACTGCTTCCAATTGCTGTTGCCGGAATCGACATCAAACAATTGGTTTTCGGAGCACAAAAAATGGAGGCATTCAGTCGTGCAAACCAACAAATGGAAGCAAATCCGATTGCGCAATACGCAGTTGTTCGCCAAGCCTTATATCACAGTGGAAAAACAACCGAAATTATGGTCAATTACGAGCCACGTTTGTTTTATTTTTCCGAATGGTGGAAGCAACTTTACGGCGAAAGTGAAGGAAAAGAACAAAAGGGAATATTTCCGGCTTCGGTAGGGTTTACAACCGACTTGCACTCGATGGGACAATATATTCAAGAAGGCTTGCGAATGCTTTTTGAAACGGTCATTTCGATCGAAAAATCGAATCGTGAATTAAGAATTCCACACGCTGAAAATGATTTGGATCAGCTGAATTATATTGCCGGACACCGGCTTTCTGAAGTCAATCGGACGGCTGAAATGGGAACTGTTTTTGCCCATATTGATGGTGGTGTTCCGAATATTCGCATTCAATTACCGGAATTAACGCCGGATAGTGTCGGACAATTGATTTATTTCTTCGAAATGGGTTGTGCTTTAAGCGGTTATATGTTAAATGTAAATCCGTTCGATCAGCCGGGAGTCGAAGCTTACAAAAATAATATGTTTGCTTTGCTAGGCAAAAAAGGGTATGAAGAGCTTATGCGCATTTTGAAGACACAAATGGAAACCAACAAATAAAAACTGATTTTAAGCGGTTTGTAAAATGTAATTTGTACGTTCGGTTTCGTGTATCAGGCGTTTTTGTAACGAATGTCGCGCACGTATTAATTGCGATTTTGAGGTGTTGATAGAAATATTCAACATTTCTCCGATTTCTTTGTGTGTGAATCCGTGTATCGTATTCAGGCTGAATACTTTTCTGTAACCATTTGGCAACAACGACACCATATCCATCAATTCTTCGTGTAAAAGCGGTGCAATACTTTCTTGTGCCGAAAAAACAGCTTCTGGCAAGGTACTTAATTCCGATTCGGAAGCAACAATACGTTTACGTTTATAAAAATTTAAAGCGGTTGTTACCATAATACGTCGTACCCAACCTTCAAACGAGCCATTATTTTTGAAATCTTCGAGATATCTAAATACTTTTATAAATCCTTCTTGCATAATATCTTCTGCATCGCAATCTGATTTAGAATAATACAGACATATATTTTTCATTTTTGGTGCAAAAAGTGCATAAAGTTTAGATTGTGCTTTCCGGTCGTTGTTGATACATCTTCCAATCAAAATTTGTTCGTCTGTCATGCTGTTTCTTTATTTAGGTTTTTCAATTATTTGCATTTAGCGTAACGAAAATAAATTGAATCAATCAAAAGCAAGTAAAAAAATAGCCCTACAAATCTTCTACTTTGAAGTAAAATTTGATAAAAAAATGATGTTTAAAATACTACAAAATAAATATAAAATACAGATTTACAATGTGTAATTATTTAAAATAGCCCTACAAAGATAAAACGAGCTAACTGATCTGTTGTAGAAAAGCGACAATATTGTCTTTAGGGTCGATATTGAGTTTTTTTCGAAGTCTATAACGCCCCATTTCAACAGCGCGTATGCTGATATTGTTTAAAGCGGCAATTTCTTTTGTCGAAAGATCGAGGCGCAACAACGCGCAAAGCCGCACTTCGCTTTTTGTAAGATTGGGAAAACGAATTTTTAGCTTGTCGTAAAATTCTTTGCTGTTTTGATTGATACTTTGTTGAAATGTTTCCAAATCTTGTTGCATCTGAATGTTTTGTTGCACGCTCAGGGTGAGTTCTTTAATTTTTTCTTCGCGTTCTTTTTCGGGAATATACTTCAGTTTTTTTAATTCTGATTTTAGTTCGAGCAAAAACTTATTTCTTTCGCCCAGATGTAGTGCATAATTTGTTAGTTCGTTCGATTTATTGCGAATTTCCGTCTGCATAACTTCTTCGTGTATTTTGTTTATTGCTTCTTTTTGTTCGAGGAGCAACCGGTGTTTTTTGTTACGGCTTCGCAACCGGTGATGAATAAATAGAGCAATAAATACCAAAATCAAAATGGCGAGCAACAAGACTATTTGTTGAAAGTAGGTAATACGTTTTTCGCGTTGTAACAATGCTATTTCGTTGTTTTTCAAGATGAGTTCTTTTTCTTTCAAATCAAGCGAGAGCCGTGTTTTGATTTCATCTAATTGATTTTCTTTTGTTTTTGCAAA
The DNA here is from genome assembly GCA_031262365.1 of Lentimicrobiaceae bacterium. Taxonomy (GTDB): domain Bacteria; phylum Bacteroidota; class Bacteroidia; order Bacteroidales; family F082; genus JAISHW01. The sequence continues at coordinate 32,804 of JAISHW010000049.1, forward strand.
AAGCGAATCTTTGAGTATGGTATATTGTTTAAAATTGTTCAAAGCTTCTTTTGTATTTCCTAAACCTTCATAAGCTATTGTCAATCCGTTTGTTGCGTTAATTAAACCTTTTAGGTCGGCTTGCTCGGAAGCTAATTGTTTTGCTTTTCGGAATGTTTGAATTGCTTCTTCAAAATGTTTAAATTCATTTTGATGTTCGCCAATGCTTATAAGTGCCAAAATTACCCCCGGTTTATTATTTTCTTGTTGGTCGATTGCAATGCTTTTGTTGAAGTATTCTATAGCTTTATCAAATTGATTTAGAGACGAATAAGTTAAACCAATGTTGTTATAATTGATTGCTAAATTTTCGTTAAACAGATATGTCTCGTTAATTTTTCGCGCTTTGTTGTATTGTTCGAGTGCTTTTTCGTTTTCGTTTCGAATGCGATAAATTTCACCTCTGTTGTTATACGAGATGGCGATTCGTAGTTTGTCGTCAATTTTTTCGCTTATTTCGAGTGATTCTGTAAAATATTGAAAAGCAAGATCGTACTCTTTCTGATAAAAAAAGACACCGCCAATCGAATTAAGTGCGACAGCGATTTCGTACTGATGTTGGCAACGTTGTGCATTGTCGAGCGATTCTCTGAAATAATTTAATCCCTGATTGTAGTCGTATTGATTTTGAATGTATAACTTGCCCAAACGATTGTAAAGCGTTGCTAACATCTGGCAATTGTCCAGCTTTTTATAATAACTGATGCTGATCAAATAATAATTTATGGTGGGTTGCAAGTTGTTTTCTTTTTCGAAAATTTCGGCCATAATACAGTTCGAAACGGCGCAGGCTTCGTTGTCTTGCAATTTATTAGCCAACGAAAGTGCTTGTTGCGCATAATCAATCGCTCTTTCGTTGTTTATTTCGCTGTAAACAAGAGCTAATTGATTGAGAATCTTTACTTTTTCTATGTTATTTTCTGTTTTCCACAAAACATTTAACAAGCTATCGGCTGTAGCAATACGGGCTTGCGACTTTATTGTATTAATAAAACACAATACGAAGAAACAACTTATAATAATAAACTTTTGCATCAGAAAGCGTTATACATGCAAAGGGATAAGATTTTGATTACGTGTGATTTTAACAATTTTATTCGTAAGGGTCTGTTGTTGGAATAACATAATAATTTCCTGTTTTTGGATCTTTGTAAAATATATTATGTTGTCCGTTGATGCTTTCAAGGTTGGCATCGACACTTCCTTTTACAAATACCGTATTTTCGACTTCGACAGTTCCGTGAACGGCAACCGGCGTTTCTGCATCGATACGAAGTGAATCGCGGCGTGGAATAATACCGAAATTTTGAAGAATCAATACCCATATTCCTACGCAAATAATTATCAGCAGATTTCTGATCGTATTACTTTTTTCCATGTGAATAGCGTTGTTTGGTTAATGTATCAAATTTTAACGGTCAAATTTAGAAAAGTTTTTATCATGTCAGGTTTTGTGCATGGAAAAATAAATATTAATTTGTTAGATACTCAAGAGGTAGAAAAATTTTATTCTTTGTTGGTTGTTCCTTTTCGGGGATTGTTTTTGTTCTATTTCTTCGAAACATTTTTTAAGCAACACAAAATTATTCGGTTACATTTGCACCCGTATTTCGTTTGAGAAATGTGATGAAAAAAAAGAGCTTTAAAGGACATATTGCTATCGTGGTGACCAATATTATATTTGGTCTGAATACGCCTGTTTCTAAAAATGTGTTGCAGGAGTATCTGTCTCCTTATAGTCTTACATTCTTCCGGATGGCAGGAGCTTGTGCCATTTTTTGGTTGGCATCTTTTGTCTTGAAACAAGAAAAAGTGAAACCAAAAGATCTTTTCTTTATTTTTTTAGCGTCTATGTTTGGCATATTTATCAATCAATTTTCGTTTGTTCATGGACTTTCTATTACTTCTCCAACCAATGCGGCACTCATTGTTACAGTTACTCCTATTCTTACCATGCTTGTATCTTTTCTGTTTCTCAAAGAACCGATTACAGCGAAAAAAGCAAGCGGTGTTTTTATGGGTGCTTTAGGAGCTGTTTTGTTGATTGTAACAAGTCGTGCCGGACAAATTTCCGGAAATATCCGTGGCGATATATTTTGTTTTTTCAGCAGTCTTTCGTATGCCATTTATTTAACGGCATTTAAGTGGCTTGTCGATCGTTACCATCCGATCACATTGATGAAATGGATGTTTTTGTTTGCAACAATAGTCAGTCTTTCTTTTTGTTATGACAGCGTTGCGCAAATTAATTATTCGGAAATACCGACTATCGGTTATTTCGAAATCGGTTATATTGTTGTAATGTCTACTTTTATTACCTATTTATTGATACCGATAGGTCAAAAAATATTACGTCCAACGGTACTGACGATGTATAATTATCTTCAACCGATCATAACGGCTGGTATTGCTATTTTTTTCGGCATGGATACGTTTAATTATTTTAAAGTGCTATCGGCAATATTGATATTTTCGGGTGTGTATTTTACCATAAAAAGTAAATCGAGAGCACAATTAGAAGCCGAAAAGTAAGAACTTGTTTTAAAATTTAGTTATGGGAATTTCTAAAAATCCCAATCTCTGCGTTACGCTTCTTCAACAAAATGCTCATTTACGTTAGTAAACTCCGCTTTTGTTTCAGTCGCAAGCCTTGATATTGGAATTTTTAGAAGTTCCCTTATGAACTCATGCTTACGACTCAATCTTCGATAAGCCTCCCACCAAGCGAATGTCAGTTCTACGACCCTTCGTTTGGACAGTTTTTCTTTTTATTTCCCAATACCAAAATGTTAAAATCTATCATTTTTTTAGTGCGAGAATGTTGTTTTTGATAATCTTTCTTATCTTTGGGGTGGCATAAGCAAAAAAATTGTTTTTTTATGCCGCATTAAAGCCGCTCGTCATGGATTTTTGCAGGAAAAGAAGTCTTGTTTATCGTTTGTTTATCGAAAAGATAAAACGGCTTTTGACGTGCAAAATGTGTGAGTTATTAGCAATTACCACCCCTCCATAAATTCGTATTTCAATTTTTGTTATCCGAAAATTTTCATTGGATTCGTTTGCGCTTCGATAGCCGAAAATCCGGTGCCGAAATTACATACGCGAAGTTCGTCCGGTGGCGAACTCAAATGGATTGAGGGAAGGCTGGCTGTGTATAAGCAACCGCTGAGGTTGCGTGAAAAAAATAAAAAAAATTGAAAAAAGAGGCTAAACCTCCTCACAAACGCAGACACTAAAAAAAGGGAGCACTGATTTTGCCCGACACAACGCAAACACTCCAAAAGAAATAATAACAGTCTGCAAAAAGAAGAAGAAAATGTATTTAAATAATTTTATAAATCAAAATTTTGTATGCGATGGGAACGGACGTTAAACTATTTTATCATGAAACAAAATAATTTATTAATAGTACTAGTAATTGTACTTATTGCTTTTTTGGGATGTAAAAAAGAAGGCAATAAGCAACCCCCAATAAGCAAGTCTTATCCGGAAGAAATAGTGTCTTATAAAAATTCGCTAAATCCATACGATTCGGTAGGGATGATTCATAATGATATTTGTTATTCTATTATAAAAACTTTAACTAATAATGGATGTGTATTAACAGATGGAGGAACAGATACCATAGTATCATTCCATAAATTTTTATCAAAAGAATACAATAATGAGAAGTGGCAGATCAGTATAAACTCTATTGTTTCGTTAGTTGATGATTACTTGTATTTAAATGGGTACGCTTCGTCAGAAAATGCTTTATCTGATATTTTTGACGAAAACTATCTTAATATAGTTCAAAGGACTACTAATCTAAATGATTCGGTGGCATTTTTTTTATGTGCATCTTCTTTATTTGGAACCTCATTAAATTCCGATTTTTTATCGGAGTGCGCTCGTCTTGTTTACAACGAAAGCAACACCTTATCTTCACGTTATTTACAATCAAAAGACATAGAGTCAATAATTATAGCTAAACCTTATTTTTCTAACGAAGATATCATGCAGTTAATTGGATTGTCTGTTTATAGGCATAGCACCCATCTTTGGAATGATATAAATAATCCATCATTACCTGAAACAGCTGCTCCACCATGGGTAGCCTCTGATTTAACGGGAGCTATGAATGCTTGGGGATATGGATGCGCACTTGGGGGCTGGTTAGGTTGGGGATTTATTGCAGGTTATGCCGCTCTTTGTTCTACTGTCTCAGCATTGTTGACTGCTGATTAAAATTTGAATTATTATGGCAACAATTACATTCATACGACCTTATTTGCATGCGTGGAGTGCCCATAAAATAAATGTCTGCATTAACAATGTTAAATTATTGGAACTACACAGTGGGGATGAACAAGTTATTGAATTAGAGGAAGGATATTACAACATTCAAGTCAATGGATTTCTTTTTCGGTCATCAACACAAAATATTTCTTTAGAAAAAGACGACAGCAAGATTATTTACGTGTTTCTGGATTTTTTAAGCAGAGGAAGGTTTTGTGAAAAAACACAAGGAATGTTTTTGTTTAAAGCACCCTTGGGAATTAGCGATAAACTGCAAGAACGTTCTGATTCAAGCATCTGGAATAGTTTACCTGTTTTTCAATCGATTTTTTGGCTTGTTTTTGTACTATTTGTTGGTTTAATACCGGCTACGGTAGAGTTAGCAACAACAAAAAGCATTTATAATTTGATTGTTCTGCTTTCGGTGCCTTTATTCCTATTGCTGTCGCTGGCAACGGTAAAAAAATTCCTTTCTTCCAAATCATTCTTTTATTGGGAATTGCATTTTGCCAGCTTGTTATTGCTTTTTGTTTTTTTCTTTCAGGAAAACATACAGCAACCAACCATGATCGCTTCTTTGTGTTGTGCTTCGGCATTAGTAGCTTTGTTTGTCATAAAATATGCTATCAATAAACATTGCTTGGTTCGAAAATAAAACAGGCGGGGTTAGAAGTAAAAGAAAATCAGCTCGAAAGCACTTGATTTCGAGCTGATTTTGTCATTAAGAAACAGGTTTAGGCTTTCATTTCTTTCCTGACCTTATCACTTTAAAATTTCACAACTAATTAATTATGGAATAGGATACTCGTTCTCCCGAAAGATGAACGTGGTAAAATTCATTTTAGAAATTTAGGTAAAAAATCAAAAAGAGAAAAAATCAATTTTTAGAAATGCCCTTCTCTATGTCTTTATGTGCTTGGCAACCATAAAGACATAAAAAAAATTCAACAATATGTTGATAACCAATTAATTATGTATAAAAATTTTAAAACAAGCTCTAACAGCAAATCATTCAATCAACAAAACCGGATCCCAGAAATGTTTTTCAAAGTCGACAATTTTGTCGTTAACGACTTGTATTCCTTCGTTTTCTAAAAGTTTTTGCATCAAATCGGGATGACCGAAAGCAGCTTTTCCGCTGAGTATTCCCATTCGGTTGACAACGCGATGTGCAGGAATTTCAAATTGCGATCGGAATGATTGATTTAAAGCCCAGCCAACCATACGCGACGAAGAGGATGCTCCCAAAAAGCGTGCAATCGCACCGTAAGTTGTAACGCTTCCTGAAGGAATTTGCTGAACAACAGCGCAAACCGAATCAAAAAAGTTAAAGTCAGTCATTGTAAAGTCCAAATCGGATGTATTTTATCGAAAGTCCTTCGTTGAGCCATTTTTGTTCGTAAAACGTGCGAATCGATTTTACTTCCAATTCATCGTTGTTTGCGTACAAATCGTTGCTGTGATAATACAACGGAAGCTGTTGTGCGTTAATTACTTCGAGTGTGTATTCATAAAGTAAATCGCTGTCGGTTTTCAGGTGCACAATGCCGTCTTTTTTGAGGAAAGAGCGGTAACGTTGTAAAAATTGTGGCGATGTCAGTCGTTTTTTCGCTTTTGCATTTTGTGGTTGCGGATCGGGAAATGTAATCCAAATCTCTGAAACTTCTTCAGGTGCAAAAAAGTTCTCAATAAGCTCGATATACGAACGAATAAATGCTACATTGGTTAGATTTTCTTCTTGCGAAGTTTTCAATCCGCGCCATATCCGAGCACCTTTTAAGTCGACTCCGATATGGTTTGTTTGTTTTCGCGAACGCGCTAATCCGACCGTATATTCGCCTTTGCCACAACCGAGTTCGAGAACGATAGGATTGTCGTTTTTAAAGAAATCGCTGTTCCATTTCCCTTTTAACGGAACGCCATTTTTTGTTAGTTCTTCAAATGTATAGTGAAAATAATTTCCGAAAGTCAGGTTTTCGGAAAAATGAGCAAGTTTATTTTTACGACCCACGATGAAAATCTAAAATTTTAATAGCCACGCGTTTTTGTCTTCTTCTTTTCTAATTGTAGCCAAACGATGATCGGCTTCTTGTTGCGAAGCGTGTCCTTCGTAAGCTACGCGCCATTTTCCTGTTTTGGTTTTATTGATGATTTCTGAAGCAAATCCTTTGGATTTTAATGTTTTGACAAGCCGTTGTGCGTTCTCTTCGTTCGAAAACACGCCTGCAATAATATAATAATTCGAGCTTGTTTTTTTTGTTTCTGCAACCAGTTGTTTGTTGGTTTCTTTTGTTACAACGGGTGTGTTTTCGACAACAATTACCGGTTCATCTTTTTGCAAAGGCGTTTCATCGGTAATTGCTGTTTCAAAAGAAACTGTGTTTTCTGCCGGTTGTAATTCCGAAAATTTGTTCGATGATTCTTCTGTATGTTGTGTTGTTTCTTCTTCAGAAACAGTTGTTTCCGGAGTTTTATCTTCATCAATAACAAAACTAATATCTTTTATCGAAGGAGCATCTTTAATGAGTTTTTCAAGTGGAATTTTATCCAAATGGTGTGCTACATATTCGTTCGGACTGGCATAAAACAACGGAAACCATCCGGCGTATGATGTGTAATAATCTTTGATGGCATCTTTCGTTGTAAAACCGGTAATCAGCAAAATAGCTAAAATGAGTAGTGTAACGCCCCAAAATTGACGATTTTTATTTTTTCGTTTCGCTATTTTTCGTTCGGGTTGTTGTATGCGATTTGTTTGCTGCTGCTGTTTTGTTGTCGTTTTTTTATCTTTCGAATCAATAGGTTGCAGCTCTTTTTCTTGACGTTTTTGTTGAAATGTTTTTTCAATCTTTTCTTGAAAACCTTCTCTTTTTATCGAAGGCGAAATAAAATCGCTCAGACCAAACGAATCGGCTAAATAATTTTGGGTTTCATCAGCCTGAAAAACAAACTGTTTTTCTTCGTTGTAATAAATGCGACCGATTTTTCGGAAACTGATTTTGTTTCCTTTATCGAGTTCGTTGAGGCATTTTAAAACGAATCGATCTAAGCGCAGCTTTGCGTCGGCATACGACAAAGTGTCTTGTTGTGCAATGTAATTCAACAACATACCATCGTTGGCACGCAAATGCGGATTAAATACAATTTCTTTATATGGAGGTTTGAATTGGTCTTTAACAAGATGCACTTTTGCCGGATGCGTTTGCGTGATAAAGCCTCCTAATCCGGGAATGACAACACATTCGTGAATATAAAGTAAATCGGCTATAATACTGGCAATTTTCATAAGTGATTATCTATGTTAGCTTTAGCGTGCTAAGATACGGCAATATTGTCTATTTGGCGCAATTGTTTATAAGTTTTTGTAGATCGTTTGGCGTATCAATAGCAATGTTTTCGATTGTTGTGATTCCAATTTTTATTTTAAAACCATTTTCGAGCCATCGAAGTTGTTCCAACGATTCGGCTTTTTCTAATGTTGATACGCTTAATTGCGTGATTTGTTTCAGAATGTCGCTCCTATAAGCGTAAATTCCCAGATGTTTGTGAAACGAGAAATTGTTTATCCATTCATCTTGTTCGATATCACGAAGATAAGGGATAGCGTGGCGACTGAAATAAATGGCTTCTTGGTCTGTATTAAAGATTATCTTTACAACATTCGGATTGAATAATTCATCGCTTGAAGTGATTTTTTTTGCCAAAGAAGCGATTTGCACACCGTTTTCTTGGATCAATTTTGCCAATTGGTCTATTTGATTGGGGTCGATAAAGGGTTCATCGCCTTGAATATTGATAACGGCATCGAACGAAAGATCCGATTTTTTTAAAACTTCGTTGCAACGATCTGTTCCTGATCGGTGTGCCGTATCTGTCATAGCAACATTGCCGCCGAAAGCAGTTACGGCATCGAAAATACGCCAGTCGTCGGTAGCCACAATTACTTTAGTGAGCGATTTTGCTTTTAGTGCTTGTTCGTAAACATGCTGAATCATGCTTTTTCCGTTGATATCAACAAGTGGTTTTCCCGGAAAACGTGTCGATGCATAACGAGCCGGAATGATGCCTAAAATATTCACGTTGCTGTTGTAAGAAATTAAATATCAATTTTTTTAAAAAAGCCCGTTCAATTTGGCATTGATGCGTTCGATGACGTTGCTCAAATCTTCCGGAATTTCAAGGTCGATAGTGTCAACATCAACAATTAGCAAATTGCCGATAGTGTATTTGCTGATCCACGCTTCATAACGCTCGTTAAGGTGAATTAAATAGTCAATACTGATCGATTTTTCGTAGTCGCGGTTTCGTTTTTGTATTTGATTGACGAGATTTGGAACTGTCGAGCGCAAATAAACCAACAAATCAGGCGGTTGCAAAAACTTGCTCATCAGTTCGAACAACGAGCTGTAGTTTTCAAAATCGCGTGTCGACATAAGATTCATTGCGTGCAAGTTAGGCGCAAAAATATAAGCATCTTCGTAAATTGTGCGGTCTTGTACGATTGTTTTTCCGCTGTTGCGAATTTCGACGACTTGACGAAACCGGCTGTTTAGAAAATAAATTTGAAGGTTGAACGACCAGCGTTGCATGTCGTCGTAAAAACTATGCAAATAAGGGTTGTTGTCAACGTCTTCGTAATGAGGTGTCCACCCCATGTGTTTCGATAATAAGCGTGTAAGCGTGGTTTTTCCTGAACCAATGTTTCCGGCAATAGCTATGTGCATAACATGAATTTATTTGTCGCTAAGTTATAAAAATATCAAGAATTGAAATGTAACATCTGAAGAATTTCTTCAACATACTCGCGACTGTTTGACAAGCGTGGTACTTTATTTTGTCCACCGAGTTTGCCTTTCGATTTGAGCCAGTCGTAGAATGTATTGCGTCTAACAGCATGAATAATAGGTGGATTAAGTATCATATTGTGGTATCGTTTTGCTTCGTAATCGGAGTTTAACGACTTTAAAGCGTTGTCGAAAGTTTCGATGAAAAAGTTTAGGTCATCGGGCGTTTTTCCAAATTCGATAATCCATTCGTGTGCTGCCGATGCTTTGTCGAGCGAATATTTTGGTGCAGCGGTGTAATCAACAATCGTTGCATTGGCTTTTTTACAAGCGATGGCGAGTGCTTTATCGCTGTTGTCAACGATGAGTTCTTCGCCAAAGGCGTTGATGAAATTTTTGGTACGACCCGTTATTTTAATTCTGTAAGGACTTGTTGAAGTGAATTTTATAGTGTCGCCGATCAGATAGCGCCACAATCCGGCATTGGTCGTGATGACCATGGCGTAGTTTTTTCCTAATTCGACTTCGTGAAGCGGAATGGCTTTGCGATTTGAATCGTCGAACGTGTCCATCGGAATAAATTCGTAATACACGCCATAGTCGAGCATGAGTAATAATTCTTTGACAGCTGTTTGGTCTTGAATACCAAAAAACCCTTCGGAAGCATTGTATGTTTCCATGTAGTTCATGTTACAACTTGGAATCAATTGTGCAAATTGTTCTCTGTAAGGGTCGAAACTGACACCGCCATGAAAAAACACTTCGAGGTTTGGCCAGACATCCGATATGGTTGCTTTTCCTGTAATTTCTAAAATTCTTCTTAATAAAACTATGGTCCATGAAGGCACTCCCGAGATGCTTGAAACATCTTTGTCTTTTGTTTCTTTTGCCATGAGTTCGATTTTCGATTCCCATTCGCTCATGAGTGCGATAGAGAGGTTTGGCGTTTTCATCAATTGTACCCAAAAAGGCAAATTCTGAATCAATATTGCCGATAAATCGCCATCGTAATAGGATTCGTTGTTTATTTCGGTAATGCTGTGGCTACCGCCCATAACGAGTCCTTTTCCTTCGAAAATTTTTGCGTCGGGATGGTTGTTGACATAGATTGCGAGCATGTCTTTTCCGCCTTTGAAATGACATTCTTCGAGTGCCGAACTGCTTACGGGAATGAATTTACTTTTGCTCGATGTTGTTCCTGATGATTTGGCAAACCATTTGATTTCTTCGGGCCACAACACATTTTGTTCACCCTCGCGAAGACGGTCGATATATGGTTTTAAATCTTCGTAAGCATTGATAGGAACACGTTCGGCATATTGTTCGGGTGTTCTGATGCTTTTGTAATCATATTTTTCGCCCCATTCGGTTTTTTCGCCTTCAGCAATAAGTTTGTTGAACCATTCGGCTTGTACTTCGTGAGGATATTTAGCGAAAAGTTCGATTTGATGCATGCGTTTTTTCATGAACCATGAAGCCAGTGTGTTAATTATTGCCATTGTTGTTCAGTTTGTCTTATGCAAAAATAATCCTTTATCCGTGTATAAAGTTCAATTGGAAAATTTGTAATCTTTTTTAACGGTTCGGCGACTTTTTTATTCATTCCCTCTTTCATAATTTCTCTATTAATCCAATAAAATTCTCTGCAACCAGCTTTTCATTCGGGATTTCCGAAAAAACCAACTGCTCTAATTCGCTCTGATAGATCAAACGCAAATCCGTCCATAATCAAAGGAAGTCTTGGTATAGAGGCGAATCTTTAACCGTTTTTGTTTGCCAACCTTCGGGACTGTCAAATTCTTTTTGGTCGTGGATTAGCAATTCAAATAAATCTTTAAGCAAAGTTTTCAATCTTTTCTTTTACTATTTCTGTTATTTTATCTATCATATCTGCTGTTATTTTTCGCTTTTATTCTGAAAAAAACACGAAATACTATATATCTTTAAAATATCCAAAGTTTTTGTCAATTATCAACCTTCTATCCGCAATCGCAAATTACGCCCATATTCGCCGACCTTTGGCAATGCGAGCGACAAGGTCTATGGAGTGCAGCGTGATGTTATGTGTTAGTGTGGGCATTTGTATTTTATGTTTTATGGGACGAGTATTACACTCTGTTTATCAAATATTCAACTTTTTCATTTCACGGTCAAAATCCGATTCAAAGAGCCTGTCTTGAATGGGGCGATATTTTTCAAATTCATTTTCTGCTTTTTGTTTGGCTATTTCTGCAGATATTTTACCCGCATTTTGTAAAAGTTCTTTGCCGTTTGCCTGCAAAATCAAATCCAAATGCTTTGCCCAATCTTCCATTGTGAGCGGGATACGCTGTTTGGCGTACTCTTCGGCAAAGTCTAAATAACCGTTTACAATTCTTCCGAGCGATTCCAATTCGCTTTCCGTCAGATAGTTTTTAGCAATGGCAACATCGGTTTTCACAATCTTCCCGGTGGGTGCATTTTCCCACGAAGTCAAACCCATGTTCTCTTTTTCGTGGTCAGCGCGATTATAAATCAGTTCGGCGGCGGTGTGTTTATGCACTGCAAAGTGCATTTTGTTTTGAACTTTTGCAAAAAACGCTCTCGTGATTGGCGATTCTGAATTGTAGTCCATCGCAGTGGCATAAATGTCGGTAATTTTCTGATAGAAACGGCGTTCGGACAAACGGATTTCTCGAATTTCGGCAAGCAAATGCTCAAAATAATCTTCGCCGAGAAAGGCTCCATTTTCCATTCGCTTTTTGTCAATCACATAACCACGCAGAGCAAAATCACGCAAAACAGCCGTTGTCCACTGACGAAATGCCGTTGCCCGTTTTGAATTGACACGATACCCAACGGCGATAATGGCATCAAGGTTGTAGTGTTTTGTTCTGTAATTTTTGCCATCAGCGGCAGTTACCGAGTATTCCTCGGTAACTGAATTACCGTCTAATTCTCCGCTTGCGAAAATATTTTTCAAATGCAAGCCAATATTGTCCGTAGAAGTATCGAACAACACGCCCATTAATTTTTGCGACAGCCATATTGTTCCGTCTTGCAAACGAACTTCTATCCCCTCTGTGCCAGACTGTTTGGTAAAAATCAGAAACTCGGCTGTGCTGTTTCGTATTTGTAACTTGTTGTTTTTGTGTTGTTTATTCATAACGGTACTATCATTGTAATTATATCTAATGACTTCAAGTCTTCTCTCAAGTTAATTTTCCGCAACCGCAAATTACACTCATCCTTACCTGATCCTTTCAACTCACCAACCTTCTCGGCAATGCGAGCGACGAAGTCGATGGAGCGATGGGTGATATTATATGTTAGTGTGGGCATTTGTATTCTATGTTTTTTTGTGTAGGTATGTATGGTGTTTATCAGTCTATTTGTCTTTTTAAAATTTCTTTTTGCCGTTCTATTTCTGTTATTTTATCTACCATATCTGCTGTTATTTTTCGTTTTTATTCCTGCAAAAACACGTTTTATTAAAAAAACGTTCCAATTGTATTTTGCTGTTTTTTCTGTTTTACAATTTTGCACGATACTGTCACACAGACTGACGCACAACAATTGATTTTGTGATTATTTGGGTGCGGTTCGAATGAGATAGATACAAAGGACAGCATAAATAATATTTGGAATCCATGCTGCTAAAACAGGCGAAAGGTTTCCAAAAGTAGCAAATACATTTGAAAATTGCATGAAAAGAATGTACGAAAATGTGATGGCAATTCCCAAACCGAGATGCATGCCGGTGCCGCCTCTTACTTTTCGACTTGATAATGCTGCGCCGATGAACGTAAGAATGATGATTGCTACCGGCGAAGCAATGCGCTTGTACATTTCGAGCTCGAAAACAGTAACTTTTTTCGATCCTTTCAATTTTTCTTCGGCAATGTGTTCGCGCAATTCCCAGAAATTCATGATCTCGTGCTCGTGTTTTACCGTATATAAGTCCGTCGGTTTCAGTCCGGGAATCAGTGTGTCTTTTGTCTTGCCTTTCACAATGTATTCGTTCATACCATCAATAAAACGCTCCGTGTAATTCGAAATCCGCCAGAAACCTGTCGAATCGTAATCAATGCGATCGGCAATGAGTTTGTATATAAGTTCTTGATTTTGAAATTTTTCGATGGTAAATCGGTTCCCTGAATGTCTTTTGTTGTTGTAACTTTCGACATAAACAAACACGCCTTTTTCGGTTTGCACATGAATGTTACGACCGGCATCTTTTTGTAAATTTTCTACATATTTCTGTTTGAAATCACGTCGTTTTTCGTTGGTTTTCGGAATTAAAAAGTTGCCGAGATAAAGCGAAAAAATACCAACGATTATCGAACCCAATAAATACGGGTACAAAAAACGTATGAAACTGATGCCACTGCTCAAAATAGCGATAATTTCAGTGTTTCCGGCCATTTTTGAGGTGAAAAAGATAACCGAAATAAAAATGAAAAGATAAATGAAAAGATTGATGAAATACGGAATAAAATTGATGTAATAATCAACAATGATTTCTTTTATAGGTGCGTCGTTTTTAAGAAAATCTTCGATATTTTCCGATACATCGAAAATGACAACAACGACAATGAGTAATGATATCGCATAGACAAAAGTGCCGATGTATTTTTTCAGTATGTACCAGTCGAGGATTTTCATTTTTTGTTACTACAAGCGTTGTGTTACTTTCGGAATCATTTGGTTTTTCCATTCGGCAAAATTGCCTGCAATAATATGTTTACGTGCTTCTTTTACGAGCCAAAGATAAAATCCGAGATTGTGTACGCTGGCAATCATACTGCCAAGCATTTCGCCGGCAACAAAAAGATGGCGTAGATAGGCTTTTGTATAAGTCGAGTCGACAAATGTCGGGCCGCCTTCGTCAACCGGACTGAAATCGTTTTTCCATTTTTCGTTGCGCATGTTAAGGATGCCGTTTCGGGTAAACAACATACCGTTTCGACCATTTCGTGTTGGCATTACGCAATCGAACATGTCAACGCCGAGTGCGATGCTTTCTAAAATATTTGCCGGCGTGCCGACTCCCATCAAATAACGTGGTTTGTCTTTTGGAAGAATCGAACAAACGAGTTCGGTCATTTCGTACATCATCTCGGTAGGTTCGCCAACCGAAAGTCCGCCAATAGCGTTTCCGTCAGCATTTGCTGCTGCAATTGTTTCGGCTGAATTGATGCGCAAATCGCGGTAAATCGAACCTTGTACGATAGGAAACAGGCTTTGTTTGTATCCGTAGAGCGGTTCCGTTTCGTCAAGACGTTTGATGCAACGTGCAAGCCAATTGTGTGTGATTGCTGTCGAACGAGCAGCATAATTGTAATCGCACGGATAAGGTGTACATTCGTCGAAAGCCATGATGATATCGGCTCCGATGCTTCGTTCGATTTCCATGACACGTTCAGGCGTGAAATGATGCCGTGAACCGTCGATGTGCGATTGAAAGGTTACGCCTTCTTCGTTCAGTTTCCTTTTTGCGCTTAGAGAATATACTTGATAGCCACCACTATCGGTCAAAATTGGTCTGTCCCAGCCATTGAAACGATGCAATCCGCCTGCTTCTTCAAGTACGTTTAATCCGGGACGCAAATACAGATGGTATGTGTTTCCTAAAATTATTTGCGCATTTATATTGGCTTTCAATTCGCGCAAATGCACGGCTTTCACTGTTCCAACTGTCCCGACAGGCATAAAGATAGGTGTTTCAATTTGTCCGTGGTCTGTTGTAATCAAACCAGCTCTGGCACTACTTTTAGGATCGTTTGCAACGTTTCGAAAATCCATCTGTATTTAGAATTTGTGCAAAGATAGGTTTTTTTGACAGGTTGGTTTAAAACGCGGTACAGCTCTCTCGTCTAATCATTGTTGTTCAAAAGTTTCTCTTAGCTTTTATTAAATGATCGCAGAATAAATCCGAAGAATTTATTCGTTAGATTCATGTTTAAATCGTAATTTTGTACCGATGAAAAACATTCGAAATTTCTGTATTATTGCACATATCGACCATGGCAAAAGCACCTTGGCTGATAGACTTTTAGAGGTTACCGGCACACTTTCGGCTAAAGAGCAAAAGGATCAAGTTCTTGACAGCATGGACCTCGAGCGCGAACGCGGTATTACAATTAAAAGTCATGCCATTCAGATGAATTTCGAATACGAAAATCAAGCATATATCTTAAATCTGATCGACACGCCCGGGCATGTTGATTTTTCGTATGAAGTATCGCGCTCTATTGCGGCATGCGAAGGAGCCTTGCTCGTTGTTGATGCATCACAAGGTATTCAGGCTCAGACTATATCGAATCTTTATTTAGCACTCGAACACGATTTGGAAATTATTCCGGTGTTGAACAAAATCGACATGGAAAGTGCGATGCCCGACGAAGTAGAAGATCAGATAATTGATTTAATTGGCTGCGAACGTTCCGATATTCTTCGTGCCAGTGCCCGTACAGGATTTGGTATTGAGGCAATTTTAGAAGCCGTCATCAAACGTGTTCCGGCACCTAAAGGCGATCCTAAATCACCTTTACAAGCGTTGATTTTTGATTCTGTTTTCAATTCGTTTCGCGGAATTATTGCTTATTTCCGTATCATGAACGGCACAATTCATAAAGGTGATTTGGTGAAATTTTTTGCTACGGGAAAAGAATACCATGCCGACGAAATTGGGGTGTTACAACTCAAACAAGTGCCGCGCAACGAAATGTCGGCGGGCGATGTCGGCTACATTATTAGCGGTATCAAAACGTCGAAAGAAGTCAAAGTGGGCGACACGATCACGCAAGTCAGTCGACCTTGCGATAGCCCGATTGCAGGCTTTGAAAACGTAAAACCAATGGTGTTTGCCGGAATTTATCCTGTCGATGCTGACGATTATGAAGAACTTCGCGCTTCGATCGAAAAATTGCAATTAAACGACGCTTCTTTGGTTTTCGAACCGGAATCGTCGGTTGCGCTCGGTTTTGGTTTTCGTTGTGGATTCTTGGGCTTGCTTCACATGGAAATCATTCAAGAACGGCTCGATCGCGAGTTTAACATGGATGTCATTACCACCGTTCCGAACGTTTCGTTTAAAGCACATCTTACTTCGGGCGAAGTGATCGAAGTGCACAATCCGAGCGGATTGCCTGACCCAACAAAACTCGATTTTATAGAAGAACCTTATATCATTGCGCAAATCATTTCGAAAGGCGAATATGTAGGAGCAATCATGACGCTTTGCATTGAGAAACGCGGCGTGTTGCAAAATCAGGTATATCTGACTTCAGATCGTGTTGAGTTAACGTTCCAAATGCCGTTGAGTGAAATTGTATTTGACTTTTATGACAAGTTAAAATCGATTTCACGTGGTTATGCTTCGTTCGATTACCATATAGCCGGATACCAACAAGCAAATTTAGTCAAACTTGATATTTTGTTAAATGGCGACTCTGTCGATGCACTTTCGACATTGATACACCGCGACCATGCCTATTCGTTTGGTCGTCGTATGTGCGAAAAACTCAAAGAACTTATTCCGCGTCAGCAATTCGATATTGCTATTCAGGCATCTATCGGATCGAAAATCATTGCGCGCGAAACAGTAAAAGCAGTTCGTAAAGACGTTACGGCAAAGTGTTATGGAGGCGATATTTCGCGTAAGCGCAAACTGCTCGAAAAACAAAAACAAGGCAAAAAACGCATGCGCCAAGTAGGTAATGTCGAAGTTCCGCAATCGGCATTTTTAGCTGTATTAAAACTTGATTAAAGAAGTTTATCCTTAAAAATTGGTGTTAAAAAGATTTGGATATTTCCAAACAACGAAATGTTAAATAACATCAAATTTTATCATTTTTTTAGTGCGAGAATGTTGTTTTTGATAATCTTTCTTATCTTTGGGGTGGCATAAACAAAAAAAATTGTTTTTTTATGCCGCATTAAAGCCGCTCGTCATGGATTTTTGCACGAAACGAAGTCTTGTTTATCGTTTGTTTATCGAAAAGATAAATCGGCTTTTGACGTGCAAAATGCGTGAGTTGTTAGCAATTACCCCCCCCCCATAAATTCGTATTTCAATTTTTGTTATCCGAAAATTTTTATCGGATTCGTATGCGCTTCGATAGCGGAAAATCCGGTGCCGAAATTACATATGCGAAGTTCGTCCGGTGGCGAACTCAAATGGATTGAGGGAAGGCTGGCTGTGTATAAGCAACCGCTTGAGGTTGCGTAAAAAAAATAAAAAAAATTGAAAAAAGAGGCTAAACCTCGCTCACAAACGCAGACACTAAAAAAAGGGAGCATTGATTTTGCCCGACACAACGCAAACACTCCAAAAAAATAAGAAGAACAGTCTGCAAAAAATAAATAAATAAATTTTATGAATTATAATTTTTTTTAAATGAAAACAATAAAATTTTTAGTCATTACATTATTAATGACATTAGGTGCAACAACAATGTTTGCACAAATAGAGACGGCACCTATGGCAGAGTATATATACTTTAGAGTCGATGTTAGTGAAGACCCCTACCTTTCTTCGCAATCTGCAGTGGTATATGGAGAGTTTATCAACCCGAATCCGGAGCTGAGTTATGATTTCGATCCACGATACTTTTCTGATGCACAAGAAGAATTTGGTGGGTCCTTCTTTGGCGCGGTACTTGGTCCGAATGATGCTCCATCGTTGAAAAAAGTACGGGTGCACATTGGTCAATATTTCGCACAATATATCGGATATGAAGACCATGTATATTTTGATCCTGACGATTTTGTCCACAGTTCAAGATATCCACATGAGGTACCGGTGCCGACGGGTCCGGCAATAGATACACCATAATTAGCATCTCCTATTTAGACTTTGGCATCGCGCCTGCAAGGGAAACAGCTATAAGGCGCGATGCCTTTTTTTTACAAATCATTAAAAAATTACCATCATGAATATAAAAAAAATACTATTTGTACTCTTGTTAGCAACAGGAAGTACTTTGGCACTTCTCGCGCAACCGCTGCCCGAGTCCTTATTACAAAAACGACCGAGTCGTCATCTGCTTGACCATGAAACACCACGTCCTTACCGCCTGAAACCTAATCAGGCACGTGATGTTACCTTTTTGCAACCCGAAAAAGTATACTACTATTATTATCCCGATTTTGAAACGCCGGATTATGAGATTAGCTATAGCTACGACGACCAAAATACGCTCAAAACCCTTTTGTGGAAACCCTTAAAAACAGGCAAAACAGCTGCCAAAGAAGAATACAACCGCACACTCACCATAGCGGGGCTTGACATGGCAGATACTGTCACGTATTATTCGGATGCCGCCATGACCAAACCAACGCGCCGCTGGTATTGGAACTGGAAGCTGTACGAAGCCTCCGCCATCGATTCATTTTACTACGAACAGGCGGAGCAACGCTGGAACGAAACCACCAATAAATGGGGCAATTATTCCAAATATCGTATGGGTTTCATCGACACCATTATGTGGGAAGTAAATAGAAATATTTACTACCAAGGCAATGGCGCGGATATGTGGCTGTTATCAATTAGTTATGTTGATGATCCGATTTTTTACGATGCAAATGGTTTTGTAACAGGGAAAATAATAGATGATTACCCTACCAATAATAATATCAAACACGTTTATGCTTTGAACGAAGACGGCAGTGTACGCACCGACAGCACTTTTGTTCCGCAGCCCGAAGGCTATGTGTTGTGGTCCACGAATGAATACGAATGGCTTGAGTGGCACGGCTATGGCGATATGACTTCGAACATAATCGTTTTGGAAAGAGACGGTCTGTATTACCTGCACCCTTGGATGCAGCAGCGCAACAAAAAGACATTGACGAATAGCTATGCGCACCCAAATGGCGAAAAGATATTTCAAGGTCAAGAAAAAACATACTGGAATACGGGTCCTCATTATTCGCATATCGATTCGGTGTTTGTCGACACGGTTACCTATACTTATGAGAATCGCTATCTGGCTACAGTTAGAGAAAACCGTTACGATTCTTACGGAAATTATACCATGTATAGCAGTATTGCTTTTGAACAGCCTGACGCAACGGGTTATCAGGCAATAAGGAGCTGGGAAATGGATAAATACCGTTACGTGTATACCGACTACGGCTACGGCATTGGCTGCGACAGCATTGTCTCATGGATAGTTGATTTGAGTACTGTTGTACCGCAGGCGTTTGATTCCGTGCTCACACGCGTTGAAAAGGTGGTGCGTTATGTTGTCAACACGCCGGAGTATCCGCAAGCGGCGCACGCGCTGCACATCATGCCCAATCCGGCATCGGACAAGGTAATGGTCAGTGCTACTGATGTTATACAAACGCTACGCATATACGACCTTGCCGGAAAACTGCACACAAGCTACACACCCAAGAGCGATCAAACGGTTTTCGATGTTGGCATGCTACCCAAAGGCATTTACATTGTAGGTGCACAGTTGCAAAGCGGAAACACGCAAATGGGAAAGCTATTGGTGCGGTGAGAGCCGAAAAGTTTGGCATCATTCTTGTTTTTATTTGTCTTCGTGTAGTTATTTATAGCTACAATAAACAATTTATAAACAAAATTTAAAATTTTAACCCATGAAAAAAATCGTATTAAGCTCATTATTTTTAATGGCATTTGTATTGGGATTTTCTCAAATTAGTGTAGCCCAATCAGTAACAAAATCATCGGACAAGAAAAAAGAAATTAAAAAAGCCGATCCGCAAACTAAAAAAGAAAAATCTTCTACCATCAAGAATGCTGAAACAAACAAAAAACAGGCAAAAAAAACAAAACCTGGTTCGAACGACACAGAGGTGGCTCCAAAGAAACCCTCAACATTTAAATCTTCGAAACAAAACCAACCCATAACTCCGGTAGCACCTCAACCGAAAAAAGAAAAAGAAAAAACCGAAAAACCGAAAGGAACTCCCAAACAATAGCGTAACACAAATTTGTTAGGCTAAACCCGATACTTTCGTATTTATTCGTATAAAAGACTTTGATATAAAAAAAATAGCTATTTTTGTACGGATAAATACGAAAGTATTTGCTTAGAAAACACGATTAACGTTAATAACAAAAAAAATGAAAAAAATCATTCTTAGCATTATGTTCCTTTCTTTTCTTGCATTAGGAACAACATCTGTAGCTACAGCACAGGAAGTTAAAAAAGAAGCAAAAAAAGAACAAACCGTTAAAAAAACTGATTGTTCGAAAGATTGCCAACACAAACATGAAGCAAAAACAGCAGCTACCGATAAAAAAGCTTGTTGTTCAGAATCAAAAACAGCAACTGATAAAAAAGCCTGCTGCGCTAATCATGCCGATTGTAAAAACAAAGCAGCAAAAGGCGAATGCTGTAAACAAGCTGCTGCCCCGAAAGTAAATCCGACTCCTGAAGTAAAAAAAGACACGGATAAGAAATAATCAAAATTCATATTTCTTAAGAAATTTTTAAGCCTTCTAAGTAAACAAGAAGGCTTTTTTATTTGTTTTTATTAAACACCCTATTTTTGCAACAAAAAAATAAACCTGTCATGGAAAAAATAAAAGGAACTTATCTTGGAAACTTAAGAAGCGAGCTCATACATGAACGATCTGGAACTAAAATCATTACCGATGCCCCCGTTGATAACAAAGGAAAAGGCGAAGCTTTTTCGCCAACCGATATGGTTGCGGCGGCATTAGGAGCTTGCATATTAACTTATATGGGGGCGATTGCTACCGAAAAAGGATTTTCGATAGATGGAACAACATACGAAATAACAAAATCAATGGGAAGCAATCCGCGACGAATTGCCGAAATCAACATCATCATTAACCTGCCTCCAGACATCAAATATACCGACAAACAAAAACAACTACTCGAAAGAGCTGCAAAAATTTGTCCTGTCGGTGCAAGCTTGCACGACTCCATATCAGAATATATCGAATTTAATTATGGCGACGAATAATGGAATCACTTAATTTAAAAGGGATTCGTGGGGAGCAACAAACGATAGTCGCACAAAAAGACACAGCAATAGCTTATAATTCAGGCACACTCGAAGTGTTTGCTACTCCGGCAATGATTGCACTCATGGAAAAAACAGCCATGCTTAGCATCGTCGATAAACTTCCCGATACATCAACCACAGTTGGAACGGCGGTAAACATCGAACATCTGAAAGCTACTGCTGTCGGAAAACATGTTCGTTGCGAATCGGAAATTATCGAATCGGAAGGTCGAAGACTTGTTTTTTCGGTGAAAGTTTTCGAAAACAAAACTTTAATAGGAAGCGGCACACACGAACGGTTTATTGTCGACATCCAAAAGTTCATGTTGAAGATATAGAATTTTAAGTATCTTTGTGCCTATTGCATAGGAATCAATTTTTAACCTTTCAACATCTATTTATATGGAATTACCATTTGCAGAATCTTGGAAAATCAAGATGGTTGAACCCATTCGTAAAACCACACGCGAAGAACGCGAAAGATTCATCAAAGAAGCTCATTATAATATCTTTCAGTTAAAATCGGAACATGTTTATATCGATTTAATTACCGATTCAGGAACAGGATCGATGACCGATCGACAATGGGCAGCAATGATGCTTGGCGACGAAAGTTATGCCGGAGCTTCGTCATTCTTTAAATTAAAAGAAGCCATAACTAAAATTACCGGTTTTGAATATGTTATACCGACACATCAAGGTCGCGCCGCCGAAAACGTATTGTTTTCGTATCTTATAAAAGCCGGAGACATCATACCCGGAAATTCACATTTCGATACCACAAAAGGACATATTGAATCGCGCAAAGCAATTGCTTTAGATTGTACGATTGACGAAGCAAAAGATACGCAACTAGAAATCCCTTTTAAAGGAAATGTTGACCCCAAAAAATTAGAAAAAGCATTAGCCGAAAATGCTGCTAAAATTCCTTTCATTATTGTTACCATAACCAACAATACTGCCGGAGGACAACCTGTTTCGATGCAAAACTTGAAAGAAATTCGTGCCATAGCCGACAAATACAACAAACCGGTATTGTTCGACTCGGCTCGTTTTGCTGAAAACGCTTACTTCATAAAAGTTCGTGAAAAAGGATATGCCAACAAAACAATTAAAGAAATCACAAAAGAAATGTTTGCTTTAGCCGACGGAATGACCATGAGTGCCAAAAAAGACGCTATTGTCAATATGGGCGGATTTATTGCTACACGTCGTGAAGACTGGTATGAAGGCGCAAAAGTTTTCTGTATTCCTTTCGAAGGATTTCTTACTTACGGAGGTATGAACGGTCGCGATATGAATGCTTTAGCTGTTGGATTGGACGAAAACACCGAATTCGATAATTTGGAAACACGTATCAAACAAGTCGAATATTTGGCTTCAAGATTAGACGAGTTTGGAATTCCTTACCAACGTCCTGCTGGTGGTCATGCGATTTTTGTCGATGCTACAAAAGTTTTAACACACGTCCCAAAAGAAGAATTTCCGGCTCAGACATTAACGATTGAATTATACCTCGAAGCAGGTATTCGCGGTTGCGAAATAGGTTATCTTTTAGCCGACCGCGACCCCGTAACACGCGAAAATCGTTTTGGAGGTCTGGATTTATTACGTCTAGCGATTCCACGTCGTGTTTACACAAACAACCACATGGACGTGATTGCCGTTGCGTTGAAAAACGTATTCGACAGAAGAGAATCGATTACACACGGTGTAAAAATAGTTTGGGAAGCCGAACTGATGCGACACTTTACGGTCAAATTGGAACGTTTATAAGCTCCATAAGGGGACTTCTAAAAATTTCAACATCAAGGCTTGCGACTGAAACAAAAGCGGAGTTTACTAACGTAAATGAGCATTTTGTTGAAGAAGCGTAACGCAGAGATTGGGATTTTTAGAAGTCCCCATAACAAACATCGTTTATCAACACAGCAAATCTGCTACTTTTAATTCGATAAAAGCAGCAGATTTTGTTTTTATTGTTTAGAGAGCTTCCAAAATCAATTACATTTGCATAAAATGCTTGATTATGAGAAATCGAAATGCTTATTTGCCCTTAATTTTTGCCATTCTATTGTTAGCGGGTATTTTCATCGGAAAAAAAATGACGGAAACGAAAACTTTAGAAAATACTATTTTTTCATTTTCACCTTCGAAAAACACGGATAATAAAATCAGTGCCGTATTGGATTATATCGATCAGTCGTATGTTGACAAAGTAAATATCAACGAACTGGAAGATAAAGCCATTACAAATATTATTGACGATTTAGATCCTCATAGTCAATACATTACAAAAGAAGAATTTGATAAAATGAACGATCCTTTACTGGGAAATTTTGAAGGAATCGGTGTTACATTTCGTCTCGAAAAAGATTCGATTACAATCATCAATCCGGTAAAAGGCGGTCCTTCAGAAAAAGTTGGCATCATGGCTGGCGACCGTATTGTTTATGTTGATGATTCACTGATGGCAGGTCCGTCGATTCAAAACCGCGATGTGATGCGCGCCCTCAAAGGACCAAAAGGAACACATGTTCGCGTTAAAATAGCACGACGCGGCGTGCTTGGCTTACTCGATTTCGAAATCGTTCGCGATGTGATTCCGACATCTAGTGTCGACGCTTCGTACATGATTGACGATCAGATTGGTTTTATCAAATTGAACAAATTTGCCGCAACAACATACACCGAATTCGAACAAGCTATCAGAAAACTAAAAAAAGAAGGCATGCAAAAACTGATTTTAGACCTTCGTGGCAACACGGGCGGTTATCTGCATGCTGCCACTGATATTTCCGACGAATTTCTGGAAGACGGAAAACTGATTGTTTATACCGAAGGAAAAAGTCGACGACCGATGTACATTTTTTCAACCAATAAAGGTTTGTTGAAAACAAATGATGTCGCTATTTTGATCGACGAAGGATCGGCAAGCGCGAGCGAAATTGTTGCCGGAGCACTACAAGACAACGATCGTGGCGTGATTATCGGTCGACGCTCGTTTGGAAAAGGGCTGGTTCAAGAACAAATCGTTTTGAGTGATAGTTCTTCGGTACGCCTTACAGTAGCGCGTTATCATACGCCGACAGGTCGCTCGATTCAAAAACCGTACGATGGCGATAAAGAAAAATATTTGTATGAAACATTCGATCGCTACCTCACCGGCGAAGTATTTCATCAAGACAGTATTCATTTTGCCGACTCGCTGCGATACACGACACCGGGCGGAAAAATCGTTTATGGCGGTGGCGGCATCATGCCCGATATTTATGTTTCGTTGAACGAAGATACATTGCAGTATTATTACAACAAATTAGTAAACACTGGCGTATTGTTTCAATATGCTTTTGATTATTCCGACGCGAACCGCCAAGAACTGATGCAATACAAAACGATTGATGCGTTTAAAAAAGAATTTCGTTTTACCGATGCCATGTTCAACAAACTTGTTCAACTCGGCGAAGAAAAGAAAGTAACCGGAACAGCCGAACAAAAGAAAGCAGCACGAAACAAAGCCGCAACACTGTTTAAAGCTTACGTGGCACGAAATATTTTCGACGACGAAGGCTTTTATCCGATTTACCAAGAAATCGACCCTATTTTGCAACGTGCCATTGAGGAATTGCGGTAAATTTAATTAACGACAAAACAATTAATTTTGACGTGTATTTGATGTCATTTACAAATCAAAAAAACGTGAAACGCTTATTAAAACCGCTAAAAAAAATCGCCGGAACGCACATTGAAACAACGTTCGACGACGCTTTCGAAACCATTGCGCAACGACTCCGACAATACCATCCTGATGAAGTGTTGGTAATGGCAAATGGTCGTTATTCAAACGAAGAACTGTATTTGATTCAGAAATTGGCGCGTGCCGGCATCAAAACAAATGCTTTGGCTTCGAGCGAATATTTGCTGCGCGGATCGGATTTTTGTGCCGACAAAAACGACATCGTTCCTTTTTCCGAATTATATGGCTCGTCGTGTTTTTTTTGTATTGGATTTGATGAAAACAATACATCAGAAACATTAAAAGCTGTTTTTCAGATATTTAACGACAATCCAGATGTGCCGAAATATTTCTTTAATCAATCGAACACATTACACATTACCGACTTTACGGCATTTTTTAAATCTTTAAACTATCACTTGATCGCCTTCGGTAAAGCAAAAGGAAAATTTGTCGAAGGTTTAGGAAAAAATTATGAGTCTTATAAAAATAGACTTTTAAGCAATGATTTCGAAGCACTTTTGAAGTCAAATAATTTGAACGAAAAAGCTGTTTCCGCTTTTACCGATTGTTTGTTGAACGAAAAAGCACCGACAATCATCTATTGGGAAAAAGCACTTGAAGAAGCAACTGTTCACGAAATGAATAACTTAACAATGTTGATTGATGTCCAAGTGAAACCTTCGAGCGGCTTGTTGGGAATCAAACAAAATCCGAACTCGCAAGGTTTGTTCGACATGGGAATTTTTCCGCATCTGAGCGTTGGCGGTAATACTTTTAACGCCGAATCGAAAGCCGAAATGGAACTATTGTACGGGACAAAAGTAGCTGAAACAAAAACAATTGACATAGCTAAAAGATTACAACAAAAACAGTTTAAAGCCGCTTTGTTGTTTGGCGAAGATTTGACCGGCATGCAAAATAAACAAATTAATGAGTCTTTAAATGCGATGGATTTTATTGCGTTACAAACAAGTGCGTTGAACGAAACGGCACAAAAAGCGACTGTTGTGCTTCCGCAAAGTCTCATTAGCGAATCGGAAGGTGTGTTTACTGATAGTGCGCGATCGCCGCATCGCATTTCGAAAACACAGGAACTTCCTATTGCGTTGAACAATTTGCAACAATTGTCGCGTTTGGGAACATATTTTGGTTTATCAGAATTGGATACGATTGACGCTGTTTTTTTGGAATATATTGCGTTTTTCAAAGCCGGATGCAATAGCAGTCAACGTCATTATTTTAGATAAATAGTTAAATGATTATCCGTCGTTATGCCTAAAAAATGTATCTTTGCAGATAACAAAAAACGTATCCCAATGAATTTGTTGAATTTTGTATCCAGCTATCCCGATGAAGCCAGCTGTAAAGCCAAGTGGAAGGAGTATCGCGACAAACAAGGCGT
>JAISHW010000040.1 GCA_031262365.1 Lentimicrobiaceae bacterium
ACCCTATCCGACCGCTGGGTTTATAGTTCGTTGTTCTTGACATAAGATACCGTTTTATTGTAGGCAAATATACAACTTATATCGCTAATATGCAAGTAGTTAATTATTAGAAGTGCCCAAAAATAAATTCCGCTCTATCTCTTCCAAAACTTTTTTCGGTAATTGCTCCGCTCATTTTCTCCGAAGTCAGTTTCAAAACCGCTTTGCTTTTCATTGCTTTGCCATTAACTTTTACTTCGCATAGGTTAGAGTAAAGAATCATTTTCAGTAAGCCGTCTTTTATATCTCCAATGCTTGGCAAAATGCAGGTTTTGCTGTGTTTGTCTTCTATAAGATAAACCGTGTTGCCGTCAATCAAAATCTCATCAACCGTGAAGAAATATTGCCCGCCCAAATAATTTGTTATTGTAATTTTTGCTTTTGTAAGCGTTGATAAACATTCTTTTGGTTGAATTGTGTGAATTTCTCGCGTTTGCGCTTTTTCTGCTTTTTCGCGCGAAAACAGCATGAAATTTTCTACCTCATTGCCTATTTTTGCTTTGAAATTATCCAATCCGTCAAAATTATGAAGTTTTACGCCAAGTTTGCGTTCTGTTTCGGCATAAGCGGTTTTTGCTTTGTCTATAATTCCGTGCAAGTTGGTTTTTAGTTCGTTCAAGTTCCAATGTAAAGCGGAACTATGGTATTGCTCAACCTCCTTTATTTTTGAAACAATGTATTCATTATCAAATTGTTGATTGGTAATTTTATTAGCATATCGCGGATTAACTTCCGCCTTGTTGTAGTAAGCAAAAATCACATAAACATCAAGCAACGACATCAGCGAAACCGTGTCCCATTGCAGAAAATCGCGGTCGCCGTCTGCGCCTTCGTCTTTCACAATCGGAATAACGGTAATTTTCTTGGAAATATTCAGCGTGTTATAAACTCTTTCGTAAGGATATGAGCGTGTGCGTTTTGGCGAAACCCATTTGGAAAGGGCAAAGGTATTGTTGCCGTTTTTTACAATGCACGCCGCAGGGCAAGCATTTATATCAAATGTGTCTGCCTCAATTACATCCAATTCCGGTTTTATGAATTGTTTGTATGTTATCCCTGTGATTTTGCCTGTGATGTTCATGATTTATGCTTTTAAATTTGATAAAAATAATTTCTTAACATCAACGCAATCATAATTTTACTATAAGTTTCGGTGATTGCTTCATTTATCTTGTTGTTGCCGGGAATGTAGAGCACTCCGTCGAGGATGGTCGGATACACCTGAAACAAATCGTCCAAATAGGAACGCTGACAAGCGTATTCGATGCTAAGTTGCGTCCACTTATTCATGTCATTTATTTATGGGTTATCTTTCAGTTCGCTCATCTGGTGGCTATCTCCATTTATGATTGTAGTTTGGTTTTGTTCAACATTTCTCTTTTCGTTAATTCAATTCACAACTACAAATGTACAAAATTACTTCGGGCTATCTTTGGACGGAGTGTTCAAATCGTATTGTGCTTAACTACCGTTTATTGTAGGCAAAAACATAAATTATATTCCTAATTTACAAGCAATTAATTATTAGAAGTGCCTTTAGAATAATTTTTCGCTGTCGCTGTTTCAGGTTGATAAATTGTCTTGCTGTGGAAAGGTTTGTTTTTGCTGTTTTTTTGCCTGTACTTTTTGGATTGATGTCTGTCATTTAGGCGTAGCACTAAAATTGCCCGCAACGTTTCTTTTATCAAAAGATAAGTTCACAAATTTACAAAAAGTGCAGCTGTTAAAGACCGGAAAGTTTAAAAAGCCCATGTCGCGCATTTTTAGTATTTTTGCTTCTGAAAATAATGTTTTTATCTGAAAATGGTTCATTTAAAAATTATTATATCTGGGAGCAAAACAAAAGAAAACAAACAACGTTTGATGAACAAAAAGTTGTTTTTATGCGCAAAATAATGCACACCAGTCGAAGTTCTTTTTAATAACAGACACACAGCTTATTATGATAAAAAATCAAGGGTCTAAAACAGCTCTGACATTTGGCGAAGAAAAAGTTTCTTATAACAATTTTCTTAAAAAAATAAATCATTTTTCCTCTTTTTTTACTATTTCACCCGGTACGCATTGTGCTATTTTTTCGGAAAACAGATTGGGCTGGGTTTATGCTTTTTATTCGATTTGGTACCAAAAGGGCATTGCCGTTCCGATCGACCATTTATCGACTGTTCCGGAAACGGCATACATTTTGAAAGACGCGACTCCTGCAATCGTTTTTTGTTCGAAAAAATACGAGCAAAGCATTTGGGAAGCTATTTACAAGTCTGAAATTCCCACACCCAAAGTCATCATCATCGATACTTATGAAGAAACAGACGTTTCTAAATTAGAAAGCATCGAAATGCCTGAAGTGGAAGATGAAGATACGGCACTTATTATTTACACTTCGGGAACTACCGGAACCCCAAAAGGTGTCATGCTTTCGTACAAAAACATTATATACAATTGTCTTTCTGTATCGAAAAACATAGAAATTTACACCGAAGATTCAAAAGTATTGGTTTTGTTGCCGTTGCATCATGTGTTGCCTTTGGTAGGAACAATTATCGTAACATTTTTCGTCGGAGCGACAGCTTGCATTTCGCCTTCACTTGCTACAGAAGACATTATGCAAACGCTTCAGCAAAACAAAATCACACTTGTTATCGGTGTGCCGCGCTTGTATGCGTTGATTCATAAAGGAATCATAACGAAAATCAATCAGAGCTTTGCTGCAAAAAAACTACTTGCATTGGCTAGAAAACTAAAATGGAAAGCCTTTTCAAAAACAGTATTTAAAACCGTTCACGAAAAATTTGGCGGTTCGCTCCAAACACTTGTTTCGGGAGGTGCTGCTTTAGACAAAACCGTTGGCAACGATTTTGTGGCATTAGGTTTTGATGTTCTAGACGGGTTCGGAATGACCGAAGCCGCGCCGATGATTACATTCACACGACCGAGTAACATACGCATTGGTTCGCCCGGACAAGTGGTTCCGGGTTCGGAACTAAAAATTATCGATGGAGAAATTGCCACTTTTGGCGACAACGTCATGAAAGGCTACTACAACCGTCCTGAAGAAACCGCCGAAGTGCTTCGCAACGGATGGCTCTATACCGGCGATTTGGGATATATCGACGAAAAAGGTTTCCTTTTCATTACCGGTCGGAAAAAAGAAATTATCGTGCTTTCGAACGGCAAAAAACTCAATCCGAACGAAATCGAAGAAGAAATAATGGCTTCGGAATTGGTTGCCGATTGCGGCGTATTCCATCTTGGCGACGCGCTTCAACTGCTTATTGTTCCGAGCAAAACAGCTCGTGATATGCGCGGCGATGAAACCTTGGAAGATTTTTTCCGCGCTAAACTATTGAAATCGTATAACGAAAGTGTTTCGACGTATAAAAAAATACAACGCATTCATTTTACCGATGCCGAACTTCCGCGCACGCGATTGGGAAAAATTCAGCGATTCAAACTTCACGAATTTATCGAAAAACCAGAAATTACCGTTCCTGAAAAAATCGAAAAAATCGAAAGCGAAGTTTACAACCTGATAGCGGCATACTTGGAAGAAGAAAAACAACGAAAAGTCGTTCCGACAATGCACATCGAAAATGATTTGGAATTGGATTCGTTGGAAAAAATCGGACTGCAATCGTTCATATTCAATGCTTTTGGTGTAAGTATCGATGCGGCACAGTTGGCTACTTACGAAAATATTTTGGTGCTGTCGGAATACATCGAAACAATTAAAGTAAAAGCCGAAGATGTAAAAATCAACTGGCATCAGATTTTACACGAAAAAACGCAATTGAAATTGCCAAGAACTTGGTTTACAAAATATCTCATTGCTTGGATTTCACGTGTGTTTTTTACTTTATATTTCAGGTTTCACACACGCGGCGTCAAAAACATTCCTGAAGGACCGGCTATCATTGCGCCAAACCATCAAAGTTTTTTCGATGGCTTGTTTGTAACGGCTTATTTACGTTACAAACAAGTGCGCGAAACCTATTTCTATGCCAAAGAGAAGCACGTGAAAAAACCTTGGTTAAAATTTTTCGCCGATCGTAATAATGTGATTGTGATGGATTTAACACGCGACCTAAAAGAGTCGATTCAGAAATTAGGCGAAGTGCTGAAAGAAAACAAAAAAATCATCATTTTCCCTGAAGGAACACGTTCGAAAACAGGAAAATTAGGCGAATTCAAGAAAACTTTTGCCATTTTGAGTCGCGAACTAAACGTACCTATTGTCCCTGTTTCCATTTCAGGTGCTAATTATGCCTTACCGAGCGGAAGTATTTTCCCGCGCCCTTGGAAACGCATCAATATCGATTTTATGAATCCGATTTATCCCGAAGGAAAAACATACGAAACGATTGCACAAAGCGTAAAAGAAAAGATTGAATATTGTTTACAAAAACGCACAAAGCAAACGAAATCAAAAAGTTAAAGTTTCCAGTTTCCATCTAACAGAAACCGTATCAAATTCTCGACACTTTCTTCGAGCAATTCGATAACGGTATCAAACCCACTCGAATTGCCGTAATAGGGATCGGGAACGTGGTCGAATCGGTTATGAGCAAAAAATTGTGCCATTTTCAGAATCTTTTTCTCGTCGTCGGGTTTTAACGCAAGTTTGTGAATATCAAAATAATTACGATCGTCCATCACAACGATATAATCAAATCTGTCAAAATCTTCTTGCAGAAACTTACGCGAAAGACTCGTGATTTCGTAACCGTGATTTTTAGCCGCTTGCCGCATGCGCAAATCTGCTTTTTCGCCTTGATGATAACCCGAAGTTCCCGCCGAATCAGTCAAAAAAGACAAATTTCTTTGTGCAACCTGATATTGAAAAATAGTTTCAGCCATCGGCGAACGGCAAATGTTGCCCATGCAAACAAAAAGAATCTTATAGTTTTTCATGCTAATATTACAGTTATAAATCAATTATTCGTTATAAACAACATGCAACACAAGCGTTCCGACAACATCAAGTGTCGACCGGTCGATATGCTCCATCGAGTCGTTCATCGTGTGCCAATATTCAAAAAAACTGCCGTTTTCGCTCTCTTCGACCAAATGAATAATGTTGATTGTCGGAATTCCGGCAATGGTATTCATCGGAAGGTGATCGTCGGTAATTGGATTTCCTAACACTTTCGGAAACGAGTTACCATAACCGAGATTATGCGCTTTTTGCCACACTTTGTTGCTGAGCCATGCGGCATATTGTTGCGAAAAATATTCTTGTGGAAAAATTGGATTCGTCGCTCCAACCATATCCAACAAAATTCCAAAACTTGCTTGGTATCCGCGTATATGCGGCGTTTGCGACCAATGTGTCGAACCCAAAGCCCAACCACCATCTTGCTGTTGACGCTCTTCTAACCACGCCGGCGCACCATAATCTTCCAAATCGAACAACACAATGTCGACTCCAAGATGCTTTGGCAACGGATTTTTTTTAAAGATGCGTGCCAATTCAATCAAAACACCCACGCCGCTGGCACCGTCATTAGCCCCGTCAATTGCTTTTTTGTGATTCGATTGATTTAAATCGTAATCGGCAAACGGACGCGAATCCCAGTGTGCTGCTAATACAATACGTTTTTTTGCTTCGCTGTTGAACGCAGCAATAATATTTTTTCCGTCAATTCCGCGTCCATCGTAAAGACGCGTGCGAAAAGGTTGAACAAAAACCGAATCGGCATACGATTGCAGTTTTTCTGCCAACCATGTAGCCGTTTTAGCATGAGCGTTTGTTTCGGGGACACGCGGACCAAACGACACTTGTTTGGCGACAAAACTATAAGCCGAATCGGCATCGAAAATAGGCACAGCTACGGTTTCTTTTTGTGGTTTTTGCACTTGTTGTGTGTTTGACATTTCGCTGTTCGAACACGAAGCTAAAAAAAAGAATATCAAAGGAAAAGGTATCAAAAAACGCATATTGATAAGATTTGATGCAAAAGTAAAGAAAAAGGCACAAAAGGAAAAAGTACGAAAGCAAGACCGTCAAATCTCATTTTGTTAAGTCATGACATCTTTGTTATTTCTTTGATTTACTATTTCGATTAAAGTGAAAAAATATCATTATTTAAGATTTAACTTTCTAAATCTAAGATTTCTCGATTTCGTTATCGCTTCGCTCGAAATAACGACTCTCTTTAAACAAAACACCACTTTTGGTTACTTCCAAGTGTGTTTCGGCACCCAAAACAAAGGCTTTATTATTGTCGAAATGTCCGGCCGGAAAACCAAAACAAACCGGAAAATCATATTCCGACACATGCTCGGCAATAATTTGTTCGGCTGTTTTTCCGAATGGAATAGCGTTGTCGCGCATGGTTGTCATGCCACCAACAACAAGTGCCGAAAGGTTTTTGAAAATACCGGCACGTTTCAAAGCCAAAACCATTCGGTCAATATGGTATAAATATTCGTCTAAATCTTCGATAAACAGTATTTTGTTGCGCGTGTCGGGAAAAATTTCCGAGCCTAACATTGAATAAAGCACCGACAAATTTCCGCCAACAATAGGGGCTTCGGCAGTTCCTGTTTTGTTTAATTCGTGTTTTTCGATGCAATATTCGATTGGTTTTCCTTCTAAAGCATCAAAAAGCGAATTGATCGCTTGTTTCGTGTTCGTGTCAAAATTGATTGGCATCGTGGCATGCAAACTTTCGAAACCAATTTGCTGCAATTTTCCGTGAAAAACAGTGCTATCGCTGTATCCCACAAGCCATTTCGGCTGTTTAATAAATGTGTCAAAACACAGTTTGTCGACAATTCGCAAGCCGCCATAACCGCCTCTAACAAAAAGAATTGCTTTGATTTCGGCATCATCGAGTCGTTCTTGAAAAATCTGAGCACGTAACGCATCATCGCCGGCATATTGATGGTTCTCGGCAAAAAGCCGTTCATCAAAAACAGGTTCGAAACCACGTTGTTCAATCATCGAAACGGCTTTCGATATTTCGTCGCGCAAAATTTTCCGCGCCGGAGCCACAAGTGCTATTTTATCGCCGGAGCGAAGAAAAGGAGGCGTTTTCATTTGGTATTATTACTTATTTTTGCAGCACTAAATTTTTGTTCAAACAACAAATTGTAGTAACAATTATTTAATTGATTTTCAATAATAAAACGATTCCACGTCGAAATATTCGATAATTTACAAAACGCAAAAATACGCTTATGGAACCCAAAAGTAAACAATTCAAACGTTATACCATCACTTCGGCTTTACCTTATGCCAATGGTCCGATTCATATTGGTCATCTTGCCGGCGTATATATTCCTGCCGATACGTATGCGCGTTATTTGCGAATGAAAGGCGAAGATGTGTTGTTTATTGGCGGTTCGGACGAACACGGCGTTCCGATTACAATCAAGGCGCGTCAACAAGGTGTTTCGCCGCAACAAGTTGTCGATCATTACCACGAAATCATCAAAAAATCGTTCGAACAATTAGGCATTTCGTTCGATATTTACAGCCGTACTTCGGCACCAATTCATCACGAAACAGCTGCTGATTTTTTCAAGAAATTATACGATAAAGATGTTTTTGTCGAAAAAATAGCACAACAATATTACGATGCAGAAGCGCAACAATTTTTGGCCGATCGGTATATTATGGGAACTTGTCCGCATTGTGGCAACGAACGCGCTTATGGCGATCAGTGCGAAAGCTGTGGTACTTCGTTGAGTCCGCTCGATCTGATCAATCCACATTCGACTTTGAGCGGAAGCAAACCCGAACTACGCGAAACCAAACATTGGTATTTGCCTTTAGACGAAGCAACGCCGTGGCTAACCGATTGGATTATTAAAGGACATAAAGATGACTGGAAAACAAATGTTTACGGACAGTGCAAATCGTGGATCGAACAAGGATTACACCCACGCGCCGTAACGCGCGACCTCGACTGGGGCGTAAAAGTACCACTCGAAAACGCTAAAGGAAAAGTGCTTTATGTGTGGTTCGATGCGCCAATCGGTTATATTTCGGCTAGCCGAGAATGGTCAGAAAAAACGGGAAAAGATTGGCAACCATACTGGAAAAACGACGACAGCAAACTTGTTCATTTCATCGGAAAAGATAATATCGTGTTTCATTGCATCATTTTTCCGTTCATGCTGAAAAGCGAAGGAAGCTATATTTTGCCCGACAACGTGCCCGCAAACGAATTTCTGAATTTGGAAAACGATAAAATATCGACCTCGCGAAATTGGGCTGTTTGGTTGCACGAGTATCTGGAAGAATTACCCGGAAAAGAAGATGTGTTGCGTTATGTATTGACGGCAAACGCGCCCGAAACCAAAGACAACGATTTCACTTGGAAAGATTACCAAGCACGCAACAACAACGAATTGTTGGCTGTTTTCGGTAATTTTGTAAACCGCACCTTGGTACTCACACAAAAATATTTCGACGGTGTTGTTCCATCGTTGAAAAACTTGACCAAAAATGACGAGGAAACAATTCGACAAATGAATGATTTTCCTGAAAAAATAGGCGCAAGCATCGAAAATTACCGTTTCCGCGAAGCCTTGTCTGACCTAATGAACTTAGCTCGGTTGGGAAATCGTTATCTGACCGAAAACGAGCCTTGGAAACTGATTAAAACAGATGAAAAACGCGTGCGCACTATTTTAGCGGTTTCGTTGCAATTGGTCGCAAAATTAGCTATCGTATCGGAACCTTTCTTGCCTTTCTCGGCAAAAAAACTGCAACAAATGATTGGTTTCGAACCAAAAAATTGGAATCAAGCTAAACAAACCGAATTGCTTCCCGAAAACCACCGGTTAGGAGTGCCTGAATTGCTGTTCGAAAAAATTGAAGATGCCGTTGTTGAGCAACAAATACAAAAATTGCTCGACACAAAAAAAGCCAACGAAACAGCTGCTGCAACAACAACGAAACCACAAAAAGAAAGCATTACATACGAAGAATTCGCAAAAATGGATTTGCGTGTTGGAACGATTATCGAAGCGGAAACCGTTCCGAAAACAAAAAAACTGCTCAAACTGACTGTTGACACAGGAATTGACAAACGAACGGTTGTAAGCGGCATTGCCGAATATTACCAACCCGAAAACATTATTGGTCAGCAAGTGTGTATTTTGGTCAACTTAGCACCACGCACACTCAAAGGAATTGAATCGCAAGGCATGATTCTGATGGTCGAAAATAGTGCCGGAAATCTTTGTTTCGTAAAACCTTCCGAAGCGTTCCCAAACGGCTCTGAAATTCGTTAAAACGAACATTTTCTGACATGGCGCAACATAATGAACTCGGAAAACGTGGTGAGGAATTAGCACAAAAACATCTTCGCGAAAAAGGATACCGGATTATGGCTACAAACTGGCGTTTCGGTCATGAAGAAATTGACATCATCGCGCAAGAAGGTAATGAGTTGGTCATTGTCGAAGTGAAAACACGTAGCGAAACAACATTTGGCGATCCGGAAACAGCTATTGGGAAACAAAAAATTCGGTCGTTGGTGCGTTGTGCCGAAGCGTTTATCGAAGCGCGAAACTGGAACGGTGATACCCGTTTCGATGTGATTGCGATTGTTTTTTCGGGCAATTCAACACAACTAAATCATATTACAAACGCCTATTATCCTACAATGTAAAGGTTGCTTCCGTGCCGTCATTGGTGAAGTTTCGGCTAAACACATCAAAGAGTACATTTTGCGAGTAGAAGTAACTCCTGACAGCTTCGTCATTCTTCCTCGCAGTGATGATTTTAACGGTAAATTCGATATTTCAGCAAGCCCAATGTCCATAAAAAAAGACGACTCAAATGAAGTCGTCTTTTCTGTTTTAAAAATTACAAAAAATGATTCTTTTATCCTGCTAATACGAAACGTACCGGAATTGTGAACGAAACCCGTACCGGTTTGTTACGTTGCTTTCCGGGAGTCCATTTCGGCATGGAGTTGATTACGCGAAGTGCTTCTTCATCGCATCCGCCACCAATGCCGCGCACAACTTTCGCACCTGATACCGAACCATCGGTTTCGACAACAAAGAAAACGAATACACGACCTTGTATGCCACTTTCGCGAGCTAACGGAGGATATTTCAAGCTCTTAGCAATAAACTCCATCATTTTTGCTTCGCCACCACCGGGAAATATAGGCATCGATTCAACAATCGTAAAAATTTCATGTTCGAGAATTTCTTCTTCTTCTTGTACCGGCGGAACGTATTCTTCGATCTCAACCGTTTGGTCAACCTCAACGTTGATTTCGATATCGGTATCTACTTCTACATCGTCTTCAACAATCTGAAGTTGTTGCGGTTGTATTTGAGGTGGTGGTGGTGGTGGTTTCACTTGCTGTTCCGTAATAGGAATAATTTCTTCCGGAATATCCTCCACCGCGCGTTGTATTAAATCAACGGTGCGTTTGTCATAGCTCTTATATTCAAAAGCAGAAAATACTATCGCTAATGTAATAATCAGACCGATTAGCGTAAACGTTAGTTTTTTCGGCTCAAGGTCTGCTTTTGGTGATTTTTTAGTTTCCATGTTATCTCAACTTTGATCATTACTAAATGAGTCGTTTTTTAACGAATGTGCGAAATTACTAATTAATTCAAATTACGGGTTATCTTTTGACGGTTTTTTTCGATATAAAAGCGCAAAAAACACGATTCCTATCATTGATCCTACGCAATCAGCAAAAAAATCGTACAAAGAACCGTGTCTTCCTATAAATACTGTTGTTTGTAATATTTCTGTCAATGCGCCAAATGACGAGCCAGTCAAAAAAGCGAGAGTATTAAAAAGCAAACGTTTATCGCTTTCGTAATATTGTGTGCGGTATCCCCAAAGAAGTAAAAAAGTAAATACAGCAAAAATGCCAAGATGTACAATTTTATCCGGCGAAATCCAATCCCAAAAACTTATTATCTTGGGAAAATAAGAGCCCGGAAAACCTGTTAGCAATAAAATGATTATTGCCCAAATCGTTCCGGGCCAATATTTTTGTGTCAATTTTTTAAACAAAATTATCCTTCGATTAATGCTTTGTAAGCATCGGCATCAAGCAGGTTTTCGAGGTCGCTCGAATCTTGTATTTTGACTCTTACAATCCAGCCATCGCCGTAAGGATCGGTGTTGATTGTTTCAGGAACTTCTTCTAAAACTTCGTTAAATTCAACAATTGTAGCCGAAACAGGCAACAACAGATCGGAAACGGTTTTTACAGCTTCGATGGTTCCGAACGTTTCTTCGGCTTCTAAAGTTTCGTCGACAGTTTCTACTTCAACAAAAACAATGTCGCCAAGTTCTTTTTGTGCGAAATCGGTAATTCCTACATAAGCAAATTCGCCTTCTACGCGAATCCATTCGTGATCATTTGTGTACTTTAAATTTGAAGGTATATTCATATAGATGGTTTATTTTTCAACAGCCAAAAATACAATTTTTGTACATGCTGTCGGTTGATTAATAAATATTCGTTTGTTTATTCTTTTTCGAGCACAACAAAGGCGTTTACAAGTTCTTTAATGTGAGAGATGGAAAGATGAATGTTGGTTATTTTGTTGTTTTTGGTAAATTCTTCTACTTTTCCGTTTATCGTAATGACCGGTTTCCCCAACGAGTCGTTTATCACTTCGATTTCGGTAAATGCCATACCATCGCGGTAGCCGGTTCCCAGTGCTTTAAAAAATGCTTCTTTTGCCGCAAAACGCGCCGCATAATGTTGGTACATGATGGCTTTCCCTTCACAGTAATTTTGTTCATTTATCGTAAAGATTTTATTTTTGAACGCATCGCTTTTTTTTAAATGCGATTCCATACGCGCTACTTCAATAATATCGGTGCCTATACCAAAAATCATCACTCTAAATAGTAAAAATTTGTTGCGTTAATTTTTGAAAAACTAATGTAACGAACCGTTTATTTTATTACGCCTAATTCTTTACCTACTTTCGTAAATGCCGCAATTGCTTTGTCGAGATGCGCACGCGTATGTCCTGCCGAAAGTTGCACGCGAATGCGCGCTTGTCCTTTCGGAACAACCGGATAGTAAAATCCTGTAACGTAAATTCCTTCGGCTAAAAGATTTTCAGCCATTTTTTGCGAAAGTGGCGCATCGTACAGCATGATAGCACAGATTGCCGAACGCGACGGTTTGATATCGAATCCTGCGGCTTTCATTTTCGTCATGAAATAATCGGTGTTTTCGTGCAAACGGTCTTGTAATTCGTTTGTCTCGCTCATCATGTCGATCATGCGAATACCCGCATTGACAACAGCCGGTAGCAAGGAGTTGGAAAACAAATACGGACGCGAACGTTGACGCAGCAATTCGATAATTTCTTTTTTTCCGGTTGTAAATCCACCAATAGCACCACCAAAAGCTTTTCCTAAAGTTCCGGTGATGATATCAATCTGACCACGAATATTATAAAGTTCAGTAACACCGCGACCCGTAGCACCAACAACACCTGCCGAATGACATTCGTCGACCATAACCAAAGCGTCATATTTTTTAGCCAATTCGTTGATTTTGTCCATCGGAGCCACATTGCCATCCATCGAAAATACGCCGTCGGTTACAATGATTCTAAAACGATGTTTTTGCGCTTCTTTCAGTTGTGTTTCCAAATCGTTCATATCGGCATTGGCATAACGGTAACGATGTGCTTTGCAAAGGCGTACACCATCGATAATCGAAGCGTGGTTCAAGGCATCGGAAATAATGGCATCTTCTTCACCAAACAAAGGTTCGAAAACACCGCCATTTGCATCGAAACAAGCAGCATATAAAATAGTATCTTGCGTGCCGAAAAATTCAGCGATTTTTCGTTCCAACGTTTTGTGTAAATCTTGCGTACCGCAAATAAAACGCACCGACGACATACCATATCCGTGCGAATCGAGTGCTTCGTGAGCCGCTTTAATCAATTCAGGATGATCGGAAAGTCCGAGATAATTGTTGGCACAAAAGTTCAACACTTCTTTCCCGTTTTCTAAACGAATTTCAGCACTTTGCGGGCTTACGATAATGCGTTCGTTTTTGTATAAGCCGGCTTCGCGAATGCCGTCTAATTCTTTTTGTAGATGTTCTTGAATTTTACCGTACATGGTTTCTATAATTTAAAATATATTTTCTGATGATTTTTTCAACGCCCAAAAGTACAAAAATCTGCTGTTCGTGAAATGATTAGACAACACAAATTAACGCTTTCCGACAAGAAGCCTTTGCCTCATAAATATTCCGATATTTGCAGCAGATTTTTTGAAGTCAGAAATGGAAATAGCTGCGTTAGTTTCGGGTGGTGTTGACAGTTCGGTTACCATACCTTTGTTGAAGGAGCAAGGATTCGACCCGACGATTTTTTACATAAAAATTGGCATGGAAGATGCTCCTGCTTTTTCGGATTGCCCGTCGGAAGAAGATATCGAGATTACAACCTATATTGCGAAGAAATACGGCTGTCGGATGGAAATTGTCGATTTGCAAAAAGAATATTGGCAAACCGTTGTTGCTTACACGATTGACTCCATAAAAAAAGGTTTTACACCCAATCCTGATGTGATGTGCAATCGGTTAATAAAATTTGGTGCTTTTGAAGAGCGCATGGGACATCAATTCGATAAAATCAGTACCGGACATTATGCCCGAAATCTTTCCGACGAAAACGGTTTTTATCTTGGAACAGCCGCCGATACGCATAAAGACCAAACCTATTTTTTGGGACGCATTACCTACGCGCAACTTTCGAAATTGCTGTTTCCGATAGGAAATCTGCTGAAATCAGAAGTACGTCGCACTGCCGAAGCTATGAAATTACCAAGCGCACATCGTCCTGATAGTCAGGGAATTTGCTTTCTTGGAAAAGTCAATTACAACGATTTTATCAAACGTTATACAGGCGAAAAAGAAGGCGATATTATTGAATTGGAAACCGGAAAAAAACTTGGACGACACAAAGGTTTTTGGTTTCATACGATTGGTCAGCGAAAAGGCTTAGGATTAGGCGGTGGACCTTGGTTTGTTGTAAAAAAAGATGTAGATGAAAACATTATATATGTCTCGAACGGTTACGACCCGATCAGCCAATATACTGAAACGATTCGTTTGGTCGACATGCAGTTTTTGCACCCTGATTTCTCGTTATCGGAAGGGCAACTTATTCGTTTTAAAATTCGTCATCAACCCGAATTTAATCACGGCGTGGTAAAATCACTGCAAGGAACAACAGTAGAAATTCGATCCGACAAAACACTTTCTGGCGTTGCTCCGGGACAATTTGGCGTGCTTTATTTCGACCAAAAACCAGTCTGTTTAGGAAGTGGCGTGCTTGATTAAAACATTCAATTACAATATCAAGTAAAAAGTCGGCTTCATTTATTTTCAAGCAGCTTTAATCTGCCAATACAAGCACTTTGTTGTGTAGCACTTCGAGTACGCCGCCTGTTATTTCAAAAAAGATTTCTTTTTCATTGCCTTTTTTTATCTTGATGCGCCCTTTTCCGAGTGCCGCTATCATTGGCGCGTGGTTTTTCAGGATTTCGAATAAACCGTCTAATCCGGGTAACTGAACCAAGTCTACTTCTCCGCTAAAAAGTGTTTTTTTAGGCGTTATGATTTCAAGTTTCATAGGTAACGATTACACGTTTGTTTCGGCTATAATTTTCTTTCCTTTTTCAATCGCTTCTTCTATCGTTCCAACCATCAAAAAAGCAGCTTCAGGATATTCGTCAACCTCGCCG
The DNA here is from genome assembly GCA_031262365.1 of Lentimicrobiaceae bacterium. Classification (GTDB taxonomy): domain Bacteria; phylum Bacteroidota; class Bacteroidia; order Bacteroidales; family F082; genus JAISHW01. The sequence goes on from JAISHW010000040.1 coordinate 14,765, forward strand.
TCCATAATCATGTTGAAACCTTTGATGGTATCCTCGATGCTTACAACTACGCCCGACATTCCTGTAAAAGCTTCGGCAACATGGAATGGTTGTGACAAAAAACGTTGTACACGACGCGCCCGATTGACCACCAATTTATCTTCTTCCGAAAGTTCTTCCATTCCCAAAATAGCAATAATATCTTGAAGTTCCTTATAGCGTTGAAGAATATTTTTTACGCGTTGTGCTGTATTATAATGTTCGTTTCCAACAATTTCAGGATCTAAAATTTGTGAAGTAGATTCTAACGGATCTACAGCCGGATAGATTCCTAATTCTGAAATTTTACGACTCAAAACGGTTGTCGCGTCTAAGTGCGCAAATGTTGTTGCCGGTGCCGGATCGGTCAAGTCATCTGCCGGAACATAAACTGCTTGAACAGATGTAATCGAACCACGGCATGTAGAGGTGATGCGTTCTTGCATCAAACCCATTTCAGAAGCCAACGTTGGTTGATATCCTACGGCAGAAGGCATACGTCCTAAAAGTGCCGACACTTCGGATCCTGCTTGTGTGAATCGGAAAATATTGTCGATAAAAAACAGAATGTCTTTTCCTCCCGATTCTTCATCGCCATCGCGGAAATATTCAGCCATTGTCAAGCCGCTTAAAGCTACGCGTGCACGCGCTCCCGGAGGTTCATTCATCTGACCGAAAACCAAAGTAGCTTGTGATTTTTCTAATTCTTTATAATCAACCTTATCAAGCGGCCAATCGCCTTTTTCCATTGCTTCCGAAAATGCTTTTCCGTATTTGATGACACCCGATTCGATCATTTCGCGGAGCAAATCGTTGCCTTCGCGCGTACGCTCACCTACGCCGGCAAAAACAGACATTCCGGAATATGAATTTGCAATGTTGTTGATCAATTCCATGATGATAACCGTTTTGCCCACGCCGGCACCACCAAACAAACCAATTTTACCGCCTTTGGCATAAGGCTCGATCAAATCGATGACTTTAATTCCTGTGTGTAGAATTTCTTTTTGTGTTGTCAGGTTTTCGAATTTTGGCGGATCACGATGAATTCCATAAAGAAGACCTTCTTTCATCGGATTTAGTCCATCGATCGGATCGCCAATAACGTTGAACAGCCGTCCTTTAACCTGATCGCCGGTGGGCATCGAAATGGGTTTGCCTAAAGTTTTCACTTTCATGTTGCGCCGCAAACCATCTGTCGAGTCCATTGCAATGCAACGAATGGTGTTTTCGCCAATGTCTTGTTGTGCTTCAATAATAATTTTTTCTCCGTTGTCTCTCGTAATTTCAAGAGCATCGAGCAAGTTTGGCAAGTCTGATTCTCGATCGAACAAGACATCAATAACAGGTCCTATAATTTGCGAGATATATCCGTGTTTTTCGGCATTCATGTGTTATATGATGATTAAAAAATCGTTGTACAAAAAGATGCAAATGTAAGCCTAAGTTTCGTCTTTGGGTAGCAAAAATCGCTTTTTTTATGTTAAATTTACATGTTGCGAAGAAACTTGCGTTCGAATAGGGCAAGCCAAAAAACAGAAGTCGTAATAGCGGCATCAGCGACGTTGAATATCGGACGAAAGAAGATGAAATGACCATCGCTACCAAAAAAGAAATTAGGAAGCCAAGCAGCATTTGCCCGCTCGATATCGATAATCGGAAAGTAAAACATATCGACTACTTTTCCGAAAAGAAAAGGCGCGTATCCGCCTCCTTCCGGAAAGAGTGTTGCGATGTTTTTTGTGGTGCTTTCGCTAAAGATAAGTCCGTAAAAAGCACTGTCTAATATGTTGCCCAATGCGCCGGCAATAAAGAGTGCAATACAGATTCGCGGCATCAATTTTACTTTACGCCGGCTCAATCGGTATAAATAATACGTGAGTAAGATGACCGCCAATATGCGAAAAATACTTAATCCTAACTTTCCCCATTCGCCAAAAAATTCGATGCCAAAAGCCATGCCGTTGTTTTCGATAAAATGAAGTTTAAACCAATTGCCAAAAACATTGATTTCTTCGCCTAAAGTCATGTTCAGTTTGATCCAAAACTTCAATAGTTGATCAAGCAAAACAACAACTAAAACAACTAAAAGTGGTTTTTTCATGTAGCGTGTTTTATAAAACACCCCGACAATATCGGGGCATTTATTTATATTGTTTTTTGTAACTAATAACTAACGGGGTTTATTATTGATTCAATTTAGCTTCGATGCTTAGTGTTGCATGTGGAACGATACGAAGCCGTTCTTTTGGAATCAAATTGCCTGTAACGCGACAAATACCATAGCTTTTGTTTTCGATACGAATCAGGGCGTTTTCTAAACTTGTAATAAATTTTTGTTGGCGCATTGCTAAGCGACCATTTTCTTCTTTGGAAAGCACCTGATAGCCTTCTTCTAAAATTTTGAATGTCGGAGAGGTGTCGTCGGTACCATTTTCGTCGCCGGAAGCAATCGCTTCGGTAAGTATCTTTAAATCAGCACGTGCTTTTTCAAGTTTCTCTAAAATAATCGCTTTGAATTCTTCTAGCTCTTCATCCGAGTAACGTGTTTTTTTAGGCTCTATCGACTCCGTTTTTTCTTTCTCTTTCATGTTCAGTCGGTTTTAATATTTATCTGATTATCAAATAAATACATTGCTAATTTTTTGTATAATGCCTTGTAAATTCGTATTTTTAGAGAAAGGCTGACGACTCATTTCTATGGATACAAACGCTAAGGTCGGTTACAAAAATAGTGATTTGTTTGCCCCGTTACATAGATTCTTCGGAAAAGATTTGAATTTCGCCCAAATAACGTTCTTCTTGCTCCCTTTCTTTTCTTGCGATTAGCAACTTTATATAGATAGATGGTTGTCCCTTAAAAAGCAATTTACATTCCGATAAATTAATCACACGATGTCCGAACAAAATCATTTAAGCAATTGTATCGAAGGTTTTATTTTTCACTGCCAATACGAGAAAAACTTAAGTACGAAAACGATCAATGCTTATTCTATTGACTTAAAGCAGTTTCAATTGTACATTAACAAGCAAAAAACAGATCCCGAGATAACAGAAATATCGAAAGATCTGATAAAAACCTATTTACAATCGGTGTATCACTTCAAACCCAAAACGGTGAAACGCAAAATAGCCTCACTCAAAGCAATGTTCAACTACTTGGAATACGAAAATGATGATTTTTTTAATCCTTTCCGAAAAATAAAAATTAAACTGAAAGAAACAAAAACATTGCCTACGGTAATGACAATAGGCGAAGTAAAAAAGATTCTTAGCCTATTGTACGAAGACCTGAACGGCAATTCAAAACAGGACTGTTATACCTATAAAGCGCAAATTCGGAACATTGCCATGATTGAACTTCTTTTTGCAACCGGCTTGCGCATTTCTGAATTATGCAATTTGAAAACAACCGACATTGACCTGAAAACGGGAAGTATTAAAGTGTTAGGCAAAGGCAGCAAAGAACGGATTATCCAACTATGCAATCCCGATATTAAATCGTTACTGAAAAAATACAAAAAACTCTACGCCGACCATATTGATGACGATAAAAACTTTTTCATCAATCGTATAGGAAAGCCTGTTTCTACCCAATCGGTCAGGCTGATGCTGCGGCAGTATGTGCAACGATCAGGCATTACAAAAAAGATTACCCCACACTCGTTTCGCCACACCTTTGCCACGCTCTTGCTCGAAGAGAATGTGGATATTCGCTACATTCAAGGTATGTTGGGGCACAGCAGCATCAACACTACCCAAATTTATACGCACATCAACACCGAAAGCCAAAAGCGAATTTTAACAACCAAACACCCCCGCCGAAAGTTGAAGTTTGAGGTTTTTGAGTGATGGATAACTATTTATTATGAGTGAGAAAATTCAGCAAGAAAAAGTCAAAATTTTTATTGGCTCAGCAACTAAGGATACTGATTTAGTAACCAAAATTACTGAATTACTACTTAATCAACCAAACTTGAAAATAATCCCATGGACAGAAGGATTTGATTTAAGCAAATATACTTTAGACAATCTTATAGATAGATGTAATGAATGTAAATATGCAATTTTTGTCTTAGGGGAAAGTGAAAAAACAAAAAAAAATGGCAAAATAATCTCTATACCAAGGGATAACGTGATTTTTGAAATTGGAATGTTTTCAAAAAAGAACGGAAAAGAAAATACATTTCTGCTAGTACCAGATTCTCCTAATTTTCATTTATTTACAGACTACGCAGGTGTGACTCATGAAAAGTATTGTAGAAATTCTTTAGATATAGATACGGTGATTAATAATTTCTGCGAAAAAGTATTAACACGTATAAATCAACATGAATCAGATCTTAATAAAATTATGAACGGGAAATGGTTACTACATTATAGAAATGTCCTTGGAGATAGCAATGTAGGAGAGGAATATTTTGAGATTTCTAATTGCGAATACAAAATTACAGATGTATCAAAATTTCAGATTAAAAACATTCGGAACAAAAATAATACATTAGAATTTTTTAAACAAAATAGTAGCAAGACACTTCATAACTATTTATACAAAGATAATCTTCATTTCAAAGGAATTGAAATAGATACAAAACGCGGCTCTGTATATTTTGTGAATTATCAAAAAGTGGTTAATGATAATTGATGTGGGATATATAGTATCAATTCCGGCTACTAGTGTTAGTATTATAGTGCCAATTTTCAATTGTGAAAATTATCTTTTAGATTGTTTAAATAGTATTAAAAATCAATCTTATCAGGATTTTGAATTAATTTTAATCAATGACGCATCAACAGATAATACACAAGATATTATTGATGATTTTTTACAAAAAAACAAAGAATTAAATATAAGAACATATAAAAATGACTCAAACAAAGGAGATTGTTTTAGTAGGAATTTAGGTATAGAAAAATCTTTAGGAGAGTTTATCTGCTTTTGTGATGCCGATGATTTTTATCATCCTCTTTTTTTAGAATCTATGCTTTCTGAAATTATAAAATTTAAAGATTTGGTTTATTGTGGCTACGATATCTTGAATACAATATCAAGAAAAACAATTTTATATGAAAATCGTTGGCAATATATTAATAATTCAAAAAAAATTATCTCTTATTATTTACAATCAAGAATTCACTTTGCCCATGTGGGAGCAGTATATAGAAAATCATTTCTTATAGAAAAAAATATAAAATACAATGAAAATACCTCCCATGGTTCCGATCTAGAATTTGTATGTAACATCCTACTTTCTAGTGCTCGCTGTGGATGTGTTCAAAAGAGCTTATATTATTATAGAATTCGTACTGGTTCTATTACAACTTCTTTAGATGCTAAAAAGGTGATGGAACCTATTTATTGTTTCAGGAGAATAATAAAGAAAATCAACAATCCCATATTAAAATATAAATTTATTACGGGACACTATAGCTCATGCATATATCATCTAATAACAGAAGTGTATACTTATCAAATCCCTGTTAAACATTCAGTTTCAACAAAAATAAAATTTTCTTTTTTATCATATATACATATAATAAAAAAGAAATATCTCTTTAGCAAAGATACCTATAAATATTTATTTCATTATATCACCTTATGAAGAAACCAAATTTCTCTATTATAATATTGTATCATACGGGCAAATCATATTTGAAAGTTTGTCTTGAAAGTGTCTTAAAAACTATTGAAGATAACGATGAAGTTATTGTTGTCGTAAATAATTGTGATTATAAAGAGCATGAGGTGGATTTTTTCAACGATAAAATTCAATACTTACATTACTATGAAAATTTAGGTCATGGAAAAGCAGCAAATTTAGGTGTAGCTCATGCAAAGAATGATTATGTTATTATATCTGATCACGATTTGGTTTTCTTTCCAAAATGGATTGATTATTTATGGCAATTTTATAATTCCGATAGAGATATCAAAGCGTTGAGTTGTAAAATCATAGATGTAAGAAATAATAGTATCCAAAATTTTGTTACCGCATCGGCAGAATACAACTTTGCTCATCCGTATCGAGGATTACCAATTTACCATCCCCTTGTTATGAACGACAGATGTGCACAAATGATTTGTACGGGAGGATTCTTGATAGGAAAATCTGATTTCTTATCTATAGGAGGCTTTAATGAAAATTTTGGAACAATATATACAGATTTTGATTTATGTCTGCGTCTTAAAAAGCAAGGAAAGAAAGTTGGAGTAGCAGCTAATGCTATAGCATACCATTTTGGTGGAGATTGGGCAAAAGAAGGGAAAAGTTATAAGAGTCAGCATTTGAAAACAGATATTAAAGGTGCTATTATGAAAGATAATGCGGACATTATTGAAAATGATTTGTCAATGTATTATAAAGAGTCGTTTGATTTTTTTATAAAACAAAATTCTTTGGAAGAAAATTATTTTGTATGTAATTGTATGACAGTTGTAAATCCTTCATGGTATGAAGAATTATTAAAAGAATTTGGATTGAATATATATGGTAGTGTTAAGTATCCTATTTTGTCAAGAGATGTCAGTTACGTTGATTTATTTGATGTTTTAGGTTATAATATTATGGCATTAAGAGTTCCTGTTGCATATTTTGTTGATTCATTCCCAAGTATTATAGAAAATGCTTATTGGTGGCAGAAACGCAAAAACAAAGATGATATTGTAATAGATAGAAACGCTAATATATTATTAGTAAAAGATATAATTAATAATTATAAATGATGTGGAAGAAAAAATAATTAATCCTAAAATTTCATGTGTATGTGTAACACACAAAAAACCTCATTTACTTAAAAGAGCAATAAAATGCTTTCAAGAACAAACTTATCAAAACAAGCAATTAGTCATTGTATATGAAGAACAGGACAAGGAAACTCACAAATATATTCAGGAAAATAAATTTGAAGAAAATATAAAAATCATAAAAATCAGTTCCTTATCAGATAAAAAAAATTTAGGGGAATTAAGAAATATTAGTATCCAAGAATCTGATGGTGAGTATATCATACAATGGGATGATGATGATTGGTACCATAAAGATCGTTTAATTAAACAGCTGACATTTTTAACCGAAAATAAAACGGCAGGGGTCGTTCTTGCTAATTGGATAATGTATGATCATTATGATGAGAAAGCTTATTTGGGACATAATAATCTTTGGGAGGGTACAATAATGTGTAAAAAAGACATACTATTAAAAGTACCATATCTTGATTTGGATAAAGGAGAAGACACATTTGTAATTACCGAATTGAATAATAAAAATCATTTATCTGTAATCCAAGACGAACCATACCTGTATATATATACATATCATGGTGATAATACTTGGGATAGAGACCATTTTGTAAGTATGTTTAAGGATAGTACAGAACTAAGTCCTGAAATATCAGAAGCAGTAAAGAATATGCTTTCCGAAAAAATTACACAAGAAGAGTACTCTCAAATCTGTATTTATGTGGGGAAATCAAACTAAGTGGCAGTATCCAAAAAATTGTGTAAATAGAAGTTTAAGTTTTCCATTTACACAATTTTTTGAATAGTGTCTTCTATGTAGGATAATTAAAAGACTCATCTGAAAATATCATAAACGGTTTCGATTGATAATTATTATTAGATATAAATTGACAGAATTCTTTATAACTATTCATATTTATTAGTTGAGAGTCATTAAAGGGGAACTTAAATCCTTTCTCTTTACATAAATAACCCGTATCCCATATTAATGCTTCATCACTAGCTGAAAAGTAAGTTTTTTGTTTTAATAATTCTAATGCTGTTTTAAACATCTCAAAGGCATTTCCTTTTCCATAGTGTTCGGTGTCGGTAGAACAATTCTCTCTTTCCAAAGTTATACCTTTAAGATGAAATCCTGCACGTTGAGATTTTGCATCGTACATTACCTGACTTTTATCCAAATAATTCTCGATAAGAAAAAAAATATCCTTAAAATTGAGTGGATTAATCTTTGTTTCAAAAATTATTTTTTGGAACAAAGATTTAATTTCGGTACTCAAACTAAATTCCTCAGAAGCTGTTTTTAAATTATCTTCTACCATTGAAATGGCTGATTCATAATCTTCTTCATCAATAGCCTTGAGATAAGCTTTTGCGACTAATGCCACGTAGAATATACTTTTATCCTCTTTTTTAATTCTTTCTTCATTTTGGGTTAATATTTCAATAGCTTTTCGCCAATATTTGATTGTTTGTTCTTTATATTTTTCTAATCCAAAAAAAAGATAACCTAAATCCAGATAACACAAACATTCAAAAGCGATATTTCCTAATTCCTTTGCTTTTTGAGCCGCTTCTTCTCCATTTTCGCATCCTTCTTTATATTTTTGCTTTCTCCTATAACAAACACAAAGTCGATTCTTTAAATTCATACAAATAAAATTCCTCTTCTCCGTAGATAAATAAGTAAAATCTTTTAGTTTTCTTAGTCCATTTATTAAAATATTAATAGCTTCATCAGTATTATCATCAGCTAAAAAGCTCCCATGTTGTCTAATAACTTGAAAATAAGCACACGCTTCATCTTCTTCCGGTTTGTGATTTTTTAATAATTCGCAAAAATCGTGAAGATACTTAATAGTATCATTATGATTTTTTTCTGCCATTAACAAGCAAGTTTTTTCAGAGACCTTAACATAGATTGAGGGGTGCACTCCACAATCAGTAATATAATTATATACAGATGTAGCATACATTTTATTTCTAGGATTAGGTATATCTGTGTTTATTTTAGCTATTGCTTCAATAGCTTCAGTAAGTAACTCTTTCTTTGATGAATTAAGAATAAATTTGATTAGAGGTTGATTATGGAACCCGTCAAAAGATTCAAGTTTTTCTAATAATCTTTTTTTATTAAAGTTTTGTTTTTCTATTATAAAACGTTCAATTTTAGGATGATAAAATCCAATTTTTCCATTAGACAATTTTTTAAGCCAACATTCTTCCAGTAATGAATCAATTTTGTCTATATCGAAATTCAAAGTATCAGTCAAAGTGCTAATGCCTATATCACCCCAATATCTTAGAATATGTAAAATATCTATTGCTTCACTATCACTTTCTAATATTGCAAATCGTTTGTTCAGAATACCATAAGTTTCCTTATTGATTCCCAACAATGCTGTATTGAATTCACTGAAATCGGAAATACTGAAAATGCCTTCTTCTAATTTGGCTATTCCTTCACTATGTAATAATTTAAAAAATAAATATAAATCTAATGGTCTGTTTAATATATTTTTCTTTATTAGCTTAATTAATTCCGGTCTCATTACAGAAAAATCATCACCAATATATTTTAAATGCTGATCAATAAACAGATTAACTTCGGCATCAGTAAAATCTTCTAATTCAAACAATAATGCATTTGAGTCTTTTAATTCCTCGGAAATATTCTTATAAAATGAAGCCGCTTCTTTTGAATAAATAAACTCTTCAGTATTAAAAGTAAGAAAAATAGAAATTTGTCCAAATTTTCCTGTCTGATTAACCATTTCTCTTAGTAATGCAATAGATTTTTTATCTAAAGACTGAACATTGTCTATAAAAATTGCGACTCTCGTTTGTTTAATAATTCCGTCTTTTACTAATTGACAGGTTTTTTGAAAAACATCATCTGGAACAATTCTTTCCGGGGCTAAACAAAATTCAATAATATCATGAAAGTTTTTATTACATTCTTCATTACATTTTTCTTCCAAAAATATTTCCGGATTGGGCAATCGCCATAATTGCGTTAAGATATTAATTGCAAAAGAATTAAAAGAATTACAGCGATTTTCTTTCCCATCCAGTTTACATATTTGAAAATTCTCTTCATGCAAAATATTGATACTTTCCTCCATTGAACGACTTTTTCCCACACCACTTTTTCCTGATATTATTGATGTATGAATACGATTACTTGATGAAATATTTTTACGTAAATTGACCAAAAATTGGTTTATTTTTTCTCCTATTAAAAAAGGCCGTGTTATCTTATCAACCTTGTATTTCTCCGGATTTGTAGTTGTGAATTTTTTATTGTCGACAAAAATATCAACACAAGGAATCTCTTGTTCACCTATTTTAATAGGGATAAAATTTATTCTTAAGGAATAGAGCTCTCCTGCTTCTAATTCTTTTGTGATTTTACCTTTCCTAATATCTAATTTGTTTCTATTCACAAAGTTGAAATCTTTTCCTTTTGCTATGATTTTACTCAAGTCAAGAGATAAACTATGTTTTTTAATATCAGGATAAACGGTTATTTGGAATACACATGGAGTATTAGCATCTACCTGAAAACTTCTTGGATTGGATTTATCTTGTGAGTGATTCACCTGTTCAGCATGAAGCTGAACCTCTGAAGATAGAAATTGGTCGACTTCCCGTCTAAACTTGAACTCTTTATTTTCTATTTTAGAAAAATGAGGAAAAAAATTTTTAATTTCTTTTTTATCAATATATTTTAATATAAGACTCTCAAGTGCCTCGTCATCAAATACTTGAATTTTAATATCTAACGTCGCAGAAAAATCAGCTAAAGCTTTACGAGTATTCGGTACTAATTTGGAACGCGAGAAAATAATAATTTTTTTTATGTTTTCATTAACAGCCATAACCAAGGTATTGCTGATAACAGCAAGAGTCATAGTACTTTTATATATTTTGCATTCACTCCATATTTTAATATCGTTAAGTACCGCTTCAAAATCTTTACTTCCATCCCAGCTTTTACGAGTTCTTTCCCATTTTAAATGTCCATACTCTAATTTTAATATCTCTTCTACTAAGTCTTCAAACTTAATTCCATCGTATTTTTTTGATTCATTAAGATTTTTTTTATCTTCTTTATCTTCTTCTTTTTTTTGAAAAAAAAACTTCCCAGTGATTTATAGGTTTATCTGTGAGTATTTGCATGATTATATGATTTTACAGTTAAAACATTTTTTCTCACTCATAATAAATAGTTATCAGTTATTGGCTACGAACTTACGGATTTTTTTAATATACAGCACTAAAATTAGATGATATTCAAAAATTTTTCTTTCTCGTAACTTATGGGGTTCATTGCTACCAAACCTCATTCTTGCTTAATCTTAGACAGGGACACCAGTGAGCGCAGTTGCGAGATGTCGTGCTGTTGAGTTGCACAAGTTTAAAAAGGGTTTAAATGTTCTTTAACAATTCGTTTATTTCCATTCCCATTTTGGAAAACGCAAACAGTTTTTTACCCAAATCTTTCAGCGAAGCTCCTATCTCATTTTGAACTGTTGCAAAATTTGCAACAGTTGCCTGTTTAGTCAATTCTTGTTCTGTGTAGACGTTTCGTATGTGCCTTGAAATCACAGATTTGTCTCTCAAAAACAACTCCGACATTTGGTTTAAAGACAGCCATACGGTATCATCTTTCACCAACACTTCTAACTGTACAGTGCCTTCTGGCTGATAGAGTATTATCTCATTTTTCGTTTTGTTTTGTGGGCTGTAATAATCGTGTAATTGTGTGCATTTATAGTGATTATGCAATGATCGGTTTCAGCGTACCAATTTTTGCCCTTGCGTGTGATTTTGCAATTTTTTTCCTTGATTTTTTCTACACACCAACCGACAACATCGGCAACTTCGAGTGCTAAATTTCTCTTCATTCGTTCTGCGCCTAAAGGAGTGGTATGAATTTTACTTGTATTTTCAAGCAAACGATATCGGCTGATGCTAGCATCTTTTTTATCAAATTCTTTCAAATAATACGTTCCGTCTGCACTTAGCGCAAATCCATTCGCTTTTAACACGCCGATTGACTTTTCATTATCATGATCAGGGTTCACAATAATTCTACTTGCACCAAGCGAAACGACTTTTTCGGTCAATAGCTTTATAATGGTTTTCCCGTAGCCTTTTCCCAAATAGTTTTCTTCGCCAATTAAATAATCTAATGAGTAAACTGCATTAGGGGCAGTTACATCATACCAATCTTCCAGATTATTAGTGTCGAAACAGTCATAATATTGACAAAATCCTATAGGTTTCTCTTGAACAAACACCATAAAATGATTTAGCCACGAAAAAGCGTCCTTTCTCTTGCAGATTTCATCAATCCATTCGTTTATAGGTGAGAACCACGTTTTTATATACGGCTTCATAAGCCATTTTTCAATTAGTTCAATATCCGTATCTTCTATCGGACGAAAAATTATTTGCTTATTCATAGCTCACGCGCGCTATCGGCATTTTATGGTTTTTCGCTGGTTGCCGAGATGAAAACTTATTAGAATATTGAAACAGCTAAGAGCGACTAAGGATTTGTTCAAGTAAAGACTCGAAGAAATTGCTAACTTCTTGATGAAACCACGCTATAAACCTGATTTTGATGTTTTTAAAATTTATCCTTAAATAATTTCTATCGAACTCGGGATAAATATCGTATTTTCATCAGTTATGTGCTTTTGTTACCGTTAAACGCACTTTAACTGTTTCTGTTAGCTCTTGCTCGGAGGCTTTTTCATCGTTAAGGTTGTCAACAACAACAATTTTCGCCAATGTTTCCGAACAAATATAATCGCTGAATGTTTCAACGGCTGTTTTTATTTGTTCGTTCTTTTCAATGGTCAAAACGATGCGATCTGTAACCTCAAACGCCAAATCTTTACGCATATTTTGAACGCGATTGACGATTTCACGCGCGATGCCTTCGTTTGCCAACGTCTCGTTGATTGTCATATCCAAAGCAACCGTCAGATTGTCTTGTGTTGTTACAGCCCAACCCGGAATATCTTGCGTTGTGATTTCGGCATCGGCAAGATTCATTTCGACCGCCTGACCTTCTATTTCTAAGTTGAGTACTTCTGTTTGTTCGTACAATCTGATTTGATCTTGTGTCAGCGTTTCAAAGGTTTGTGCTATTTGTTTCATCAGTTTGCCGTAACGAGGACCTAACGTTTTAAAATTCGGTTTGATTTTTTTTACCAAAACATTGTTGTCGTCCGAAAGGTATTCGATTTCTTTCACGTTTACTTCCGACAGAATAAGGTTTTCTACTTTCTGAAGTTGTTTTTTCATTTCATCGGAAGCAACCGGAATCATGATTTTTGCTAAGGGTTGGCGCACGCGAATGTTTGCTTTTTTGCGCAACGAGAGTACCATTGAGGCAATTTTTTGTGCCATTTGCATGCGTTCTTCCAATGCTTTATCGATAAAATCTTGGTTTGCTTTCGGAAAATCGGTCAGATGAACCGACTCAACAGCAAAACGACCCGAAACTTGATTCAAATCGAGGAATAGTTTTTCGGCAAAGAATGGTGCAATAGGCGAAATCAGTTGCGCAATCGTTTCCAAACAAATATACAGCGTTTGATAAGCCGAAATTTTATCGGTCGAATAAATTCCTTTCCAAAAACGGCGGCGCGACAACCGGACATACCAATTGCTAAGATGTTCGTCGATAAATTCTTGTATTGCGCGTCCTGCACGAGTTGGCTCATAATTTTTCAGTGCATTGTCGACATAAATGATAAGCGAATGCAGTTCGGAAAGAATCCATTGGTCGATTTCGGCGCGCTCTTTGAACGGAATTTCGGCTTCGGCATATTTGAATCCGTCGATATTCGCGTAAAGCGCAAAAAACGTATATGTATTGTATAATGTTCCGAAAAATTTACGGCGGACTTCGTCAACACCGCTCTCATCAAATTTCAGGTTGTCCCAAGGTTGCGAATTGGTAATCATATACCAACGTGTTGCATCGGGACCATATTTTTCGATTGTCATAAATGGGTCAACTCCGTTTCCCAGACGTTTCGACATTTTATTTCCGTTTTTATCTAAAACTAATCCGTTCGAAATCACGTTTTTAAAAGAAATGGTATCGAAAACCATTGTTGAAATTGCATGCAAGGTAAAAAACCAACCACGTGTTTGGTCAACGCCTTCGGCAATAAAATCGGCAGGGAAAATCGATTTGTTTTTAACAAATCCTTCTTCTCCCATGTAATGATATTGTGCATACGGCATGGATCCCGAATCGAACCAAACATCGATAAGATCGGTTTCGCGTGTCATTTTTTCACCTTTCGACGATACCAAAAAGACATTGTCAATATACGGACGGTGTAAATCGAATTTCGTATAATCATCTGATTTATATGGATTTTCTTTCATAAAACCAACTTCGATTGCTTTGTCAATTTCCAAACTCAATTGTGCAACGCTGGCGATACAAATTTCCTCTGAGCCGTCTTCGGTACGCCAAATCGGAAGCGGGGTTCCCCAATAGCGTGAACGCGACAAATTCCAATCGACTAAATTTTCGAGCCAGTTTCCAAAACGCCCTGTTCCGGTTGCTTCGGGTTTCCAGTTAATGGTTTTGTTTAATTCGATTAAACGGTCTTTAACTGCCGTTGTGCGAATAAACCAACTGTCGAGCGGATAGTATAAAATCGGTTTATCGGTTCGCCAGCAATGCGGATAATTGTGGGTGTGTTTTTCGATTTTAAAAACTTTGTTTTCTGTCTTCAACATGACGGCGATATCCACGTCGACACTTGGGTCTTTTTCTGTTTTTTCGACATCAAAAGCGTTTTTCACATAACTTCCGGCAAAATCTTTATAAAGTTCAACGTTGACGGATTGCTTTACAAAATCTGGATCAAGATCTTCGATTCGGAAAAATTTTCCGGTACGATCGACCAGAGGCTGACGTTTTCCCTCTTTATCAATCACTTGAAGCGGTACAATTCCTGATTGTTTGGCTACGCGGTCGTCGTCCGATCCAAAAGTTGGCGCGATGTGCACAATTCCTGTTCCATCTTCGGTTGTTACAAAATCACCTGTGATGACACAAAATGCATTTTTGCCCGGATTAACCCAAGGAATCAATTGCTCATAATCAAGTCCTTTCAAATCAGCACCTTTACATGTTCCTAAAATACTGAAAGGAATATCTTTGTCGCCGTGTTTGTAATCCGCAAACGGTAATTCAGCATTTTTTTCAGGAAAATAGTTATTCAACAATGGTTTAGCAAGAATCACGTGTGTCGGAACACCGCTATACGGATTAAACGTTTTTACTAAAACATATTCGATGTTTGGTCCTACACAAAGTGCGGTATTCGAGGGCAATGTCCAAGGTGTTGTTGTCCATGCAAGTATTTGTACATCTGCAAAGTCGATATTTACATTCGTAAAAGGCAATTTTTTGTGTTTCGGTTGTATTGCTTTCAGTCGGAACATCGCGATACAGGTGGTGTCTTTTACATCGCGATAGCTTCCTGGCATGTTCAGTTCGTGCGAACTCAATCCGGTTCCGGCAGCAGGTGAATAAGGCTGTATCGTATAACCTTTATACAACAATCCTTTTTTATACATTTCGGACAACAAAAACCAAAGCGTTTCGATGTATGCGTTTTCGAATGTGATATACGGATTTTCGAGATCAACCCAATAACCCATTTTTCGTGTCAGCTCGTCCCATAGATTTTTGTGTTTCATGACTTCTTCGCGACAAGCTTTGTTATAATCGTCGACACTAATTTTCACGCCGATATCTTCTTTCGTAATGCCCAAGTTTTTTTCTACGTTAAGCTCAACCGGCAATCCGTGCGTATCCCAGCCTCCTTTGCGTTCGACATATTTTCCTTTCAACGTTTGGTAACGGCAAAAAAGATCTTTAATAGTTCGCGACATAACATGATGGATTCCCGGAACACCATTTGCCGAAGGAGGTCCTTCGAAAAAAACAAACGGATCGTTTCCTCGACGAATATCTAAACTTTTTTTAAAAATATCATTTTTTTCCCAAAAAACACGAATTTCCTCGCCTATTGCGGTGAGATCCAATTGTTTGTATTCGTTGTATTGAACTTTCATAAAAGCGTGAAATAAGTTGTAAAACAGGGTTTTAAAAGTGGCTGCAAAAGTAGTAAAAATTGTCCATTCTGCTACCACAGCACTTCAAGCACATTTGAATTTTAACATCTTGATATAGGAATTTGTGTGTTGTAGAGTGGATGCCACTCTTCAATAGCATGACGATGGAAGATGTCCATTCAGACATGATTCGAAATTCGCTAAATATAATTCATTGATTATTAATACTGTATAAAAACGTGTTTTTAAAGCCTTTTTTCAAAAATTTGATAGCAAGCTTTAAAATCGTAGCAAGATCGCTTAAATCGCTTCAAATAGACAAATTAAATAGTTTTCGGTGAAATTAAATTAGTGTTAAAAAAACTCGATTATTCATAATGATTAGATTTACAGTCGATTAACTGCTTTTCGAGAAAATATAGATCAAACTTGAATACTCTCCTG
The DNA here is from genome assembly GCA_031262365.1 of Lentimicrobiaceae bacterium. Taxonomy (GTDB): domain Bacteria; phylum Bacteroidota; class Bacteroidia; order Bacteroidales; family F082; genus JAISHW01. Next base: position 31,092 of record JAISHW010000040.1, read on the forward strand.
TTCGTTTTGCGTTGAAATTCGATCTCAATCCATTAATAAACGCTTTTGGATAAGCTAGTTTACTTTTTTTATGTTGCTCGCTCAACAAAGACACATAAAAAGCATCCCATTTCATTGGTACAATTTTTTCGAGTCGAATCGAATTGTTCGAAATAACATTGACAATCGTTTCACGATCGAAATGATAAAGGTGTCTCGGCACATCATAAGCCGCCCAATAACTTTTGTAATGTTGCGCATCCCATGATTTAAAATTCGGAAGCGCGATAACAAGTCGTCCGTTCGGTTTCAATAAACGGTATAAATTTTCGATCTGCGAATGCAGGTCGGCTACATGTTCCAACACATGCCACATCGTAATCAAGTCGAAAGATTGGTCTCCGAGTTCCAAAATCTGATCCGGTAATAAAATCTGTTTTCCAATTTTTTTCTCGGCAATTTTTCGCGCACTATCGGCAACTTCTATACCCGAAACATCCCAACCTTTTTCTTGAGTGTAAAATAAAAAATCACCAATGCCGCAACCAATATCTAGATGATGACCTGTGTTTTTATTCTTTACTGCAACTTTATATTTCAACTTCGTATTTCGTTTTTTTACCGCATTAAAAAGTGTTGCTGTAAAACTTTTTTTCGCATCTTGATGACTCAAATAATTTTCCGACTGATAATATGCTCCTATACAATCCTGGGTTGGTTTCGGACTTGTAAAAAGCAATCCACAAGAGTTGCATTTGAGAATCTGAAAATCTTCAAAAGTTAAAAAATAATCTTTCAGATTAAGTTCTTTTTCCAAGTCATTTTGATTACACCAAGGGCAATTTTTTAAATCTATTTTTTTTTGTTCCACGTGAAACCCTCCATTTATCTTCCTAAAAATACGGCTAATACAGAAATATCTGATGGTGAAACGCCGCTAATACGACTTGCTTGCCCCAGTGTCTGCGGTTTGATTTTCGACAATTTTTCGCGTGCTTCATACGACAAAGATTTGAGTTGATGATAATCAAAATCAGGACTCAATTTAATGTGCTCCAAACGATTTAATTTCTCGGCAATATCATTTTCTTTCTGAATATAGCCTTCATATTTAACCGTAATTTCTGCTGATTTTACAATTTCTCTATCAAAGTAATTATCGAAATCGAACTGCGATTTTAACTCCGGAATGTGTTCAATTAATCCCTCTAATGTGATTTGAGGGCGAAGCAAAATAGATGCAATTTTCACTTTTTGCGTCAACTCCGAAGTGCCGTTTTGAACTAAAAATGCGTTGACGCTTTCTGGATCGATACTCTTTTTCCTTAGAAAATCTATCAACGATTCTACACGCTGTTTTTTATCTAAAAACTTGTCATAACGTTCTTGCGTAGCTAAACCAATTCGATACGCTTTTTCGGTTAAGCGCAAATCGGCATTATCTTGTCGTAATAAAATTCGATGCTCTGCCCTGCTTGTGAACATACGATAAGGCTCGTCAATACTTTTTGTGATTAAATCGTCGATAAGCACTCCAATATACGCTTCTGCCCGCGATAAGATAAACGGATCTTTATCATTAGTTTTTAAATGGGCGTTTATACCCGCCATCAGTCCTTGCGCTCCAGCCTCTTCGTATCCGGTTGTTCCATTAATTTGTCCGGCAAAAAACAGCCCATTGATCTTTTTTGTTTCTAATGTATGCGTTAACTGATCAGGCGGAAAATAATCATACTCGATTGCGTATCCCGGTTTGAAAATTTTGGCATTTTCAAAGCCTTCTATTTGTCGCAACGCTTCCACTTGAATGGTGTCGGGAAGTGACGAACTGAATCCGTTCAAGTAAAATTCGATTGTGTTCCATCCTTCAGGTTCTAAAAAAAGCTGATGCGAATTTTTATCGGAAAAGCGTTCTATTTTATCTTCGATACTCGGACAATAACGCGGACCTATTCCCTTGATTCGTCCGGCAAACATCGGCGAAAGATGGAATCCTTTTCGAAGTGTTTCATGTACTTTAAAACTTGTATAAGCTAAATAACAACTTCGTTGTTGTTTTAAAACAGGTGCTTTCAAATACGAAAATCCCAAAATTTCGTCATCGCCTTTTTGCTCAATTAGGCGTGAAAAATCAATTGTCCGTCCATCAATTCTGACAGGTGTTCCGGTTTTCATTCGTTTTACTTCGAAGCCATTTTCTGCTAATTGTTCTGAAATTCCACTACTCGAAGCGTCGCCCATTCGACCTCCCGAAAATGATTTTTCGCCAATATGAATCATGCCATTTAGGAACGTCCCATTCGTCAAAATAACCGATTTTGCTTCTATTTCGACACCCATAGCGGTTTTAATCCCGACTATTTTATCACCATTAATTTTTAATGATACAACGGTGTCTTGCCAAAAATCTAAATTTGAAATTTGCTCTAAAACATTTCGCCACGCGATCGAAAAAAGCGTTTTGTCGCTTTGCACACGCGGGCTCCACATGGCAGGACCTTTTGATTTGTTAAGCATTCTGAATTGGATCATTGTTTTGTCGGAAACCAATCCGGAATATCCGCCCAAAGCATCGATTTCGCGAACAATTTGCCCTTTTGCAATGCCTCCCATAGCCGGATTACACGACATTTGTGCTAACGTTTGGATATTCATCGTAACAAGCAATACTTTGCTGCCTAAATTTGCTGCAGCTGCCGCAGCTTCGCAGCCGGCATGACCACCTCCAACAACAATAACATCATATTTATTGAAAATCATATCCTGATAGTTTCACGTGAAACCAAAATATAAATATCAGATTTTTAGAACAGAAGGACGCAAAAATAAGCATTTTTCTTCTTCGTTTCGCATTTGAAGTTCTTCTGCCGGTGTTTTGTCTTTAAAACCAATCAGATGCAAAACACCATGCGCCATCACACAATGAAGTTCGTCATGAAATGATCTCTGAAATTGGATAGCATTATCTTTTATCCGATCCAAACTAATATATATTTCACCCGAAATAATTGTGTCGCTTTCTGTTGTCGGAAAGGTAATGACATCGGTATAATAATCGTGTTCGAGATATGTTTTGTTAATCTCGAGCAGGTAGTCATCGCTACAAAATAAAAAAAAGACTTGACCAGTCTTTTTCTTATAAAAAGTAATTATCGAATCAATCCACGCTTTAAGTGCTTCTAAATTAAATTCGATTACTGATACATTATGACCTTGAATTTGAATCATAGGATATTTTTACTTTGAATGATTCTTTTTGATGGTATTTCGAAAGTAATTGGTTACGCGATTTTACCGTTTCGCCAAAAACACTTTTTGTTTCGAAAAGCAAATCGATAGCGGAATTTACTTCGTCAAATTCTATTGTTTCGGACAAAAGCACAATTTTAACCGTTCTTTCGTCTGTCGAATTATTTATAATAAACTCTTTTACAGCAAAATACATTTCTTCGTTTAATAAAAAGGTCAACGTTAGTCCTTCGTGTTGCACTTGAATATCAACGGCAATGCTTTCGCGTTGTCCAAGTTGACTAAGTAAATTGCAAAACTCTACTGCACAAGAAGTTATGATTCCTTCTGAAGATTCATTTACGCCTAACGTTTCGAAACACGAGTCAAGAAAAAATTCCAACTGGTTTATTGTTGTCGCTTTTTGCGTTCCAAAATTTATCTTGCCTGTCAGTTTATTTTGATTCATTCTTTCTAAAATAATAGCGGTTAATTTTTTCTTTGTAATAGGGCTGATATTCGATAGGAATTACCCGCAACAAATCGTCTTGTTCTTTAATGGTTTTTTTATACTCGATTTCGTCGATTTTGTTTCCAAAATTTTCACCTTTGTATTCGAAAGATTCTCTTTTTTCTTCTTTTTTTCGTTCGCGTTGCGCTTTTTCCGACTCCAGCATACGGCTCAAAATATCTTGTTGACGTTTACTTGTTTGATTATTAATCTGTTTGTTTACAATACTTTCTTCTAATTTTTCCATATCTTCAAGTATCTTTTGAAGATTTTTATCCGGAACGCCATCTGCTTTCATCTGATCCGAAAGTTCCTGCATTTGTTGTCTGATAGCTTCTTGTTCGGCTGCCATTCGAGCCAATTCTTCGCTCATCGATTGCTGTCCTTCCGAACCTTTTTGTCCTTCCATTTGTTTGCGAAGTTCTTGCAGTTGTTTTCCAAGTGCTTCTTGCATTTCACGCATTTTCGAAAGCTGTTCTTCACTTTTGCCCTGTTTTTGAGGCTGATTTTGAGGTTTTCCTTGTCCCGACGAACTCAGCGAATTTTGCATTTGTTCGAGCGATTCGGTAAGCATCAAAGCAAGTTTGTTCATCGCCATCATGGCGTATTGTTGTGAGCTGACGGCTTTCGGAATCATTAATTCCTGCAACGAAGCCAATGTTTGATCAATATTTGTTTTTACATTATTTAGTTCGTCAAAAACAAAGTTTTGAACTAAGGGCTGGCGGTTTGCCAATGCGTGTAGCGAATCTTCGACAATTTTGAAGTTATCCGAAAGTTCGCTTTGTTTTCGAACATTTTCGGGCATAGAAGGGTCGTTTGACTTGGTTTTACCAGTCTTTAATAAGAGTTCTTCTTGTTGATGCGAGCTTCTCAGAATGTTTTCGAGCAAAATTCGTGTGGCATGTGCGTCTTCGGTCATTTGTTCTTGACCACTCATTTGGAGCGACATTGTCAGCATGTTCGACATTTGTTTCATTTTCGAACCGGCACCTTGTTTTTTCGATTTGGATTGTTGTTGGTTTTGTTGTTCCATTTTGTCGGCATCTTCCAAATCTTTGTTAATTTCTTGTTCGATATTGTCGGTTTTTTCGAGTTTAAACGGTCGTTTCAGCGATTCGTTTTTCTTCTGAACGGAATCTAATTTGTGTTGCAACTTTTCGAATTCTTGTTGCGCTTCTTGCGAAGAAGTTGTGTTGGTTTCATTTTCAAGTTTTTCGGCTAATGCTTCGAGTTCTTCCGCCAATTTACTGATGTCTTTTTCGACTTTTAATTGTTCGAGCAACGACAAGTTTCGGTTGAGCAAGTCGTGCATTTTTTTACTGTCTTTTTTGAAATCGTTAAGCATTTTTTGAAGGTTTTCGCGAGGCATTTTTTCGAGAATTGCTTCAAGTTCCTGCATCATTTTTTTTATTTCTTCGGGCACAACTTCTTCGAATAACTTATTGATTTCGTCTTGTTTACGAAGCAATTCTTGGTTCATCAACTGGTTTTCTTCGCGAAACTCATTCAGTTTTTGCATTTCTTGTTGTTGCTTGTTCCACACCTCGTGTATCTGATTTTGTTTTTCGATGAGGTTTTTTATTTTTTCTTTATCGCTCCAATCAAGTTCTTTTTTTGCGGTCAATTCGCGGAGCAATGCTTCGATTTCTTTCTGAATATCAAGTGTTTCTTCGCGACTTTTTTCAAGCTGAGCGTTCAAATCCGATTCGCGGTTTTCGGCTATCGAATCGAGTGCCGAGACAGAAGGAATACTAAAGGTAAAAAAGTTTGATTTTTTCGATTTTACACCATTGATGCCATCGTTGTCCCATATTTCGAAGTAAGAAACAATTTCATCGCCCGGATTCATTTGTAAGCTGTCAAATTGAACAGCATGATAGAATTGTTGGCGTATTTCGTTGCGCCGAAAGTCGAGCTTTTGTGTTATAACACGTTCTTCTTTTGTGTCGGAGGCAACAATTTTCGCCACAAAATGAAACTTCGAAAAACCGTAATCATCAGCAATTAAGCCCGAAAAATAAGCTGTTTTGTCGAATGTTTCGGAAAACGAACGAACTTCAATTTCAGGATAAGCATCTTTTTGTACATCAATTTCGAAACGAATGGCTCTGTCGCCGCTTTGCAACCACTGGTTGACAGGCAAAATTTCAAAAACAGCATTTTGTGTCAAACGCTCCGAATGTGTCCAAACGTCATTTTTGTTGTTTAATGCAATCGTGTCGTTTTCAGTTATATAAAACAGTTTTTCGACATCACGTGTAACGAATGTCCATTCGATTTGACTCCCTTCCGGAACAATAAATCGTGTTTTTTCTTTGATAATTTCAGCTTCGCGATGTACATATTTCGGATAAACAATACGTGCTTGATACGAAAGAAGTTGTGGGTTCGACCGCACTTGCAACAGCAATTCATGGCTTCGATATTTACCGCCTTCGACGGCAAATGGCACATCGTGATAGGGTTTTTTGAATACAAACGAAAAGCTATTCGTTGCGTTGCGCTTCATTTGTTGCTTACTTCCTTCGCGAACGACGTAAAACATTTCCGGAATTTCATTTCCTGTTATTTCTATTTTTAACTCGTAATCAACACCTTGCATTGTTTCGAAAACAGGATTCGAAAAAGCAACTTCGAATGAAAGCGGTTTTATAAACGTTTTGTCGTACTGTACGATACGATTGACCGGTTGCGTAACAAAATCGGGAATCAAAAACAACAAGGCAAGAAAAAACAACAAGGCAACCATCAGATACCAAAAATGTTTTTTATTGGTTTTAAAATCGATGGCGTTCGTAAAAGGAATCGGCGACAATTTTGCTGTACGTTGTTCGATGGCGGCAAGAAGCAATTCGTTTTTAGGCGTTTGTTCTAAAAGTTCGGATAAATTCAACGTATTCAATAATTTATCTTCGATATCAGGGAAAAATTTTCCGATTAAAGTTGCCGCTTGTTTGAGGCTCATTTTTTTTCGAAAACGAATCAGATTCAGCAACGGAATGAAAATATAAAACGCAAAAACCAACAAGCTACCGCCACAAAGCAAAGCGAGCAAAAAAAACCGTCCTGTTTTCGGAAGCCATGCAATGTATTCGAAACCAATGATAACCAGAAACAAAACAATTAAAAGAAAACAACCCAAAAAGATTCCTTTGATGAGTTTATTGGTATAGAATTTCTTCGTAAAGGCTTCTATTTTCTCAATAAGAATGTTTTGTTTTCTTCCCATAAATGATGCCGACACTTAACTTGCTGTCTTAAATATAGAATACGTGTCTGCAAATATACAACATATTGAATTTTGCTTTCGGAAAGCGTTTTAATAAAGGATAAATAGTTGATTACTATTTCGATGTGGCGAATCAGCTTTTTTCTTCGGAAAAGTGTTTTTCGATTATTTGTTTCAACGAATCAAACCGAAATGGTTTTTCGCGGAAATAATTGCAACCGGCATTTCTAACTTCTTTTCGCATTTCTTCGGACGAGAACGCGCTAACGGCAATAATCAAGATGTCTTGATTTATTTCCCGAATCTTTTTTGTGGCTTCAATTCCGTCCATTATAGGCATTCTAACATCCATAATGATACAATTGAATGACTCTCGTTCCAAAAACTCGATTGCTTCTTTTCCATTTTGTGCGTGTCTGATTTTTCCTATTTTATCTTTAAACGCAACTTCAAGGAAGAGGTAATTGTCGATTTCGTCTTCGACAACAAGAATTTTCAGATTTTCAGATGCTGCATTTTCAGATTTTGAAGCGGTTGTTTTTTCGGACATCAAGAAAGGAAGTGCCAGTTTGTCCATATCCATATCAATATAAAATAGCGATCCATTTCTTTTTTTCGATTCAAAACCTAAAGAGCCACCTAGTATTTTGGCAAATCCTTTTGCAATACATAGTCCCAAGCCATTTCCGCGAATAGCGTGCAATTGAGCTTCTTTGCATCTAAAAAACCGCTCAAAGATATACGGCTTTTCTTCTTCGCTAATTCCAATGCCGGTATCTTGAACATAGAAACGAACGCTTCCTTTAATACGTTTACAGCCGAAATTGATTTTTCCTTCTACGGTGTTGTATTTAATCGCGTTGCTTATGAAACACGACAATATTCTGCTGATTTTTCCTTTATCTGAATATATCGATGTCGGTATCTGGTTACTTATTGAATCGACTGACAGCTCGAGTGCTTTTAAATTTGCATCGCGATTGAATGTTTGCAATAGTTCACTTAACAAGTCTTTGATTTCGAATGTCTCTTTATATATTTTGAGTTCTCCTGATTCCATGCGCGAAACGTCCAAAAGATCATCTATAATACTCGAAAGCTGGTAGCCATTGCTTTGAATTATTTCGATGCATTCTTGTTGTTCTTTTTCTGTTTTAGAAAATGTCAATAGGTCGCCAAATCCCATTATAGCGTTTAGTGGTGTGCGAATTTCATGCGACAGGTTGTTAAGAAAAGCTGTTTTTAAACGATCGCTTTCTTCTGCTTTATTTTTTGCCATAATGAGTTCTTGTTCCATTTTTTTACGATCGGTAATATCGATGAAACTGGCAATAAGACCTCCGATGTTGTTGTTACTATCAGGGTACGGCATTTTTGTCATAATTGTATTGATTACATCACCATTTGGCAATACAATATCACGTTCGATTATTTGCAGTTTTTCTTTCCCCTCTAATACAAGCATATCGCTTTGATGGTATGATTCGGACTCTTCGAATGAATAATTGACATCGTATACTTTTTTTCCGATGATTTCTGTTTCGTTTAGGTTAAAAAGATCGCGGAATAGTTTGTTTGCTCCTAAATAAATTCCCTCTTTGTTCATATAGAAAATCGGATTGGGCATCGACTCAAGCAAAGATTCGATAAAACGATTCTTTTGTTCCAACTCGATTTGTTGTTTCGTTCGTTTTGTAGTGTCACGCACAAATACAAAAAGTTCGTCTTCGCTGTATGCAATGAAGCGTGCTTCGAAAAATTGCTGTTCACCTTCGATCTCAAGCGAATAGTTACATTCGACCAATTCGTTTGTTTTTAGAGCTTTTTGGATTGAATCAAGTGTTTTTTCGGCTATTTCGGGCGATAATTTTTCGTAAATGGGTTTACCTATAAATTCTTTTGAGGGAAAAGCGAGTTTGATTTTTTCATTTCCTTTAAATTCCAACACATTTCCTTTTGAATCAATCGAAAACAACAAATCAGGAATGGCTTTCAGCAATGCAGTTGCCCGATAAGTGTCGGATTGAAATTTGCTATTTATTCTTGCTGCCGAAAAAATATCTTTTATAAAAGTTAATATTCCCATTTTTTCATCGTCAAGAAGCACTATTTTTTCGGCTATTTCGATGTAATTCGTGCTACCATCTTTTTTAACACCGTTGGTGAAAAACCGATGGGACTCTGATTGGAGAATCTTGAAACGCTTTTGAGTAAGCAAATTTTTATTGTCTTCAAGAAGAATCAAATCCAGCTTCTTACCAAGAACTTCATCAAAGGTGTATTGGTATTTTTTTAGGAAATTTTTATTTGCTTTGATGATCTTTCCGTTTGATGATTGAAGAACAACCCCTACCGGTGCTTGATCAAATATCAAATCAAACTTTTCTTTATTGCAAACAACGATGTCGTATTCGACTTTTTTGTTCGTAACATCGGAAATAATAGCAATGACAACATTTTCATCAAAATAAGATGATTGGAACAAACGCACCTCTTCTTCGAACATTGTCAAATCTTTTTTTACGCCCATCGAAAGATAGTGTAACTGATTTCCTTTTAGAATTTCATCGAAATAATTTGTTGATTCGCTTTGGTTTGGAAAAATAATTTCGTTCGAACTCATCGAAAGTAGCTCTTCTCTCGTATAACCATATAAAGTCGTAGCAAACGAATTGACTTCAATAATTTGTCGATTTTTATTGATAACAAAAACAGCGTCTAATGTCCCAAACAAAACAGAATTATAAAATTGTTCCTTTTTTTTCATCTCTTTTTTTAGTGCATCACTTTTTCGTAATGTTTCAATCAGATATCCCATAAAAAGTGTTACAAAAGGATAAAAAACAACAAGTGATACAAAGGCTTTTTCATAATTTCTATCCGGAAAATACAGTGCCAAAGTAAAAGTCAGTAAAACAGTTATAACCTGAACGATAAGACTTAAAAAATATAAAACATAAATCTTTTTTTTGTTTTTAAATAAATAAAAACACGCTAATGAGATCAAATAAGACGCAATAATAATCAAACAACCAACAATAAGTAATTAAAAATATTTATTGTCTTATTTTTGGTTTATTCGTTTTGTTTTTGTATATTTGCCTCATAATAAAACAGTTATGAGAATTGTAAAATTAACAGACGAAGAAAAGTCCCGC
>JAISHW010000073.1 GCA_031262365.1 Lentimicrobiaceae bacterium
TAAACGATTGGCAAGTTCAAATGCCGAACTTCCGGTTACGAGCAATTGAATTTCTTTAAGATGGTCGGTTATCAGTTTCAAGCCCAAACCGACATTCGGCAAGCGTTGTGCTTCATCAACTACAAGATATTTTACGCCCGAAAATTCCGCAGCAAAGCGTGTTATTGTTGGGTTCTCAAACAAACGCTGTGTTTCGAGTTCATCGCCGGTGAGCCACAAAGTTTTATCTACGCCATGTAATAAGTCTTGCAAAAGTGTAGTTTTTCCCACCTGCCTCGCCCCAAGCAGCACAAGTGCTTTCCCTTTGTGTAAGTTTTTTTTGAGAATATGTTTTAGGGTTCGTTGTATCATTTTTTAATTGATTTTTGAGATAAAACAACGTTCAAAAGTACAACTTTTTTGAATTGCAATTAAAAATTATCGCAACTTTTTTAAATTAGACTTCAAAAAAATAGCTGTACTATTGTTTTTTCTATCGTTATTCTCTCACTTGATACTTCCCCAGTACTTGTTTTTCAATGTCTTCGGCACTTAAATTCGATGGGAACGAAGTCGCAGCGTTTCTATTCCTTCATTTTTATCGCTGTGGCTTCAATTGTTATTTGCGACACATAATTTTTATCGGCAGATTTTAGCCGTAAATTCGCTATATCACGTTTCGCTAAATCTTCGGCATTACCGTTTTCGAATTGCCGTTGTACCCACAAACTGTCCTTGCAAGGTGTGTAATCGATATGACAAAGCAATGTTTTTTCTTGTTCTAATTGATCGATTTGTGTTTTCGAAATGCGCGTTTCATTTGCTATGCCAATTACTTGTACCAATTTGTTATTGAATGATTTATCGAATCGAATAGAGGAATCTGCAGGAACGATTTTTAGAATTTCGCCTTTTGGCGTGTGCAATTTCATTTTGAAACCATCAACGGCACAAACATGCACTATTTTTCCTTCAACGGCAATTGGTTTTCCTACATAAGCATCGATATGCTCAACCAATTCGTCGGCATCGATTTGTTCGTAAGCAGCTTTTTTCTCTATTGATTCACAAGCAGATAAAAAGAGAAGAACTATAAAAAATACAATTTTTCGTTTCATTTTATTGATTTTGTTGATATACTTTTTCGCCTAAAATATAAAGCGACATCACTTCTGTTTGTTTGATTTTCGATGCTTCGACGGTCATGATATCATGCGTTAAAACCACAAAATCGGCATCTTTTCCGACTTCAATCGTTCCTTTCCGATTTTCTTCGAAGGAACCTTTAGCCGGCCAAACGGTTATCGAGCGTAGTGCTTCTTTTCGTGTTAATGCGTTTTCCGTCTGAAAACCTTCGATAACGTCATCTTGATTTTTTCGTTCTACAGCCGCATAAAAAGTGAAAAGCGGATTAATATCCTCAATCGGAAAATCAGTTCCGTTGATGAGCCAGCCGTTTTGTTCGAGCAACAAACGTTGTGCATAAGCTGTTTTTAAGCGTTCTGCACCCAAACGATCAGCCGCCCAAGTCATGTCAGATGTGGCATGTGTGCTCTGAATCGAAGGAATTATTGAATACATGCCAAAAAGACTAAAATCGTCAGGGTTAATAATTTGTGCGTGTTCAATACGCCATCTTCTATCGTTTTTTTCTTTCAAAAACGAAGCATACAAATTGAGTGTAAAACGATTTGCAGCATCGCCGATAGCATGCATTGCAACTTGATAATTTGCATCATAAGCGCGTTTGCACAAATCATTGTAAAACGTCTTGTCGAAAAGCATTAAACCGGTTGTTGTTTCGTCGTCCGAATACGGTTCGATCAATTTTGCACCACGCGATCCCAAAGCACCATCGGCATATAATTTCAATGTTCGTACCGTTAAACGTTGTTTTTCGATCGGTCCGAGTGTAAAAAAATGCGTTGTGGTTTCATCATCGGGATTGATCATTGCATTGATGCGCATTTTTAAAATTCCTGCTTGTTGAGCACTGTCAATCAATTGAATACGTTTCAAAGACAAACCGGCATCTGTTACAGTTGTCAAACCAACTTTAAAACACGATTCTTGTGCCAACTGCAACGCTTTTATTTGTTCGTTGTCAGTCATTTCCGGAATAGATTCTTTCACTTTGTCGTAAGCATTATCGATCAAAATTCCGGTCGGATTGCCAAATGCGTCTAATAAGATATCGCCACCTTCGATTTCTGTTTTTCCCGAAATTCCGACTTCGTCAAGCGTTGCATTGCTGACTAAAGCAGCGTGTCCGTCAATGCGAATCAGAAACACTTTTTTATTTGGGAAAAGACTATCAAATTGTTTATTATCAGGAAATTCTTTTGTTTCCCACAGATTTTGATCCCAACCACGTCCTAAAATCCAGTCGGAAGAATTTGTACGTTGATGTATTTCTAAGCGTTCCAAAACTTCATCGAACGAACGGCTTCCGTACAATTCGACATAGCGCAAACGATTTTCGCCGTAACCGGAAAAATGACAATGACCGTCGTTAAAGCCCGGATAAACAGCTTTTAGTGCGGCATCGTACTGTTGTTTGGCTTCATACTTGCTTAAAACTGAACGATTTGAACCTACAGCTACAAATTTTCCATCTTTTACAGCAAAAGCTTCGGCTACCGAAAACGAATCGTCGACCGTGTAAATTTTTGCATTAAACAAAATAAAATCAACTTCTTTTTTTGACATATTACAGGAGTTTAAAATCGGTATTGCTACAATAAAAATCAAGATGCGCCAAGATAATATTCGTTTCATTAGATGTTTTCTATTTGATTGAGTAATTCTTCTATTGTTTGTGCTTGGTATTTTTTTTCGAAATATGTAAAACAAAAAAATCCGTTTTCCGATGTGATTTCCAATGTTTTACCATCAGGTTTCACGACTTCATATCCTTTTCGTATCAAGGCTCTTTCGACCCATTGAAGACATAAATCAGCCGGTTCAATGGCTATTTGACATTTTTTTTGTTTCGGAATAGTAAACTGAGCTGTTTTCAAATCGAATATCAAATCGTTGCACGACAAATAATTATCGATTAATCCGCTGATTGCCAAATCTTCAGAAATACCCGAAACTAAAGGTTTGTTTCGTGCAACCAACCACAATTTGTCGGCTGTACGCATCAGAATATCCAAATCGTGCGAACTGAAAAGGATTGTTTTGTGCTGTTCGCGCGCCAATTTTACCAACAATAAAGTGAGTTCGATTTTGCTCGGATAATCGAGAAAAGCTGCCGGCTCGTCTAAAACAATCAACGGTGTATTTTGAGCTAAGGCTTTTGAAATCATTACTTTTTGACGTTCGCCATCGCTTAAGCTATTGAAAGTTCGATCAATAAGATTTTCTGTTCCTGTGAGTTTTAAACTTTGTTCGATAATTTCGTAATCCGATTTTTTCAATTTTGCCCACAATCCCACATAAGGATAACGTCCGGAAGCCACTACATCAAATACTTTAAGAAACACATCGTCAGGACGTTCAGTGAGTACAATGCTGAATAAAGACGCTTTTTTTGTTGCCGAATAATGCCGGATGTTTTTATCGAAAAGCAATACTTCTCCTGACAAAGGTTTTGTGCTATCTGTCAGCGTTTTAAATAAAGTTGTTTTTCCTGAACCATTCGCTCCCGCCAGCGCAACGATATCGCCTTCGAAAAGGGTTATGTTAATGGGAGGAAACAAGGCTATATCCGGCTTTCCCGAAACACGATAGCCTATCGACAGGTTTTTCGTTTCCAACACTTTTCTTTTCATTGTTGAAATATTCGTTGACGTTTCAAAATAATCCAGATAACGAAAGGTGCTCCAATCAGCGAAGTTACGCTGTTGATGGGCAAATTGCCTTCAAATCCGGGCAGTCGCGCAATTAAATTACAGAAAAGAGCAAGCAACATTCCCAATATGATACAAGCCGGAATCAGTATTTTATGGTCGCTCGTTTTGAATAAAAAACGTGCCATGTGCGGTACCGATAAGCCAATAAAAGCAATCGGTCCTGCATAAGCCGTAATTAAGGCTGTTAGATAACCGGCTATCAGAATGATAAACAGACTGCTTCGGTGAATATTCAAACCCAGATTTTCGGCGTAACAATCGCCTAACAGAATCATATTGAGCGATTTTGACAAAAAAAGCGAAAACAACAATCCAATTAAAATGGCTATCATAAAAAACGGTAATTGCGATTGCGAAACATTTGAGAATGAACCCATTCCCCAAATTACAAACGAATGTAATTCTTCTTTTCCGCTTAAAAATTTTAACAAATCGGTAATCGAGCTTGTTATAAAAGCAATCATGATGCCTATCAAAAGCAGGCTTACTATATTTTTTAAACGTAAACTTAGCGACAAAATCAGCAGCAAAACCAGTAAAGCACCAATAAATGCCGCTACTGAAATTCCTAACGAAGTCCACCAATTTTGCAATAAAAGTGTTCCCGAACCAAAAAGCAATATCACGCTTGCAACACCTAAACTAGCCCCACTGCTGATTCCTAAAATCGAAGGATCTGCCAATGGATTGCGAAATAAGGTCTGCATCAACAAACCGGCAACAGCCAAGCCGGCTCCCGAAAACAGTGCAACCAAAGCTTGTGGCAAACGGTAATTCAACAAAATCGTTACGATTCCTTTATCCATACGGCTCGCATCACCAAAAAAAACGTGTGCCATATCACGAATAGAAATAGGTACCGATCCAATCAAAATGTTCAATACAAAAAGAAATAAAACACTGATTAGCAAACAGATAAGCGCGCTCCATTTCATTTTATTTCGTTTTTCAAGCATTATTTTAGACGTTTAAAATAAACCGGTTCATATTCTTTAAGTAATTCCGGATGAAAACAATAAATAAAATCAGATAAAACAATTTCGGGTTCATATTGCGCTTTTTCGAAATAAGCTGTTTGTGAAATATCGCAAAACAACACCTGTTTTTCTTTCACGGCGCGAAATGTTTCGTAAATTTCATTTTCGGAGACTAAATTTTGATATGAATAATTTTCGATCGGTACATATTGTGCAATACGCCAATAATCAGCATTTTGTGCTTTCGAAATAAGCACTTCCGGATCGACCGGAAAACCGGCTTTCGAGTCATTTTCTTTCCACAGATAATCAGCTCCTGAATCATTAAAAAGTGTTGCAACATAACTTTTCCCTCCCGGAATATACCACTGTCCGCTGAATGGTTTATCCGAAAAAACAGTTGGTTTTGGTTCTGCATTTTTCGCTAAATTTTGTAATTTTTCGTAACGCGCCACAATCGAATCGAACCACGTATCAGCTATTTCCGATTTTCCGGTCAGAAATCCCATCACGCGCAACCATTCGGCTCTTCCGAGTGGATGCGATTCGTAATAATCGATCCAAGGAATGCGTGTTGTGGAAACTTTTAGCAATTGTTCAGGAATTCCCGAAGGATAAGCCGAGTACAAAATAGCATCGACATTGAGCTGAATCATGCGCTCGACATTGAAACTCGATTCCGTTGCCACTTCGATTGTTTCACCCGAAAGCAAGCGGTTTTTCATAACCGAATCGTTCACATACGATGATTCGGAAATGCCTTTCACAATAGCAATTTCATCTAATTGATTCAGTGGCGACCATTGTGTTGACGACAAGGTAATGAGCGAACGTAAAGGTGTACGAATAACATTTTCTTGTTTTTTCGCCAACTTTAATGTGTCAGGATAAAGAAAAAAATCAGCCAAAAGTTTTCCTTCTATCCAAGGATTCAGAAATTGCATCCGGTAGCCATTTTCTATTTTGAACACACGAACACCTTCAGCATATTTGATCAAATTTTGTTCGAACGAGAACAAGACTTCTTCTGTTTTTTTTTGTTTGGAACAGGCGATGAACAGCAAACCGCAAAACAGCAACGAAAAGAGATGTCTTATTTTTCGTTTCATTGGCTAAATCATTCTAATTCTTCACGTTTGAGAAGTAAAATCGAGTTATGGGGCACGATGAAATATTTTTCGGAACAGTACATGATTTCAATAGCACTTTTCTGAAGAAAAATCGCTAAGTCGCCCACCTTTGCCTGCAAAGGAATATACTTTAGCTGTTCGTGCGTTTGTTGTTTCCAAGGTTCGATATCGTCATCATTCAAATTCGGAATCGGAATTCCGGGTCCTACTTTAACAATATAACCACTATGAACCGTTTCTTTTTCGTTGTATCCGGGAGGTAAAAACAAGCCTGTACGTGTTTTTTCGGGAAACGTTTCGGGCTTTACAAGTACTCTATCGCCTACAACAAGCAGTTTATCAAGTTTAAAAGAACTCATAGACTCTTTAATGCTATTTTCACATTTTTTAATAGCCCAAAAGTACGAAAAGCAACACGTTTAATAAATCTACAATAGTAGAAATTTTAAGCGTTGCTTAGACAGGATAAGCCATCAACAATTTAAAAATCTCTACAATAGTAGTTTATCAAGTTTTAAAACACATTAATAGATGCCGTTAATAGATTTTCACATTTTTTAATAGTTTAAAAGCGAAAAAAGCAGATAGGCAAAACACGATAAGGTAAATTTTTGGCTACTTTTGTAGTTCTTATTATTTGAGTTGAAAACAAACTGTAAACAATTAAAATGAGATTTTCATTGTTCTATACGAAAGCTCCCCGAAAGTTTAATCACAAGCCCTTGTATTACAGTCCTGAACGTGAAGAACGCGAAAAACAGCGAACAAAAATGGGACTTAATCCGGAACTTTCGGACGAAGACGAGCTCCGCATCAAATTAGCTTCGCGATGGCGCAAAGAAGAAAAACAGGTGTTTGAAGACCGTTTCAGACGGGTAAAAATCATTGTTTTTGGGATTGTCGTTGTTGTAACGGTTTATGTCGTATTTTTTACGGATGTACTTGAAAATATCATTAAAGGGCTGAGTGCTCATTAGTTGTTGCAATGATGGATAATAATGATATCATCAAATTGCTTCCCGATGCTGTGGCAAACCAAATTGCTGCCGGCGAAGTCATTCAAAGACCTGCTTCTGTCGTTAAGGAACTACTCGAAAATGCACTTGATGCCGGCGCAACACAAATAGACCTTTTTGTCAAGGAAGCCGGAAAAACAGCTATTATGGTGATTGACAATGGAATTGGTATGTCGGAAACCGATGCACGACTGAGTTTCGAACGACACGCAACATCGAAAATCCATAGAGCCGACGATTTATTTGCTATTCGCACAATGGGATTTCGTGGCGAAGCACTTGCCAGCATCGCCGCTATTGCACAGGTTGAATTAAAAACACGCCGCAAAACAGATGAATTAGGCACAAAAATACTGATAGAAGGTTCTGTTGTTAAATCGCAAGAAATGCAACCAATGCCCGAAGGAACCACTTTTACTATCAAAAATTTGTTTTTCAATGTTCCTGCGCGGCGCAATTTTCTCAAATCAAATCAAGCCGAAATGCGTCATATCATTGATGAATTTCATCGTGTCGTATTGATGCATCCCGAAATTGGTTTTTCGTTTTCGAGCAACGAAAAAGAGCTGTTTCATCTTTATCCGGGTACACTGAAACAGCGTATTGTAGCACTTTTCGGTAACAATTACAACGAGCGTTTGCTTCCGGTTGAGCAAGCCACATCAAGTGTTTCGGTAAACGGTTTTGTCGGAAAACCTGCTTTTGCCCGAAAAACACGTGGCGAACAATATTTCTTTGTCAACCGCCGCTTCATCAAACATGCTTATTTGCATCATGCTGTTGAAAATGCGTTTCAAGAACTGCTTCCAAAAGACAGTTTTCCGAGTTATTTCATTAACATCGAAATTAATCCGACAGAAATAGACATCAATATTCACCCAACGAAAACAGAAATTAATTTTCAAGATTCCAAACTTGTTTACGCAATTATTCATGCGGCTGTAAAAAAAACAATCGGACAGCATAATCTCTCGCCTTTAATCGATTTCGATGTCGATCCGAAATTAAACATCGATTTTAGTGAAATCAGTAGAGCAAACCGTCAGGTAGTACATCCGACCGTAAGTTTCGATCCGGAGTTTAATCCATTTGAAAAGACTAAAACACAGTCTTTTAATCATCATGAGAAACAAAAAAACATCGAAGGTTGGCGCAATCTGTATGGCGAACGTATTGATACACATTCTTCGGTCGAATTTGAAAATACGGAAACGCAACAAACACCCTTTTCTTTTGAAGAAGTTACAAAACGTTTTATACAAGTACAACGTTCGTATATCATAACAAGCATCAAATCGGGTTTAATGGTTATCAATCAACATTTGGCTCACTGGCGTATCTTGTATGAAGATTTTCTGAAACGGCTCGAAAATACCAAACAAGCATCGCAACAAGAACTTTTTCCGCAGCAAATTCGTCTCAATGCAACAGAAGCTTCGTTGCTCCGCGAACTAATTCCCGATTTAAAAACCTTGGGTTTTGGCATTGAAGAGATCAATCAAACAACATTTGTTATTAACGGAACTCCAGTCAATTCAAACGAAAAAGACGTTACGCAAACACTTGAAAAAGCATTGGAAAATT
Organism: Lentimicrobiaceae bacterium; assembly: GCA_031262365.1. Taxonomy (GTDB): domain Bacteria; phylum Bacteroidota; class Bacteroidia; order Bacteroidales; family F082; genus JAISHW01. The sequence continues at coordinate 8,544 of JAISHW010000073.1, forward strand.
ACAAAAGAAATCAGCATGATTTACATCTCGAAAAACGGCTGAATTTAGCCCGTTCGATGGCTTTGCAATTGGCAATTCGTAACGATCACGACCTTCAAGAAGTCGAAATGACACGTTTGGTCGACAAACTTTTTGCTTGCAATGTTCCCGATGTGGCACCAAATGGACAAAAAATATTTTTTATCTTAAAAACAAACGAAATAGAATCACGATTTAACGAAACGAAATGACGCAATTTAGACCTACGGGATTTAATATATTACCTCCGGTTGTCAAAAACATACTCATAATTAATGCCTTGTTTTTTTTGGCAACGATTACTTTCGACTCTGTTTTTCGAGTTGATTTGGTTCGCTATTTAGGCTTACATTATCCTGCGGCATCTCATTTCAATCCCTATCAATTTGTAACTTACATGTTTATGCACGGTGGGTTTGCACATTTATTTTTCAACATGTTTGCGTTGTGGATGTTTGGGAATGCACTGGAAAATGTATGGGGAGCAAAACGTTTTCTGATTTATTATTTTGTTACTGGAATCGGTGCCGGAATCATTTATCTCATTTGGATTTCCGTACAAATTGTTCCGACTGTCGGCTCGATAGACAGTTTCATTCAAACGCGCGATTTAGATATTTTAAACACATTTTTAGGAGAACACCGTTTTCGAGTGGGGCAATCCGAATTAATTTCATTCAACAATATTTTAACACGCTTGAATGTCGATCCTGAAAATCGTGAAGCCTTGCAAGCTGCTGTGAATTTTATGACAAACTACAAGCAGACTTATTTGAATCAATTTGTTGTTATTGGTGCATCTGGTTCGGTTTTTGGAATTTTGTTGGCATTTGGCATGATGTTTCCTAACTCACTCCTATACATCTACTTTGCATTTCCGATTAAAGCAAAATATTTTGTGATTGCTTACGGCGCATTAGAGCTTATTTCGGGAATCATGGACAATCCTGCTGATAATGTGGCACATTTTGCACACCTTGGCGGTATGCTATTTGGTTTTCTGTTAATTAAATATTGGAAGAAAAAAGGTATTTTTTATTAAAAGTTATGTATCCTTATTCAAATGTAAGTTTTTTTGATCGTTTGCGTGCGTTTTTCGAACAACGAAATACGCTTCCACGTTTGATTATGATCAATATTCTTGTCTTTTTGTGCATCAAAATCATCAACGTAATTTTGTGGCTCAGCAATGTACAATTTGATCTCTCGTTGTTTTTTGCTGTTCCGGCATCGCTAAGTCAACTATTGAAACAGCCTTGGGGAATTTTTACTTACATGTTTTTACACGCAAGTTTCTTTCATCTGTTCTTTAACATGATCGTGCTCTATATTTTTGGTGAAATTTTTCTACAATATTTTTCACAACGAAAATTGATGAGTACTTATATTTTTGGCGGACTTGCGGGAGGTTTGTTTTACATATTGGCTTACAACTTATTTCCTGTTTTTGAAAAAATAAACGAAATTTCTTATGCTTTAGGTGCATCGGCTTCTATTTTGGCTATTTTGATTGTCATTGCGACTTATGTACCTGATTATCGCATCAATTTGCTTTTTATTGGACCGATCAAGTTAAAATATTTTGCCATCGCCATCGTAATAATCGATATTTTAAGTATTCCGATCGAAAATACAGGTGGTCATATTGCGCATTTAGGCGGTGCATTTTGGGGTTTTTTATACATTTGGCTATTTCAGCGAGGCATCGATATGTATGCACCGTTTAATAAATTTTATTTGAATTCGAAGAAAAAAAATACACATTTCCGGACACATAAAACGGCGAAAACTTCTACATCAAAAAGACCGGTGAGCGATGAAGATTACAACGCACAAAGAGCTGAAAAAGAATATGTCATCGACAAAATTTTAGATAAAATAGCCCAAGGCGGCTACGATAGTCTTTCGAGCAAAGAAAAAGAAATTCTATTTAAAAGCAGCAATAGAAAATAAAAAACAGCTTTGAAAAACAACAGCAAAAAATCGATTTTTAATAGGTTTGCATCAGGTATTTTTGCAGTAATCAGCATTGTTTTAGCACTTTGCCTGACCGCTTCTATCTTTACGCACAAAATTGATCCGGAATTGTTTTTTTGGTCTTCGTTTTTCGGACTCGCTTTTTGGCCCTTACTGATTCTCAACGGATTGATGGTTTTTTTGTTTTTCTTTTTTCGTTCGTCAAAAATTTTCATTCCACTTGTAGCACTACTGATTGCCATTCCTGGAATCAGAAAATCGGCTGCATTTCAAAAAGGCGAAACAGGCAGTTTAAAAATTGTGAGTTACAACTTACACAATTTTCACAGTATTTACGAAAATATCACACGTTACGAAGCCGCTTTAAAAGTAGCCGAACTACTTAAAAACGAAGAAGCTACGGTTGTTTGCTTGCAAGAATTCAATCGTTTTGGAAGCAATATCGAAAGCGATGTCTTGCTTTTCGCCGAAAAAAGCAATTTTCCTTATTTTCAGTATGATGTTGGCAAAAGGGGCGGGGGGAGGCTGATTTTATCGCAACATCCTATTACACTTATCGAAACTTGGAAATCGCTGAATGGTCGCTATTTGGGACTTTTGGTTTTGGTCGAAGCAGAAAAACCGTTTTATGTAGCTAGTTTGCATTTGGCATCGTTCCAGCTGCAAAAAGAGGAACTTTCGCTATTCGACACCGAAACTTCTTCAACAATTCAGCGCGAATTGCTAGGAAAATCAATTGTCAGAAAACTCGGCATCGGATTCAAGGAACGAAGTAGCGAAATAAAATATCTCGAATCGAAATTTCCGAAAAATTCGCTTCCGATACTCATCTGTGGCGATTTCAACGACACGCCGCTATCGTTTACGTATGGACGAATGACTGAAAATGGCTACCAAGATGCTTTCATCAAAAAAGGATCAGGTATAGGAACAACGTTTTCGAACAAACTTCCAATGCTTCGTATTGATTATATTTGGTACAAAAACGGCATTGAACCAAAACATTTCCGTACGCTTGAATTCAAAATGTCGGACCATCAACCTGTTTCGCTTGAGTTTGATTTGAAATAATTACATTCATGAACTTCGAATTGATTTCTAATTTTAAGCCGACAGGCGACCAACCTGAAGCCATCAAAGCACTCAAAGAAGGTCTTTTAATGGGCGAAGAAGCGCAAACATTGTTGGGCGTAACAGGATCGGGAAAAACATTTACCATTGCCAATGTTTTGAAAGAAATCAACCGACCTACTTTAGTTCTGAGCCATAATAAAACGCTCGCAGCGCAATTATACAGCGAGTTCAAACACTTTTTTCCGAACAATGCCGTCGAATATTTTGTGTCATACTACGATTATTACCAACCCGAAGCTTTTTTACCTTCATCAAATACATATATCGAAAAAGACCTTCAGATAAACGATGAAATCGAAAAACTTCGGTTGAGTACAACTTCATCGCTTTTGTCCGGACGACGCGATATTATTGTTGTTTCGTCGGTTTCGTGCATTTACGGCATCGGCAATCCGGACGATTTCAACGAAAACATTATTTTCATCGAAAAAGGACAAAAATACAACCGCAATATCTTGCTGAAGTCGTTGGTCGATGCACTTTACAGCCGCACTGAAAGCGAATTTACACACGGAAAATTTCGTGTCAAAGGCGATTCGATCGATATTTTTCCGGCGTATGCCGATCATGCTTTTAGAATTGATTTTTGGGACGACGAAGTGGAGGCTTTAGAACGGTTCGACCCTGTTTCAGGACGTAAAATAGAATCATTAACACAAGTAACCATCTTTCCGGCAAATATTTTCGTTACATCGCAAAACAAAATGAAACAAGCCACATTTGAAATCGAAAATGATCTTTTTAAACAAGTGGCTTATTACAAAGAAATTGGAAAATTTGAAGAAGCCAAACGCCTCGAAGACCGCGTTACATACGATATCGAAATGATGCGCGAATTGGGTTATTGCAGTGGTATTGAGAACTATTCACGTTATTTTGACGGACGCAAACAGGGAAGCCGACCGTTTTGCTTGATCGATTTTTTTCCGGACGATTTTCTGACGATTATCGATGAAAGTCACGTTACCATTCCGCAACTACGTGCGATGTATGGCGGCGACCGTTCGCGTAAGCAAATATTAGTCGAATACGGATTTCGCTTGCCTTCGGCTTTAGACAACCGCCCTTTGAAATTCGATGAATTTGAAGCCTTAACAAATCAGGTAATTTATGTGAGTGCCACGCCAAGCGATTACGAGTTACAACAAAGTGGAGGTGTGTATGTTGAACAAATTATTCGTCCGACCGGATTGCTCGATCCACCCATAGAAATACGCCCCAGCGCAAACCAAATTGATGATTTGATTGACGAAATTACGCAAGTTGTAAAAAAAGGGCAGCGTGTTTTAGTAACAACACTAACCAAAAGAATGGCGGAAGAATTGGCAAAATATTTAAACAATTTAGAAATCAACACACGTTATATTCATTCCGATGTTGATACTTTTGAACGTGTTGAAATTATGCAAGGATTGCGCACGGGTGCTTTCGATGTTTTGGTTGGAATCAACTTATTGCGCGAAGGATTGGATCTTCCTGAAGTGAGTTTAGTCGCCATTCTCGATGCCGATAAAGAAGGTTTTTTGCGTTCCGAACGCTCGCTCACGCAAACGGCAGGAAGAGCTGCCCGAAACGCCGAAAGCAAAGTAATCATGTATGCCGATACCATTACAGGATCAATGCAACGAACCATTGACGAGACCAATAGGCGACGATCCAAACAAATTGCTTATAACGAAAAAAACGGCATCACACCGAAAACAATCATCAAATCGATGGATGTGGCTTTCGGAAATGTTTCGCAAACAGGAACGCAAGAGTCTCAAAACAAAGATTTTATAGCAAATACAGCCGCCGAACCGGAGATCAAATACATGAGTGCTCCCGAAATCAAAACGGCTATTCAAAAAGCAAAAAAAGAAATGGAAAAAGCCGTCAAAACGCTTGATTTTATTGAAGCGGCACGCCTACGCGACCAAATTATTTTTTATGAGTCGCTTTTGAAAGAGAAATGAGAAAATCGAAAAAAAAATAAAATTCGGATGCCTTAAAACCTTTACTTCTTTGTTTTCTGTGCTAAACAAACTTATTCCCTGTTTTTTTTATTAAAAATTCAGTATATTTATATAGCTTTGCAAGCAAACAAAAAAACAGTTTCTAACAACCAAAAATAGAACCATCATGATAGAAGGAAAGAACTTTTTAATTACCGGTTCTCAACCTTGGGACACCCAAATAGGAAGTACGATAAAAAATACTGCCGTCGAATTATCGAAAAAGAACAATGTCATTTTTCTGAACACGCCGATCGATTACAAAGGCTATTATGCCAAAGAAGTCGATCCAATCAACGCGTACCGCAAAAAAATGATCAAAGAAAAACTAACACCCGTACGAAAACTTGGCAACACATTTTGGGTACTCGATTGTCCGTTTATGGTATTTCCTGTCGGGCAATTACCCACACCTTTGTTTAACTTTTTCAATATGTGGAACAATAAAAAAATTGCCAAATACCTTAAAAAAGTATTACCCGATTTTGGCTTCGAAAAATATTTTCTCATAACCGATATGGACATTTACAGAAGCTTGTATCTGAAGGAATTACTCAATCCGGAATTGTTCATTTTCTACAAACGCGACCATATTATTGATGAACCTTATTGGCTGAAACACGGTTACAAATGCGAAAAAGAATTAGTCGAGAAATCCGACATCGTTTTGGCTAATTCGCTTTATTTTGCTAATCAGTTAAGAGACTGGAATTCGAATATTTACGATCTTGAAACAGGTGTAAACTTGGAACTGTACGATTTCGATGGCGCACGCAAAATTCCTGAAGACATCAAACCGATCAAAAAACCGATCATCGGTTACACGGGCGCATTATTGACTTCACGACTTGATATTGATTTGTTGTATTTTGTGGCACAACAACGTCCCGACTATTCGTTGGTACTTGTCGGACCTGAAGATCCACAATTCGAAAAACACGATTTACATAAATTAGACAATGTATATTTCCTCGGAAGAAAAGAAGTTGAAGAACTACCTGATTATATTTCTTCTTTCGATGTGTGCATCAACCCGCAAGTCATCAACAAACTCACGATTGGAAATTATCCATTGAAAATTGATGAATATCTGGCAATGGGACGCCCTGTAATTGCCACACCTACCGAAACAATGAAACATATTTTTGACAAATATTCGTTTTTACCGAACGACAGAGAAGAATACTTGCGCATGCTCGATCAAGCAATAGCCGAGAGTAACGATCCTGAGAAAGTAAAAGAACGCGTTGTTTTCGGACGTTCGCATAGCTGGGCAAACAGCGTTGCAAAAATTTACAATGCCATCGAAAAAACACTTGCAAAAAGAGCAAGCGAAAAAGCTTAAAATATTTTTACACATTTACTACGTCAAAAATCCCGACTTTCATTCCGTTGTCGGGATTTTGCTTTATTTTTGCGTTCATGAAAAGAAAAGACAGCATACGCATCAAAAACAAACGTGCGAACTTTGAATATTTCCTTATCGAACGTCTCACGGCAGGCATCGTCCTGACCGGTACCGAAATCAAATCGATTCGCGAAGGAAAAGCAAGTTTAGCCGATTCGTATTGCGCTTTTATCGGCAACGAATTGTTTGTCAAAGGAATGCATATTGCTGAATATACTTACGGAACTTACAACAACCACGATCCGAAACGCGATAGAAAATTGCTTCTCACAACCCGTGAACTCAAAAAACTACATACGAAAGTCAAAGAAAAAGGGCTTACAATTGTTCCGGTCGTACTTTTTATAAACGAAAAAGGTTTGGCAAAGCTTGAAATCGCTTTGGCGCAAGGCAAACATTATTTCGACAAACGCGAATCGCTGAAAGAAAAAGATTCGAAACGCGAACTGGAACGTTTAAGAAACTACTAAAATGATGAAAATTTGTATTGTCGGACCTGCCTATCCCTATCGAGGCGGGCAAGCACTGGTAGAAGCGTATCTGCATCATACAATTACACAATTAGGATACGACACCAAAACAATCTCATACACATTGCTTTATCCTTCTATTTTTTTTCCGGGAACGACACAGTTCGATTCATCAAGTTTTATTCCTTTTGAACATAAAAACAAAATACATCGAATTATCAATTCCATTAATCCATTTACGTGGCGAAAAGCCTTTTTGACATTAAAAAAAGAACAACCAGATGTTGTTATTTTTGTTTGGTGGATGCCTTTTTTCGGACCCGCGCTCGGATATATTGCTCGAAAAATAAAGAAAAATTTAAAATCGACAAAAATAACTTTCTTAGTTGAAAATTATATCTCGCACGAAAACAGATGGTTTGATAGATTTTTCACAAAAAAAACATTGAAATGGGCAGATTCCTTTATTAGTCAATCTTCTTACATAAAAGAACAAATACAACAAGATTTTCCAAACGCACCCATTTATCAGACAACACTTTCTATTTTTGATTGTTATGATTTGGAAAACTATTCGAAGCAATCGGCACGTGAATTTTTAGGGATAAAAACGGAACATGTGATCTTGTTTTTCGGGTTAATTCGTCCGTATAAAGGCTTAGACAGATTGATAGAAACATTTGCCCAACTGTTGAAAGATAATCCTGATACAAGCTTATTGATTGTTGGCGAAAATTATGAAAGCATGGAAAAATATCAAGATTTGATAGCACGATACAATCTTAAAAACAATGTTTTGTTGTTTAACAAATTCATTCCAAATGAAGAAGTTGAACCTTATTTTAAAGCCGCCGATGTTGTGGTAATGCCGTATTATTCCGGAACGCAAAGCGGCATCTTGATGATGGCGTACGGATTCAAAATACCGGTAGTCGTAACAGATGTAGGTGGAATAGCCGAATTAGTGGTGCCAAATAAAACCGGTATTGTTGTTCAAAATAATGAAGTAAAAAATTTATTACCGGCTATTAATCAGATTTTGAACACAAAAAATGCAGTTTCATATTCAGATATGATTAAAACTCACACACATAACTTGGGATACGTTAATTTAGGGAGTATATTGGAGCGTGTGACGGATACAGGCGAATTAACTTGAACGTTTTATTCTTTTTCAAAATAATAAATCACTTCATTATCTCTTTTTAGGAAATACTTTTCGCGACCGATTTTTTCGATATAATCCTGACTTTCTTCTAAAAGTTTAATTTTAGCATTACATTCATGAATTTCGTTTTCGTAATATTCCTTTTCGGATAAATAATTCTGATATTCTTTATATAGACTAAATTGTTCCGAAACCCTACTTCGATCGAAAAACAACATCCAAATCAAAAATAAGAAAACAACAATGAAGTACCTGTTCGTTAGTATTTTAAATAGCTTTGCTTTCATGCTGTATGGTAATTGTTTCTGCAAATATACACTGAGTTTTTCGAAATAATAACATCTAATAAAAAAAAGACTTTCTTACACCTTTTGACTTGTTTCCACAACTGCAAAACGATAGAAAATCTGTACTTTTGTCCCTCAATTCACAAAACTACTTTCGACATATTATGGAAATTAGCAGCAAATATAATCCTGCCACTATCGAAGAAAAATGGTACCAACACTGGTTAAACAAAAATTATTTTCATTCGGAACCCGACGAACGTGAGCCTTATACCATTGTTATTCCGCCACCGAACGTAACGGGTGTTTTGCACATGGGACACATGCTCAACAATACCATTCAGGATATTTTGATACGTCGCGCACGTATGCAAGGAAAAAATGCTTGTTGGGTACCGGGAACAGACCATGCATCGATTGCTACCGAAGCAAAAGTTGTTGCTAAACTAGCTTCCGAAGGAATTCAAAAAAACGATTTAACACGCGAAGATTTCCTCAAACATGCTTGGGATTGGACACATAAACATGGTGGAATCATTCTCGAACAACTCAAAAAATTAGGTGCATCGTGCGATTGGCAGCGCACTTGTTTCACAATGGACGAAGCACGATCGAAAAGCGTAATCAAAGTTTTTTGCGATTTATACGAAAAAGAAAAAATTTATCGCGGCATTCGTATGGTCAACTGGGATCCGAAAGCCCTTACTGCTGTTTCCGACGAAGAAGTAATTCATAAAGAAGTAAACGGAAAATTATATTATATAAAATACAAATTAGCTGAAGAAAATGGGTTTGCCGTAATTGCCACCACGCGCCCCGAAACAATTTTTGGCGATGTAGCCGTTTGCATCAACCCGAACGATCCTAAAACGGCAACTTTTAAAGGTAAAAAAGTGATTGTTCCGTTTACAAACCGCATTGTTCCCATTATTGAAGACGATTATGTCGACGTAGAATTTGGCACCGGATTTCTGAAAGTTACACCGGCACACGATATCAATGACTATATGTTAGGCGAAAAATACAAGCTCGAAGTGCTTGACATTTTCAACGACAATGGCACTTTAAACGCACACGGACTACAATATGAAGGAATGGATCGTTTTGTTGTTCGCGAACAAATAGAAAAAGATTTAGCTACAGCCGGATTACTCGAAAAAGTAGAACCATACACAAATAAAGTCGGATTTTCGGAACGTACCGACGTGCCTATCGAACCAAAACTTTCGATGCAATGGTTCCTAAAAATGAAAGATCTGGCGCAACCGGCAATTGATGCCGTGATGAACGATATCATCAAATTTCATCCGAATAAATTCAAAAATACCTACCGCCACTGGATGGAAAACATCAAAGATTGGAACATTTCGCGCCAACTTTGGTGGGGACATCAAATTCCGGCTTATTACCTTCCGAAAGGCGGATTTGTTGTTGCCGAAACAAAAGAAGAAGCCTTCGAAAAAGCAATCAAAACGGTTGATTACCCCATCACGATGGACGATTTGCATCAAGACGAAGATTGTTTAGACACTTGGTTTTCGTCGTGGCTGTGGCCAATTTCGGTTTTCGATGGCATTAACAATCCTGACAACAAAGACATTAATTATTACTATCCGACAAACGACCTTATCACAGCACCGGAAATTATTTTCTTTTGGGTTGCTCGCATGATTATGGCCGGATACGAATATCGTAACGAACATTGCTTTCAGAACGTGTATTTTACGGGAATCGTTCGCGACAAATTCGGTCGCAAAATGTCGAAATCGCTTGGAAATTCACCCGATCCGATTGCTTTGATAAAACAATACGGTGCTGATGGCGTTCGCATGGGGATGCTTCTAACATCGCCTGCCGGAAACGATTTGCCTTTCGACGAAGCACTTTGCGAACAAGGACGCAATTTTAGCAATAAAATTTGGAACGCTTTACGTTTAGTAAAAATCTGGAATGTAGATCGTTCTGTAACACAACAAGAAACATCGAAAAAAGCAATCGAATGGTTCGAAGCACGATTCGATCAGGCATTAATAACAATGAACGATCATTTCGAAAAATACCGCCTTTCCGACGCTTTGATGACCGTTTACAAACTCGTTTGGGACGATTTCTGCTCGTGGTATCTCGAAATGATCAAAGCACCAATGGGGCAAGCAATTGACGGAACAACTTACGATGCCACGATCCGGTTTTTCGAAAATCTGATGAAAATTCTCCATCCGTTCATGCCGTTCATTACTGAGGAAATTTGGCATTTAATTGCCGAACGCGACCAAAACGACGACATCATCATCGCTTCGATTCCCGAACCGAAAAACAGCGATGAAACCGTATTGTCGAAATTCGATTTTACAAAAGAAGTAATCAACGGTATCCGAAAAGTACGCGCCGACAAAAACATTCCGTTTCGCGATAGCATTGAGCTATTTGTTCTCGACAAATCGAACAGTATAGATGATGCTTTCGATGGCGTTATTGCAAAACTTTGCAATGTTTCGAACATTCAATACGTTGAAAAAACTCCCGAAAATACCTTCGGATTTATCATCGGAGCGACGGAATATTTTGTCCCTATTACCGAAAATGTGGATATTGAAGCCGAAATAGAAAAACTCAAAGAGGAACTAAAATACACGCAGGGATTTTTAATTTCGGTTGATAAAAAACTCTCGAATGAACGTTTTGTCAATAGTGCACCTGCCGACGTGGTCGACAAAGAACGCAAGAAAAAAGCCGATGCCGAAGCCCGTATTACAGTGATTGAACAACAAATTAAATCGCTTAAAAATTGAGATGTGGCGTGCAACATTTCGACCTAGCCTTCGTCTCGAATAAAAAATGACACTTTTTAGCATGTCGGAAATATTTTTCTTTTTATCTTAGCCGTATCATAAAAACGACGAAGATGAGAGTTTATCACTCGCGAAAACGTAAAAAAAAACGCAAATACAAAGCCGTTACATTTAAACTTTCCGAAGGGCAGTTCCGATCGTTGCAAAATTATTGTAAAGCCCGTCGAATAACGCCAATCAAGCTCATCAAAAAAAATATTGAACGTTTTCTGACGGCTTACGAATACGACGTTCCAAAAGAATTGTATGTAACTGAAAACCAACTTGATTTATTTGAAGAGTTCGACAAAACTAATGCTTGTCAAACGGAATTCGATTCATGATCGAACGTCCTAGTGTGATTTCATCGGCATATTCGAGTGTGTCGCCAACAGCAATTCCTTTCGAAATTGTCGAAATCTTTCCTCCAAAATGGCGCAATTGCCTGAAAATATAAAAGTTTGTTGTGTCTCCCTCAATGGTAGCAGGCAAAGCCAAAATAATTTCGTTGAAATGTTCTTTTTTAATGCGTTCGACCAAGGTATGAATGTATAAGTCATTCGGACTCACACCTTCAATTGGGTCGATAACACCTCCCAAAACATGATACAAACCGTTGAACGATGATGTGCGTTCTATTGCTAACACATCGCGCATGTCGGCAACAACACAAAGCATGTTTTCGTCGCGACGCGGATTCGAACAAATAGAACAACGTTTCGAATCGCTGATGTTGTGGCAACGCTCACAAAGCAAAATCTGGTTTCGCATCTGCAACAAAGCATTTGTCAGTGATTCTGTTTGTGCCCGCTCTTCTCCCAACAAGTGCAAAGCCAAGCGTAAAGCCGTTTTACGCCCGATCCCCGGTAAACGAGCCAATTCGTTAACCGCATTTTCTAAGAAAACAGATGAATATTCTGCCACAAATAAAGCTATTTCGGCAAAAATACAGCAATTTCAGTAAGACTGGTATAATTGATATGACTTTTGGTGTTTATTATTTGGGGATAAGTATATACCGCATTTTGACCAAGAAAAACGTAATTTTGTAAGAAATAAAATGGATTCCAATGAAACAATTCTTACTTTTTATTGCTTGCTACGCGACTCTTTTTACGATGACAAACTGTGTTTTTGCACAGACTAAAAATCAAATTGATGCAAACGGACTTCGACAAGGGGATTGGCAAGCGCATTATGCCAACGGACAATTACGTTACGAAGGGCAATTTACTGATGGCAAAGAGGTCGGCGTTTTCAGACATTACTACGAAAACGGGAATTTAAAAGTCGAAAGTGATTTTGTGGAACCGGGAGTAAAATCGGAAAGCAAAGTGTATGCAGATTCGGGCAAATTAATTGCGGAAGGTGCTTATGTTAATCAACAAAAAGATGGCGAATGGCGTTTTTATGACGAAGAATCGGGCGTTTTAATTCTCACAGAAGTGTATTACGACGGATGGCGACACGGTTTGTCAAAATCTTATTTCCCGAACGGAAACGTACAAGAAATAACCACATTCGACATGGACAATAAAGAAGGTTTGTGGCAAAGTTTCAATGAAGACGGATCGCCTCAATCATCGAGCTTTTATTCAGGAAATCAGTTTCATGGCGAAGGCAAATTTTATTATCCAAACGGCGTGCTTCGCGAAGAAGGAAATTTCGAAAACGGTCGAAAAGTTGGCATTTGGCGTACTTACGACGACGAAGGTTATTTGATTTCAGAAGATTTGTACGATGAAGAATAATTCCGCCGTTCGGCGTAGACTTTGCCTACACCGCAGTTAAAAGTAAATTTCTAATTTACAATGTAAAAATGAGTAATTTAGTAGCATATAAGGAACGAATATACAAGTCAAAGATTTGATTCTAGCGATGACGAAATGGAGAGTCTTATCCAAATGGAGTGTGAGTATCAATAGTTTCATAAAAACATAAAAAACAAATAGATGAAACATAAAAATACACAGAACGGAATTATTCTTTATCAAGATGAAAACGGCATTACAAATGTTTCTGTTCGTTTTTCCGATGATGATTTATGGCTGACACAAAATCAAATTGCAGAAATATACGACACCACACAGCAGAATGTAAGTCAGCATATTGACGGGATTTTGAAAGACGGTGAGTTGTCTGATTTGGCAACTCACAAGAAATTCTTGTTAGTTCGAACCGAGGGAACACGGCAGGTTGAAAGAAATATCGACCACTACAACTTGGATATGATAATTGCTATCGGCTATCGAGTTCAATCACAAATTGCCACTCGATTTCGGCGATGGGCGACAGCGCGCTTACACGAATATATTCAAAAGGGCTTTGCTTTGGACGATGAGCGATTAAAACAAGGCGGTTCGCGATATTTTCGAGAACTTTTGCAACGCATTCGCGAGATTCGTTCATCGGAAAGAAATTTTTATCAACAAGTAACTGATATTTATGCCACTTCTATAGATTATGACCCGCGTTCGGATATGACAAAACAGTTTTTTGCAACTGTTCAAAACAAACTTCATTTTGCAGTTCATTCCCACACTGCGGCAGAATTAATTTACGATAGAGTAAATAATAACAAACCATTAGTCGGTATGACAAATTTTAAAGGCGATTATATTACAAAAGACGATGTGAAAATTGCGAAAAACTATTTATCGGAAGAGGAATTAACTCGTTTGAATTTACTTGTGTCGGGGTTTTTAGAATTTGCTGAATTTCAAGCACTTGGTCAAAATCCGATGACGATGGCAGATTGGATTACTTCATTAGACAATCAAATTCTTTCTTTGCGGCGTGAGATTTTACAAGGCGCAGGAACCATATCTCACAAACAGGCAATAGAAAAAGCCGAGCAAGAATTTGAAATCTACCGCCGCCGTGAAATGCAACAATTGGAAAGTGATTTTGACAAAGCGGTAAAACAATTAACGCAGAAAAGACAGAACAATGAGCAAAAAAAATAACACAAAACTTGCACAAGTTTTCCTCTTTGACCTTGACGGTAAACGGTAGGAAAAATATGATTTTCTGCAAAATAATTCGTTGCAAAGTATTGATTGAAACGAACTTGATTTGTACGATGAAGAATAATTCTTTTGAAACAGGAGTTCTTTTTAATAAAAAAAATAGATCATTTGCAACGATATTTTAATGATCTTGAATCAAAGTATTTATTACAACTTTGTATAGTCAAAAAACCGACGCATTTATGTTAGCTGCGATATTACAACAAACACTGATAATCACCACTTTCGTTATGGGAATGATGATGATTATCGAATATATTAATGTACAAACACAAGGAATTTGGTCGAATCGTTTTCAAAAATTGCCTTGGCTCCAGATTGTAATTGGAGCATTGCTAGGAATTGTTCCGGGTTGTTTGGGCACATTTACCATCGTGTCGCTTTACGTGCGTCGCGTGGTCATGTTTCCTGCATTGATTGCTACGCTCATCGCTACTTCGGGCGACGAAGCCTATTTGATGTTTTCGTTGTTTCCAAAAACAGCACTCTGGCTCACACTTATACTTTTCGTGTTGGCAATTGTGGTGGGTTTCATGGTGCAACTTACCGTTAAAAATAAATTTATCGGATTGAAAAAAGAAATCAATCTTCCGATACACGATCATTCAAGCGATTGCACGTATTATCATCCCAAACTGATTGTTTCAAATTTGAAAAACATGAGCTTTACGAGAGCATTGTTACTTGCGGGTGTAATTGCCATATTGGTCATGTTATTTTCAGGAGTGATTGATGGCGAGCACCATCTCAATATGTTGATGGGAAATGATATCGAATTTGTTGAAAACACCGATTGCAATCACGAACACCATGATCACAAACTTTGCACCGAAACCGACCTTTCGCATAGTCTCGAACACGATCATGAAGGCGAAGCCGACTGGATACGCATCAGCCTGATCATCATATTCAGCATCATTTTATTTATTGTTATGGTGTCGAAAGATCATTTTCTCGTGTCTCATTTGTGGCAACATATCATTAAAAAACACTTACCGAAGATTTTTCTTTGGACATTTGGAGTCATACTGGCAATTACCATTTTGAATCACTACGTGAATGTAAACGATTGGATTTCTTCGAACCTGTATTGGGTGTTGCTGATAGCCGTGCTGATCGGAATCATTCCCGAATCAGGTCCGCATTTCATTTTTGTGATTTTATTTGCACAAGGTGTATTGCCATTCAGTATTTTGTTGGCAAGCTCGATTGTTCAAGACGGACATGGTTCGTTGCCACTTTTGGTCGAAACACCAAAAGGATTCGTTGTTTCGAAAGTTATCAATATTGCAGCAGGGCTTTTAGTTGGATTTGCAGGGCTGCTGATTGGATTTTAAAAACTGTTTATTTTGTCTGTCTTGCTGAAATAAGTTTACTCTTTTGTCTATATCGCCTCTTTTTTGTGCAAACCTATTTTAGGACAAGATAATTTTTCTCATTATTTTTATGATTCCGTCAATTTGTACCTCTTCCGCACCGTAGGGCAACACGCTGTAAATGTTTTCGCGGATGTTGCTGTCTCCTAGAAGTTCAGCCGTTCGTTCTTGCAAATAGGTGATAAGCTCGGTGTTTCGGCTCTGCCTGACAGCGTTTGGCAGCCCTGCACAATAGTTCATCACAAATACGATGTCCTCCCAGTCGTGACTGCCGCGAATATCCGAGCCACCACGCCCTGCCAACGCCTCGAGCTTCGTGGCAAGATAGTATGCGACCGACAAGATGTAAATAGCTGTTCCGTTGGGCAGTAGCTTCGTTGTTTTGTTCCTAATTCCGTCGCCGTACCACCGATTGCTGAATCCCAAAATCTCAGGCGCGACAGGCATAAAGTCTACCGCAATACCCTTGTATATTTTTCGACAAATCGGTGCATCGGTGCGGGTGTCGTTTTGAAACCCCAACGCCCGGAGCCGTTCTTCCAACCTGCTGTAATCGAGATAGGTTTTCACCTCTATATCGACCACACAATCGACATCGACAGTGGGTCGGATGTCGGAAATTTCAGGGAAGTCGGCATACAATTCAGCGACAGAGCCTCCGACAAAGATCATGATCTCTTTCAAATCACCCAGAGCTTCGGCTATCCGTTCGATCATGTTCAGATTACTCGTTGCCATACCCGTTCAGCCGTTTATCCAATTCTTGAATGGCAATTTCGATTTCCCTTTTTTTGCCGATTCGAAGCGTGTCTACGATCGTCAACAGCTCGTACAAATCGGGTTGGCTTTCGACTATTGCCGGAATTTTGTCGTACAGCGGCACAATCGTGTTACCACGCTTGGTGCCTTTGTAATAAGCCCACACGTAATGGTCATCACTCTCGGCGATGTGGTCTTTTACGGGCGGTGCGGAGTGGGCGGTGGCGATGCCGCGAGCTGAATGACCGGGTTGTGGCGGGAAGACATATTTGAGCCCGTAAATCAAAAAATCACGCAGAGCCAGCTTGTTGACCCTCGTTTTGTCTGACCCGACTAATCCGGCAATCTTGTTGCGTTCCATGGTGTATGAAACCTCCGATTCGCTGAGCTGCAAGGCTCGGGCAATGTCGGCAAATACCCATTCCTGTCCTTCCATCGTAATTATTTTCAGCAGGACGACCACATCCTGTGGGCGCATTCCATTGTGTTTTTTCATACTTTCATTGGTTTAGTTCATCACAAATTCACAATTCACGAATTGCAAATATAGTGTATATTTTTGGTGTCAATCAGTTGTTTGTGTGTGTTGTTTTTTTTAAAAAAAAATTCGACCGGCGAAGCCGGTGTTTATTTTACTCGACTGCCTTTTTGCTTCGCTCGTCCCTTGCTCGCTTTTTGGCAGTCTCGTTTCTTTTTTAGCTCAAGGCTTCAATGAACTAAGGGTGTCTTGCTGAAATAAGTTTACTCTTTTGTCTATATCGTCTCTTTTTTGTGTAAACCTATTTTAGGACAAGACAAAAAGAGAAATTACCAGCCCGAAGCTAATACATCGGCTAAATGAATCACTTTGATTGGAAGTTCGTTTTTGCGAATATAACTTTCGATTCCCATCAGGCACGATAAATCGGTCGAAACAATATATTCGGCACCTGTTTCGAGTGCATTTTCGACTTTTCGTTGTGTCAGTGCAATAGAAATCGGTTCATTTTTCAACGAAAAAATACCTCCAAAACCACAACATAAATCGGTTTTCTGCATTTCGATAAGCTCCAGATTTTTTACGTTTTTAAGCAGCTGACGAGCTTCTTTCGACAAACCTAGACCTTGCAAATTACTACAACTATCGTGGTATGTTACTTTATGTGGAAAATCAGCTTCAAAATCCGTAAACCGAATCTGATGCACTAAAAATTCCGAAAATTCGAAGATGTTTGGAATCAACTTTTTGAATCTCAAATGATTCGATGTATTATAAAATAACTCTTGAAAATGATTTTTCACATAAGCCACACACGAAGCTGTGGGACCTACAATGGGACTGTTACCGGAAAAGTCGTTCAAAAACTTTTCGCCAAGTTTTTTTGCGCCTTCAATATTTCCACTTTTGAAAGCGACTTGTCCGCAACAGGTCTGATTCGGATTGTACGCAACGGTTAATCCTGCTTTTTTCAGCACTTTAATTACATTAAAAGCCGTTTGCGGGTAAAACTGGTCGATAAAACACGGAATAAAAAGATCTATTTTCATAGCATGTTATTTATGCAAAAATAAAAAAATGAAGCGTGCATCTTTACATCGAACTCATGTTAACGAGGGTTGAACCTAAAATTAAGTTTTCGAAACCATCTTTAGTGAGCTTCTAAAAATCCAAAATACTGCGTTACACTCCCTTGCCAAAATGCTCATTTACACCAAGTAAACTCCGCTTTTGTCTCGGTCGCAAGCCTTATCTTTTGAATTTTTAGAAGCTCCCTTTAGTGCTTGATGAATCTTCAAAACTTGCGGAATTAGCATGTTTTGATTATCGTTTTCAATTACAAAATCTACTTTTTTTTGTTTTTCGGATTCGTTCCATTGTTGTTTCATGCGCAGCCTGATTTGTTCTTTGCTCAAAGCATCGCGTTTCATCACACGCGCTAAACGAAGCGATTCGGGTGCTGTAACCAAAATGAGTTTGTCAAAGCGTGATTGTAAGTTTTTTTCGAAAATCAAAGCGGCTTCATAAAGCACGTAGTCTTTCGTTTGATTTTGTTCAGACCAATATTCAAACCGCTCATTTAAAGCCGGATACAAAATGTTTTCTAAAAAATCTAAGGCTTTCCGGTCGTTAAAAACACATTCTGAAATAAACGCACGGTTTAAGGTTCCGTTTTCAAAATAAGATGTAGAACCAAAATAGTTTTTCACGTTCCTTTTTACAATATCATTGTCATACAATAATTTAGCTTCTTTATCGGCGTAAAAAACAGGAACGTTCAAATGTTCAAAAATAGAACAAACAAGTGTTTTTCCACTCCCGATATTTCCTGTTATGCCAACACGAAGTGCCATTTATTGCAAAATCAGATATTCAACTTGTTCCGGTTCGTAACGAATAAGATGGACATTTGCCGGAGGCGTAACTTCGAGTTTCAAAAACGGTTCTAACGACTGCAAATCAGACATCGCTACCCGAACTTGAAACAATTTGGAATCAATTCGACGAAAGTCGCGCATAGCGACATTGTAGTTTATCGTAACATGATCGGGAAAAAGACGCAATTTTTGCTGCGTTACTTGTTCGATTGGCACTGTTACTGAAGATTCTGTAAAACGCTCTACTTCAACAGATAAACGAACTGATTTTGTTTCAGACTGTAAGTCGTTCCGAAAATCAAGCAATACGTCGGTTTCAAAATTTTCGTAGAGATCGTCTTTTTCTATTTTTTTTGTATAAATAAATTGCAAGGTATCAATCACGTTTTCAGAACCAAATATTTCTATTTCTTTAGGTTCCCAATTTGGTTCGCCATATATTCCGTATTGTTTCCGGTATCGGAAATCATATTTTATGCTGACTGGAACAATTTTTGATTTTAAAGTTTCTAATGTAAAATAAATTTCATTTTCTGGAAATAAAACGGCGTTTATACTCACGTGCATCAAATCAGCAACTTTATCGCGTACTTGTTGTGTGCCAATGTAGTACAAATTTGTTTCTGCTTGTCGATAAGGTGTTTGATCAAGTGCTATTGTAATAGTACGTTTTACTTTTCTCGTAGTGTAAAAACGAAGCAGATTAAATCCGGTTGATGTAACAGTCGTTTTTAATGTGTACTCATGAGGAAGTGGCATAAATTTTTCTGCCGGAATATTTTCAAAATTTACTTTAATTTCGGTGGTGATATTGTATTGATCCGACAGTTTAATCAAAAGCCACATCAAGCTCGAAAACAACACAAAAAACAGAAATATACTAAGTTCCTTGCGTTTTGGTTTTTTAGGCTGTTGCATGATGAATGGCGTTTTATTTTCCACTTGTCAAAGTTAGCTAAAAATCTTAAAAAGAAAAAAGCCGGAAAAACCGGCTTTCCTTTATCGTTGTTGTGCCACTTGTGTCCGATCGGTTACTATGGCTGATTTTTCGACGGTTATTTTCACGTTGTTATCAATTTGAAGGACGACTGTTCCTTCTTTGACTTCTTCTATTTTTCCGTGAATCCCACCAATTGTTACTACTTTATCGCCTTTTTTGAGTTCTTCGCGAAATTTGCGTTGTTCTTTTGCACGTTTCATCTGTGGACGAATAAAAAAGAAATAAAAAATAATCAGTAAAAGTATCAAAGGCATCAATGATGTTAACATATTGCCGCCGCCTTCTGTTCCTGGAGCTTGATTTGGGTTTGCTAAAAGTAAAATGCTTAAAAAATTCATGTTTTAGTATTTAAAAATTAATATTTATCGGGTGTTGTAACTTGCGCTTTGATTTTCAAATAAGTTTTCGAAGGATGCGTGTTGCTTATCACTGTTATTGTTTTGTTTTGATTTCCTTTTAAACCGGACGAATTGAACGTTACTTCTATTGTGCCTTCGGCGTTCGGAGCGATCGGATCTTTCGAAAATTTCGTTACCGTACAGCCGCAAGATTTTGCTACATTGTTGATGAGTAAAGGTGCATCACCTGTATTTTTGAATTTAAAAATACAACTTACCTGTTCGCCTTGAATAAGTTTTCCAAAGTCGTGTTCTGACACTTCAAAAGTAATAACAGGCATTTTTTCACTCAAAGTTCCTCCGGCTGTCTTAGGGTTTTTGACTAAACTTGTCGAAATTTTTTCCGGACTTTCATTGCAGGCTACAAGAGCAAAAACAACGAAACAAATAAATAAGAAATATTTTTTCATAGTACGCAAAGATAATGCTTTAATTCGATTCTTTAAATTATAAAAAAGTTACCTGCCACTACCAAAAATAGCGACTGCACCTTTGTAAGTATGGTCGTTGAAACGTCCTTTACATTTCAACACATAAAAATAAGTTCCATCACCTAAATCACCACCATCCCAATCGTTTTGATAATTATTCGACGAATACACTTTTCGTCCCCAACGGTTTATAATAGTAAGTTCTACTTGTTCGTAATACACACTTACCGGTTTGTAGCGTCCGGTTGCCGAATATTTCAAACCTTCACCTGTATCGTCGCCTTCGGAAGGTGCTTCCGTGATGACAAAATAATCATTAACGCCATCGCCGTTTGGTGTGAAAATCGTTGGAATTTTTAATTTTACAGGAAGTATTGTTACTTCTTTTGTAAATACAGTATCGCATCCTTGTGCGTTGTTTACGGTAAGCAATGTGGTAAAAATACCTTCCTGATTGTATGTATAGCGTGGTGTTTCGAGCGATGAGCTTGGCTGTTCGTCGCCAAAATCCCAAAAGAAATTGGTAATTGTATCGGAAGAGGTATTTTCGAAAGAAAAAGTGATATACGGTTTTTGAATGTAAGCCGTATCAGGATCCGCATCTATTCTAATAATTGGATTTTTATAGGCTTGCGTGTAAATTGAATCTTTTTGCTGACATCCGTACTGGTCTTTTATTTCAACATAATACCACAAATGCGCTTTTAGTCCTACTGCCAAATTTGGATTTCCGGGCGCGATATTCAATGGAGGCACATCCCACAAATAGGTGTAATCGCCTCCAACAGCCGAAGCGCGAAGCATCGCCGTATTTCCATTGTTGTTTTCGGAATTCGAACAGGTAAGTTGCAACTGTTCTATCGAAGTTTCGAATAATGGACGAACTTCTACAGTAAAGCTATTTGAGCATGTTTCGCCTGTGTTTGAATCAGTAACTTCGACAGTGTACGTTGTTGTTTGCGTTGGACGAATATGGATATAAGATGTTGTCTCGCCGTTTGGCAACCATAAATAGCTGTAATTTACGTTTGCAACAACTCTTAATTCGACGAGCTCTCCATTACAAATAGGCATTTCGGAGCTAACTACTTGTATTTGGCAATCTATTTGAGCTTCTGCTTTTTGAATGTTCAGGAAGCAGATACACAAACTAAGAAAAAAAACAGGTTTGAACAGCTTGAGTTTCATATTCAATCAAAAGATTTATCGAAATGCAAATGTAACAAATAAGCGGCAAAAATAAATGATAAGTAGATCAATCTTAATTGCTTTATTTATAATGGATAAAATGTATTTTTATTGCATTACAAGGTAATTATTTTTCAAAAACACGTGCCAATTGTTGCCAAAATTGCGGATAAGATTTGCTAACAACTTCCGGCGATTGAATTTTTATAGCACCGATTTTTAATGATAATGGAGTCAAAGACATTGCGATACGATGATCGTTGTAAGTTTCGAATTTCAACGGATTTTCTTCCAAGAAACAAGGTAAATCATTATTTTCAGCAACATATATTTCTGTTTTTGAGCTGTTTATCAGTGGATTAATTTTCAAAAGTTCTGTTTGCATAGCTTTTCGGCGATCAGTTTCTTTTGCAAACAGATTGTCCAGTCCCGAAAAACAAGCTGTTAAGCCAAGTCCGGCGCAAGTTGCTGCAACAGCAGGAAATAAATCGGGATAATTTCGAAAATCGAACGAAAAAGAGTTGTCTGGTTTTTGTTTTTTTTCAATGAAAACACCTTCTTTTCGTTGCTCTGATGTTACACCAAACGATTCGAATAATGTTGCCAAAACAGCATCGCCCTGCATTGAGTCAAGTTGCAAATCTTCGAGCAACAAGTTGCTATTTTCGGTCAATGCAACTAATTCGTACCAATACGAAGCCGAACTCCAATCGGATCCCACATAAAAATTACGATTTTGATAAACACTTTTCGGAATCGTTATCTCATTTTCTTTTCGTTCAACACAAATTTGAAAATGTTCCATCATCTTGATTGTCATATCAATATAAGGAATCGAGCTTGTATGATCGTTCAATTTCAACTTCAAGCCATTTTCGAAAGTTGGTGCTGCCAACAATAAGGACGAAACGTATTGACTGCTCAACCGAGCATCGATTTGAATAGCTCCGCCTAAAATTTTTCGTCCCGATATTAAAACGGGTAAATAACCTTCTTGTTCTTGATACTCGATTACAACGTCAAGTTCGCGAAGTGCGTCGACAAGCGGCGCAATCGGGCGTTGATGCAAGCGCGCATCACCATAAAGAATCCATTTGCCTTGTTTGTTTGCCAGATAGGTCAATAAAAAACGCGCTATCGTCGCCGCATTAGCACAATAAATTGACACGGGATTTTTGAAATCGAAATTTGTAGCTTCAATTTGTTTCAGATTTTTTGTTAGAAGTTTTGTGTCGTCCGATTCTGATAGGTTTGCTATCTCACAATTTAAATTTCCATACGCGGCAATCAGCAACGCTCTATTGCTCTCGCTTTTGCTTCCGCCAATAAACGCTGAAGTATTTTGAAATTCACGATGATAATAATCCAGAATCATGTTGTTTGGGTCGATGTAATTCAATATTTTTTTTGTGGATAACTCAAAAATAAGAACTAAAACGTGTCAACACATCGCGCAAATCATCTTCCGACACAGCGACATCTATTTTAGGAATACCCGGCATTTGAATCAATACAAAATTGAATTTTCCTGAGGTATTTTTCTTGTCGTTTCTTATCCAATTGATTATGATTTCAATCTGATAAACAGGAATTTGGAAAGGAGTAAAATGCGTTTCTAAAACTGCTTTATACCATTTCGAATAGGTCGATTCTAATTTGCAATATTTTTCAGAAAGCCATAAACTGATCAAAATTCCAAAAGCAACAGCTTCGCCATGGTGCAAAATTTTGTTGTTTTCTAGTGCCCAAGCTTCAAATGCATGTCCGACTGTATGGCCAAAATTCAATACTTTTCGATCGCCTTGGTCAAAGAAATCGTTTGCAATTATTTGTTGTTTGATTTGTATGCACGATTCGATAAGCGACAAAAAATCTTGTAAATCAATGTTTTTATTTTCGAAAACGGTAAGTATTTCAGGCTTTGCCACAAAAGCATATTTCAATATTTCGCCTATGGCAGCACGAGTTTCTTCTTCAGGAAGTGTTTTAAGAAACGATTTGAAAATCAGCACCGAATCCGCTTGAGCAAACGTTCCAATAAGATTTTTGTTTCCTTGAAAATTAATTCCGTTTTTTCCTCCTATTGCCGCATCAATCATCGCGAGCAAAGTGGTTGGAATATTGATAAATGTAATTCCTCTTTTAAAACACGAAGCTGCAAAACCGCCAATGTCAGATACAACGCCGCCACCTAAATTGATAAGTACGGCAGAACGATCTGCTTGAATTTCAATAAGAAAATTCCAAATTTGTATTAATGTTTCTATGTTTTTTGCTGATTCGCCGGTCGGAATCACGATTTCCGAATAAACGTATGTGGCTTCGTCAAAAAACGTATATAAATAAGGCGCACAGTGTTTTTGCGTATTTGTATCGACTAACACAATGACTTGTAGTGCATTTTTTTTCCAAATTTTGACGTATGAACGCAACTTTTCCGAAGCTTCTTTTTCGAAAAATACACGATCGAAAAGTTGTTTTTCAGTCATTTTTACAAACTGATTATCAATAAAATGCCGACATTAACAATTCGATATTTTGAAATGGGATACCGTATTTCTCGCTCACAACGCGATTGGTCAATGCTCCTTTAAAAGTATATGTTCCTTTTATCAATCCAAGTTCTGCGTGTAATAGTGCGTCAATACTTCCCAAATCTGCTAATGTCAGCAACATTGGCAACAAATGATTACTTACCGACATCGATGCTGTTCTTGGCACGCGCGAAGGGATGTTGGGCACACAATAATGTGTTACATCATAAATTTGATAAACAGGTTCTGAATGTGTTGTAGGACGCGAAGTTTCGACACAACCTCCTTGGTCAATGCTCACGTCTATTATTACGGATCCTTTTTTCATCGACATGACCATATCTTCTGTAACGATACAGGATCTGTACGGTTCGGTAGAATATTTGGCGCTGATGAGTACGTCGGCTTGTTTGATTGCTTCTTTCAATAATTTCGGTTGAATTGTCGAAGTGTAAATTGTATTGTTAAAATGATGTTGAAGTGAGCGCAGTTTGTACAATGAATCATCGAATACTTTTACCGAGCAGCCCATTCCGTGTGCTACGCGACACGCATTAAACCCGACAGTTCCTGCTCCAATAATGACAATTTCGGTAGGTGCAACTCCCGGTACGCCACCAAGCATGGTGCCGTTTCCTAATGTTACGTTACTTAAATATTCCGAAGCAATCATCATGGCTACATTTCCTGATATTTCGCTCATCGAACGCACCAAAGGAAGCGTTAATGTTCGGTCTTGAATAAGTTCGAAAGCAATTGCCGTTACTTTTTTCGAAAGCAAGTTAACGATGTATTCTCTCGAACATTGCGATTGTTGCCAAGACGAAAAAATGGTTTTCCCTTTGTCTAAAAGTTCGATTTCGGAAGGTGTAAGAGGTGCCATTTTTAGGATGATGTCTGCCGTGAAAACTTCTTCGTGTGTGAGTGCTATTTCGGCACCGGATTCGGCAAATTCACGATCATCAAAATGTGCTTCGGCTCCGGCTTCCGATTCAAATATCACACGAAAACCTCTGTCTATAAGTAATTTTACAGCGTCAGGAGTTAGTGTAATGCGCGACTCGTCTTTCGATAATTCTTTCGGAATACCAATAACTATCGAACGGTTTTTGTGTCTCATTTCTTTTCTTTTTTCTTGTGTCTGCATTTCAGTTTTTGTACAAATGTTCATCTTATATAATAATTTACGAATACCAAAGTTAATCATTTCGTACAAATGAACAACTAATTTTGCGTTGTTCTGCTTGATCGTCAACTGATAGTTCTACTTTTAGATACCGCTCAGGCAAAAGCGATTCGATCAGTTCGGGCCATTCGATTAAACAAAGATTATCGCTGTAAAAATAGTTTTCGTAACCAATATCGAATGCTTCTTCGAGTTTTTTTATACGGTAAAAATCAAAATGAAAAATCGATTCGTTATTTAAAGTAACGTATTCGTTTACAATCGAAAAAGTCGGACTATTTACTGTATCTAAAACACCTAATTTCTGACATAAATTTGTAATTAACGTTGTTTTTCCGGCTCCCATCAGACCGTAAAAAGCAATTACATTATTTTGTCCTTTGTTTGCAATCAAAAATTCGGATACAGCGTTTAAATCGTCAAGTGTTTTTATGATAAAGGTTTTTGGTATCATAAATTTTGAATTTTCGGCTTCAGATAAATAACCGGTACCAACATTTCTTGCATTGAGATACCGCCATGTTGAAACGTGTTTCTATAATAATTAACGTAATAATTGTAGTTGTTCGGATACGCGAAAAAGTCGTTTGCACGAGCAAAAACATAAGAAGTACTCACATTGACACGTGGCAAGAAAATCGTTTCGGGATCTTTGACTTCAAACACTTCTTTTGGATTGTATTTCAGGCTTTTACCATATTTATAACGTAAGTTTGTGTTTACGTTTTTATCGCCAAGAATTTTTACCGGATCTTTCACGTAAACCGATCCATGATCAGTTGTAATGATCATCTCGCCACGTTTTTGCGAAATAAAACGAATCACATCGAATAAACTCGAATGTTCAAACCACGATAACATCAACGAGCGGTAAGCCGCTTCGTCGTTCGCCAATTCGCGTATCATTTCCATTTCGGTTCGTGCGTGCGAAAGCATATCGACAAAGTTGTAAACAATGACATTGAGTTTGTTTTGCATCAGATTTGCCATATTTTCGGCAAGTTTCTTTCCGGCGTTGATGTTCAAAATCTTATTATAGGTGTAGCGAATATCTTTGCCAAAACGTTTTAATTGTTCGCCCAACAACTCACTTTCGTATTGGTTTTTAGTTTGTTCGTCTTCTTCATCGACCCAATATTTTGGAAAACGTTTTTTTATTTCTGTAGGCATCAGTCCCGAAAATAAAGCGTTTCGTGCATATTGTGTTGTTGTTGGAAAAATAGCGCAATAAATATCGTCGGAATCGACACGAAAATAGTGCTCGATTAATGGTTGAATAGCTTTCCATTGGTCGTAACGCAAATTATCAATCAGAATAACAAAAAGTGGCGTGTCGTCGTTTGTTAAACGTGGTAAAATTTTATCTCTCACCAATGTGTGCGAAAAAACCGGTTTTGTTTCGGTGCGACTGTTTATCCAATTGACATAATTGCGTTCGATAAAACGCGAAAATACGTTGTTCGCTTCTTCTTTTTGCAGAGCCAAAACCTGTCGAATACCCTCATCAGTTGATTTTTCAAGTTCCAATTCCCAGTAAACCAACTTTTTATAAATATCAACCCATTCGTCGAATGAAAGATTGTTATTCAATTCCATTCCTATTTTTCGAAATTCTTGTTGGTACGACATGGTTGCTTTTTCGCTTTTCAATTTGCGGTCTTGCAAATTGCGCTTGAGCGACAAAAGAATCTGATTTGGGTTGACTGGTTTAATCAGGTAATCAGCTATATTACTGCCTATTGCACTTTCCATAATCGATTCTTCTTCGCTTTTGGTTATCATCACAACGGGCAAATTCGGGTATTCCGATTTGATGATTTCGAGCGTTTCGATTCCTGAAATGCCAGGCATATTTTCGTCGAGAAAAACAATATCCAAAGGTTCTGATCGAACAATTTCGATGGCATCGGTGCCATTTGTTGCCGTGAGTACATCGTAGCCTCGTTGTTCGAGAAACATGACATGAGGTGTCAACAAATCTATTTCATCATCAACCCACAAGATGCTAATATTTTCCATAATTCAACAATTTTAATTTAATGAAGTGTATAGATATGTCGATGTTCGCTATTTTTGCTGTATAACGTGCGATCTCTCATTTTTAGTGCAAGATTACCAAATATTAACAAATATGGAAGCATTTCGTTTGCGAAACAAAAAGAAAATTTTCAACGACCCCGTTTACGGATTCATCGACATACCTGATAAACTTCATTTCGACATTATTGAAAGTTCTTGTTTTCAACGTCTTAGACGCATCAAACAAGCCGGATTAAGTCATTTAGTATATCCGGGAGCCTTGCACACACGGTTTCAACATTGTTTGGGAGCAATGTATTTGATGCGTCATGCCGTCAGAATTTTGCAATCGAAAGGTTACGAAATTACAAAAGATGAAACGCAAGCGGCTTCTTTGGCTATTTTGCTTCATGATATCGGACACGGACCTTTTTCGCACACGCTCGAAAAAACACTTGTACACGACATTTCACACGAAGAAATTTCATTGCTGCTGATGCACGAATTGAATCAAAATTTAGACGGACAACTTGAAGAAGCCATCGCTGTTTTCAAAGGAACGCATCTAAAGAGATTTTTGTCAAAATTGGTTTCGAGTCAACTTGATGTTGATCGGTTGGATTATCTGAAACGCGACAGCTTTTTTACCGGCGTTGTCGAGGGAAGCATCAATGCCGAACGATTGATTTCGATGATAGAAGTTGTTGACAATGAACTTGCCATCGAAGCAAAAGGAATTTATTCGGTCGAACATTTTATTGTTGCACGTAGCTTGATGTATTGGCAAGTATATCTTCATAAAACAGTGTTGAGTGCCGAGTCGATGCTGACGAAAGCCTTAGAACGCGCTCAGGAAATCAGCCGCAGGCGAAAACTTTTCGCTACACCAGCCCTTTCTTATTTTTTAGAACATATAATCGATGTAACCGCATTTAAAAACGATGCATCTGTACTTGAAAAATTCTGTCGTTTAGATGATTTCGATATTTTCACTTCGCTAAAAGTTTGGATCAACGACGAAGACCCAATACTTTCGTATCTGTCGAACAGCATTGTCAACAGGCATTTGTTCCGAATCGAACTTCAAGACGCATCTTTTTCGGAAGAAAAAATAGCTTTGCTTCATCAACGAGCGCAAAAATGCTGGAATTTACGAACCGACGAAACCAACTATTTTGTTGTCGAAGGGCATACTTCAAATCATGCGTATCATCCGAAGCAAGCAAAAATCAACATTATTTATAAAGACGGTTCGATAAAAGATATTTCGGAGGCTTCAGATCAGTTGAATATTTCGGTTTTGTCGCAACCGGTTACCAAATATTTTGTGTGTTATCCGAAGGAATTGATGTGAAATAAATCAGAACTTTCAAAAAGCGACTGAACTACTTTCGAAAAATTCGTTCGAAAATATTCAAAACATGCTTTTGAGAACAAACAATAAAGGGGAACTTCTAAAAATTTCAATATCAAGGCTTGTGACCGAAACAAAAGCGGAATTTACTAACGTAAATGAGCATTTTGTTGAAGAAGTGTAACGCAGAGATTAGGATTTTTAGAAGTCCCCCTAAAGTTAATTTCCTCTTTCTTTTTGGTATTTATGCACTTCGCCATAAGCAGGGCACGAAGCTGTTTTGCAAGAACTAAAAAATAATCCTACAAAAAAGACAATAGATACTATTACAACAACTTTTTTCATAACTTAGCTCATTATTTTGATTGATATTTTTTTACAAAGTAACAGTTAAAAATTCAGTTTTCAAATTTAAGACTTTTCTTCGTACAGAAGCATGACAAAAGTAAAACCTATTATCGAACAAACTTGGTACGAGGTACTTGAACCGGAGTTTAATGCGCCCTATTTTGCTGAATTAAAAATGTTTTTAGTAAACGAAAAGAAACACAATTTAGTATTTCCGCCTGGGTCGTTGATTTTCAATGCGTTTAATCTGACACCTTTCGATAAAGTAAAAGTCGTTATTTTGGGTCAAGACCCTTATCATGGAGAAGGTCAGGCACATGGACTTTCTTTTTCGGTGCCTGCGGGCAAGCAATTCCCGCCAAGTTTGCTAAATATTTTTAAAGAATTAAAACTTGATTTAGGAATAGAAATGCCAAAATCGGGATGTTTAGAAAAATGGGCACTTGAAGGTGTACTTTTGTTGAATGCTTCGTTAACAGTTCGCTCAGGACAAGCAGCTTCGCACGCAGGCAAAGGTTGGGAACGTTTTACCGATGCCGCAATAAAAGCACTGTCCGAAAAACGAGAACATCTTGTGTTTATTCTTTGGGGAAATTATGCGATAGCAAAAGAGAAATTAATAAATAATTCTAAACATTTGATATTGAAATCAGTACATCCATCTCCTTTGTCGGCTTCGAGAGGATTTTTTGGTTGCAAACATTTTTCAAAAACAAATGATTATCTTTGCAGCCGTGGCTATCAGCCAATTGATTGGAATTTGAATCGTTGATGAATAAAAATAGAGCAATATGATAGAGATCGTTTTTGCAACGAATAATATTCACAAACTCGAAGAAGTACGTTACCTATTTAAAGATAAATTTAAAATTCTCAGCTTGTCGGACATCGGTTTTTATAACGATATTCCGGAAACAGCAGATACGTTGGTTGGCAATGCGATGCAAAAAGTGCAACATGTTATCGATCGATTTTTGGTAAATTGTTTCGCCGACGATACCGGTCTCGAAGTAAGAGCTTTAAATGGAGCTCCGGGTGTTTTTTCGGCACGTTATGCAGGCGAATCGTGCAGTTACGAAGCGAATGTAACAAAGCTTCTCGACACGATGAAAAACATTGATGACCGAAGAGCGGTTTTTAAAACAATTATCGTGTTGATGTTCGATGGACAACTTCATATTTTTACAGGAAAAATTGAAGGCGAAATCACAAGAGAACCCCGTGGTACGGCAGGATTTGGTTATGATTCTATTTTTCAACCGAATGGATATACCGAAACGTTTGCGGAAATGGATCCAGCACTTAAAAATACGATTAGTCATCGTGCCATTGCCGTGCAAAAACTGTTTAAATTCTTATCTTTATAAGAAGGGGATAAGCGAATTTCAGAAAAAAACTTTTAATTATCTTGAACTAAAAAATCATTTTGAAATTCTCGAAACAGATTTTCCATCCTTGTAATTCTGTAGTCCTTGTTCTAAAAACGTTACAAAAGCATCAGCGTTAAGGTCGTACGATCGGGGTTGTGTCAATACATCGCCATCGTGTCCCATCAATACGTAAAAAGGTTGTGCGTTGACACCAAATTTTGATATTTGAAAATCAGCATATTTGCGTCCGATAGTCTTTTTTACTTTTCCATCGTAAGACGATGTTATCCATTCGCTTTCGTCTAATTTGGTTCTGTCATCGACGTACAATGCTACAATAACAAATTCGTTGCGAAGTAATTCCAACACACGCGGATTACTCCAAACATTTGCTTCCATTTCGCGGCAATTTACACAACCGTGTCCGGTAAAATCAATAAACAGTGGTTTTCCAACAGCTTTTGCGCAAGCAAGTGCTTGTTCGTAATCGAAATAGCCTTGCAAACCATGCGGTAAATGCAGTTTATCGCCATATTTTGGAGTTTCGCATAAGTCATTTTTCTGCTCGAGTACCAGCGTGTTAGATGATGTTGCGTTGTCTCGCATCATTCTATTCAAATCGAAATCCAAAGTGTGCATCGGTGGCATGTAACCCGAAAATGCTTTTAGCGGCGCACCAAACATTCCGGGAATTAAGTATATAACAAATGTAAATGTGATGATTGCCAGCATTAAACGCGGAACACTCAAATAAGGCATGTCCGAATCGTGTGCAAATTTCAGTTTTCCAATCAAATACAATCCCATCAAAGCAAAAATCACAATCCAAAGTGCCAGATAGACTTCTCGGTCAAGAATTCCCCAGTGATAGGTTTGATCAGCTACGCTTAAAAATTTCAAACCAAGTGCCAACTCAATAAAACCGAGTACTACTTTTACCGAATTAAGCCAGCCACCTGATTTCGGCAAGTCGTTCAACAAACTTGGAACAAAGGCAAAAATAGTAAACGGAATCGCAAAAGCAGTCGAAAAAGCCAACATGGTAACAATCGGCTCCCAAATTTCGCCTTGTGTACTATTGATAAGAACTGACCCGACAATGGGTCCTGTGCATGAAAACGAGACGAGCACTAATGTCAAAGCCATAAAAAATACACCAGTAAGTCCGCCTTTATCCGATTTAGCATCCGATTTGCTTACCATCCAATTGGGCAACGTAATTTCAAAAGCACCAAAGAAGGAAGCTGCGAAAATCATGAAAATAATAAAGAATAAAATATTTGGTAACCAGTGCGTTGCTAACCAATTAAAAATATCGCCCGTTATAGCATCGCCACCAATCAAATAAGTTACCATAATAATCATCGCAATTGGTAAGGTGTACAATGCAATGATAGAAAAGCCATAAAATGAAGCCATTATACGACCTTTTGCTTTGTTTTCGGAACCTTTCAAAAAGAACGAAACCGTCATCGGAACCATTGGAAACACGCAAGGAGTCAACAACGCGACAAATCCCCAAATGATGGCTTCCAAAATAATTGCCCATAACGAACTTCCCGATTGTACTTCGTTTTTATATTCCTGAATGACAACCTGATCAGTTGTTTGATTTTCGACAAACGCGGTTATATTTTTCCCGTCAAATTTCAAAGCCATGTCGTGGTATAAAGCCACGCAACCAACATCGTTGCAAACCATATACGCGATTTCACCGGTAATAGAAACCGGAGTTTTTCCTGTGATACCAATTCGTTGCGCAAACAAAGCTTTGTCTTCGAATGATTTTACTTCCATTTCGAATGTGTCGTCGTATTTTGTTTTTCCGACACTTAACTCTTGAATACCACCGTTATAAGTAAATCCTTTCGGTTCTTGAAAAATAAATTCGGTCGGAAGTGGACCACCATCGGGGACGTGAATTGAATATAAATGATATCCTTTATCAATTTGCGCTTCAAAAATCAAATCGTACTGGTTATTAGCTACTTTTCTGAAAGAATACGACCAGATAACCGGTTCTAAAATAGCTGTTGTTGACTGTTCAACAGGCGTTTCTGATGTTGATGGTGTCAACTGAAAATCAAAATCGATTTCGGTAGGAGGCAGGCAACTTTTGTCGTCGCAACACATAAATTCCAATACACCGTCTATCTTTACCGGTTTATTCGATGTCAGTCGTACTTTTTGTTTGAAGACAGCTTTGTTCGAAAAGAATTTTAATGTCGTTCCGAAATTTTTGTCGTATTGTTCGGTCGACTTGCCTTCGACAACTTCTCCGATCAGCTCAAATGCTGACGTTTGGTTAAAAGTGAATGTTGTTGCCGGAGGCGACATCGGAATATCTTGCGAATACAAATGCCATGTCGGATCGATATCGGCTGTAAAAATCAAATTAAATTCGTTTTTATCTAACGATTCCGTCGAAAAATTCCAACGAACAGGCTCTAAAACCTGTGCAAATAAAAGCGTTGGCAGAAGAAAGACAATGAAAGTGAAAGCACGTAAAATGAACTTTTTCATACGTATATATTTCTGTTTTTTTTATTGAATCATTTTTTGTCTCGTGAGTAAAGACAATTTTTTTTAAGCAGTGGTTGCACCCCTCGAATTATTTCAAGAATGTAACCGTGACTATTTTGCTTGTTTTTTGCGTGATTTTGTTGTTATCGGCGATGCGATGTCCTATTATCCAGACGATTGCATTATTTCTGTCGACAAGTAAATATGTTTGTTGTTTCTGAAAAACAGAAAACTGATGATCGACGAAATAATCGCTTACCAATTTAGAACCTTTCATTCCTAATGGTTTAAAACGATCGCCTTGTTTCCATTTTCTGATTTCCAGCGGAAAAGACAGTGTTTCGAAATCGAATTGAGCGATGTTTTCATTTTTGTCGAACGCAAAAGGAGTATTCATTTCTTGAATCGCAAATCGAAGTTTTATCGGCGTGTCAATAGACGTTGTCGTTGTTTCTATTTTATATGTAATGGGAATATCGTCCGGTTTATTTTCTAATATTTGAATTTCGGTTCGATCAATTGTCAAACAATGTGTTGCTGAACGAAAAATAGTGCCAATAGCTTCATTTCTAAGAGCTTCGAAAATCAAATCGAGTTGTGTTTTATTGAAACCATATATTTTTATCCACTCGAAAAGCAGTTGTTTGCCATATCTGTTATTCGGAAAATGACTTTTTTCAACGGCTAAATAGGTGTCTTTTTGCCGAATGATAGCTTTTAATTTTTCTGTCAAAAGTTGTTTGTAGCACGCGTTTTCATTAGCTAAGAAAATCAACGAATTTTCGATCGCCGTAATTGCTCCCAACTGAATTTCTTCAAGCACCGGTAGCAATTGATGGCGAATTTTGTTTCGCAGATATTTTGTTTCCTGATTGGTACGATCTTCGTGCCACGAAATAGCATTTTCGGTCGCATAAGTGGCTATCATTGTTCTGTTTGCAAACAATAAAGGACGGATTATTTGTCCGTTTCTCGGCAACATTCCTTTCAATCCGGTAATTCCCGAACGACGAAACAAGTTAATAAAGAACGTTTCTACCTGATCGTCGGCGTGGTGTGCCAATGCTATTTTTGAAAAGTTTTCTTTCTGTGCCAATTCTGAAAACCAACGATAACGCAAATCTCGAGCAGCCATTTGTGTCGAAATTTTATTATTTTTTGCATACACATTTGTGTTGAACTTTTTTACAAACGCTTTTATTTTCAGTTTTTTAGCTAAGTTTTTTACAAACAATTCATCGCTATCGGATTCTGCTCCTCGAAGCGAGAAGTTGCAATGTACTAAAGCAATGTCGTAATTCAGTTCTTTCAAAAGATGCAATAATACGACCGAATCGATTCCGCCACTTACAGCAACAAGTACCTTGTCATTTGGCTCGACGAGTTTATTTTTCTCGATAAAATAGCGAAGTTGCTCTTTCATGGTACAAAAATAGTGAAGTGAAGTTTTTTAAAGAAGTCTTTTGATGTTTTAATATCAAAGCTCAAGTTACTTGTTTTGTCCGTTTGTATGGTTGTCTAAAGTTGCAGCAAATCCTTATCGGTTCGCCCTTCTTTTTCGACATTTATCAGCCAATCTATTGCGTTTACTTTTTTTATTCCGTTATATGTTCCCGTGTCGTAGTCCATTGTAATTAAAAGTTTTTCGTGATGGTCTGCGATGTTGTCAAACGGTGCTAATTCACGTTCTAATGTTGCAGCGTTTTGTACTGTCTGTGCAATTTGTATGTATTGCGTAAAACCGTTACTGTTTCGAACAACAAAATCAACTTCTAAGTTGTTGGTTTTTCCAATCCAAACTTGGTTGTTTCTTCGTTTTAGTTCAAGATAAATTATGTTTTCAAGCAAATGTCCTGCATCGCTTGCCAATTCTTTTCCAAGTAGTGCATTGCGAAATCCCAAATCAACCAAGTAGTATTTTTCTTGTGTTGCCAAATGCTGTTTTCCTTTGATGTCGTAGCGGTTGACTTTGTAAAATAAATAAGATTTTACTAATGTGTCAATGTACTTTGACACTGTTTTGTTATCAATCTTCTTTTTGTTAGCCGTTAAAACTTTGGCAATGTTTCCTGCTGAAACGATGGAACCGACTGAATCTATTAAGAAGTTCACAACTTCTAGATACGATTCTTCGGCATAAATAGTATGGCGGTTTGAAATATCATTGTCGTAAATGTTTTTAAAAACCGTTTGCAGATATTCATTCGCAAAATGATTGCCATCTTGTGAAAGTCGCACCGCTTCAGGGAAACCACCTATTTGCACATATTCAGCAAAAGCACGGTCAGGATTTGCCGTTTTGTTTGTAAACTCTAAATACTCGGCAAAAGAAAAAGGCAATACATTTATTTCGTAAGCTCTGCCTGTGAGCAACGTTGCTAATTCGCTTGAT
Source organism: Lentimicrobiaceae bacterium (assembly GCA_031262365.1). Lineage (GTDB taxonomy): Bacteria > Bacteroidota > Bacteroidia > Bacteroidales > F082 > JAISHW01. The sequence continues at coordinate 44,093 of JAISHW010000073.1, forward strand.
AACAAAAAAGCATTTGATCCTGTAACATATAAATCTATGTTTGGGTGAACGAATAAGCCTTCCAATAGTTTTTCAAACTCGGGGACATTTTGTACTTCGTCTATAAATACATAATTGATTACGTTTTTTTTAAGGTGTTTAACGATGTAATCGTAGATTTCTTTCCAATTTTTCTCTGCCAAAAAACGAAATTCGGGCATATCCATATTGATTGCTAAAATGGAAACTTTCGGGTTTTCTTTCCGCAATAAATCTTGAAATTGCATCATTAAAGTTGATTTTCCACAACGTCTAATACCTGTGGCGACCTTAATTAAATTCTTGTCTTTAAGTACACTAAGCGTACCTAAGTACCTTTTTCGTGCTATTGTTTGCATAGGGCAAAGATAGGTGAAATTCCTAAAACTCTACTAAAATAAAAACTTTTAGGAATTTTAAACGACAAGTATGTTAGCCTGCCAATACAGCGATTTCTGCTATATCTTGTTCCGTTATTGTTGTCAGAAATTGATGTTACCTATACATGCGCCAGTTGATTCCAAAATAAAAACGCCCATCGCGCATCGGGTAAGTAGGCGTGGTATAATAGCTAAAATCTTGTGTCAAGCTGTAAATATTCGAATATTGAATGTAGATGTTTGCTCGTTTTATTTTCAAAGCAATGTATAAATCGATAAAAGGATAATTGCCGACTTTTACATCATTTTGTAAGTAAAAACTGTGTAAGGCAGGCATATAGGCATCGGCATAATACGACGTAAAATAATTGATACAAATTCCGGGTTGAAATGTGGCTGCTTTTTTGAATATAGGTTGCGTGAACGTGAATTTTAATTTCGAAGTAATCGTAGGAAGGTGTAGCACATCTTCGTTATCCGAATTTTGAAATTTAATAAAACCAAGAAAATCGAATTTTCCTACAGGAACGTGAAATTGCGCATAAATTTCTTGGATATTAATAGTTCCGCCAATTTGCTCCGGACGCGCATCTTTGTTCATGAAAACATATTTGTCAATGGTTTTCTGACCCACGCCAACTGTAAGCCTGTTTTTGACGGTGTAACCCGCTTCCATGATGACAAACAACGATTGGTCGAAATTGTTGTTCCAGCGAAAATGATTTGATTCGTATGTTTCGTAAAACCATGATTGACTTTGGTTTTTCAGCTTAAAATCGAAAAACAAAGCTCCGATATTTTTCTTTGTTGTACCCAAATATTGCAGCCAATTACCATGTAGCATAAAATCGCCCGATTGATATCCCGATGAAATCAATTGTGCGTTTCCTGTTATACGTGTGGCTTTGAATAAGTTGATGATAATTCCGGCTGAAGGTGTCAGTTGTGAATAAAACTTTTTCTGTTCCGAAATTTTTGATTTATAATAACCATGTTCAACCGCCACATAAAGATAAAAAGGAATGTCGTTGTGGTATTTCTGATACGACAAGGTATTCCACTCAATGCGGTTTTTGATGGCTACAAACGTTGTACTGTCGAATGTTTGCGTCGAATCCTGTACAATATCAAATGGTTTGTAAAAATCGCTTAAAGGTGATTTGTCGTAATATGCTGACCGATTTCTTTGATAATCAAAATTATATGCGATACGTCCGACCGGAATTTTCGATTTCATAACCACTGAATCGCCTTTAATAACACGTTCGGCTTTCGACAGACAGAAATAAGTTCCGGCACCAAATCCTGCCGATTTAATCCTGTTTTCGGCATCGTTTAGGTGTACGGTTATGACACGGCGGTCGCCTTCAATGTTTTCGCTAAAAATACTGTCGTGCAAAATACCACCGTTTTCTTGTATTTCGAGTTTGTTGTGAAAATAATAGGCTGTTGCGCCGAAACGTTCGTTTTTGCTGTTGTAACGCCCCGAAATGCCAAGTCTCGAATTGTTCGTTTTGTTGTTTTTATAAGGTCCGGGCGAGTTTGACAAATCATAATCGATAGAAATATACAATCGCGGCAGAAACTGTCTGCCAAAGTGCACTTGCAACTGTTGCTCTTTTTTGCCTCCCATCGTATAACGCACTTCAGAGTAAGGAATGTGTGGTATATAAAAACGGATATTGTTTTTCGATTTTAAATAGTTTTTAAAAGAAGCAAACTGCATATCAAATCCAAGCGGATTTTCAGTTTGCAATTCGAGTGGCTGGTAAGCCGTTCCGGCATTTGAAAGCGTTTGGTAAATCGAAAAAGGCTTATCTAAAGGATCGAAATAAGATGCCAGCAACAGTGCCGTGTCGATGTATTGCATGCGTCCCAACATCAAATTCGAAAAACTTTCGGTAAAATAAGTTACTTGTGTTGAGTCGGTTATTACAACCGGTGTCGTTTTATAAACCTGTTGAACAACTTTTTTTTCCTTTTCGACCAATGAATCTTTTAAGTGAGATTCTAACGAATCGGACAAAACGAATGTTGAATCGGGTGGGGGAGTTTGCAGTATTTCGAGGCTGTCGACACGGATAATCGAAAGTGTATCGTTTTGCGGAATGTTGTCGAGAACCGTTTGTGCGAGACTATTATACGTTAGGAATCCTAAAATCAGGCTGAATACCAATAATGTATAATGTTTTTTTGATACACTCATTCGTGCGAATTTTACGAAGCTAAAGTAGGAAAAAATAGCGAAGCTACTACAAAGAATGATTGAGTGAATCGATAAGAAAATAAGACTTTTAGGTGGAAGATAAAATCTTGGAACAAATTCAATAAACTACTTTAAAATTCTGTTGACGAACTTCTTGATATCATATATTTCGTTGAAAACCTTGTAAAGTTCGGTCATCAGCGGATAATCATCAATACAAATATTATATCGTGTAAGTTGTTTGAACAAAATATTTACGGCAATACGTCCTTCGAGTACAACGCGTTCCGAAATATCTTTCGAGAAAAATCCTTTTCCGATTAACAAACCCAAGGTGCGGTTGCGACTCAGGTCGTTAAGTGCTGTAAGCGAAAAATCGCCAAATCCGCAGAAGTTAAAAATTGTTTGATCGGCACCACCAAAAATACTGATTAAACGACGCATTTCGTTAATGGATTTCGACAAAACAAGCGAACGAAGGTTGGGCGAATCAAAATTAGCATCAACAATTCCGATGATGATGGCGTAAATATTTTTTAAAATACTAGCGTATTCTACTCCGGTAACATCTGTTGTAAAATCGAAGAAAATTGAGGTGTTTGCGAAAAGTTTTTCGAATACATCGAATACATGTAAATTTTTTGAAGCGATTGTAAGCCCTGTCGCTTGCCGATTGATGATTTCACGTGCAAACGAAGGACCTTTCATGCTGACGAAAGTGTTTTGCGTAAACTCTTGAATGCAGTCCGGAATAATTTGCGTTTCGCTTCCAAATCCTTTGGCAAGATTGACGAGTAATGCTTCCGGTTTAATCAGCTTGCTGTGTTGTTTCAAATATTGTACAACAACAGTCGAAGGAACAGCCAAAAAAATGATGTCGGTTTGAGCGAGAACATGAATGTCGTTCGTGGCTTTTAACGCATGATTGAGATTGTAATTTGGAAAATAATTGAGATTAACATGCGCTTCGTTAATCGATTTGATGACATCTTCTTCTATCGAAAGCAGTGTAACATCAAGTGTTGATTTTTCTGCTAAAACATCTCCAAGTGCTGTTGCGATAGCACCGCTTCCAACAAAAACAATCGAATTTTTATCCAAATTGACACTCATAATCGCTATTTGAAAAGCGAAATTACAGCATTTTCCGAAAAATCACACGTTGTGTGCATGCTAAATTTTCTTAGCCTGAAAGATTTGTTTACTTTTTAAATTGTATTCCTGTCTTTTTCAAGACGTTGTCAATTGTCTCGTTAATATCTTTAGATATTTTAAATACATAAACTAAAAGTCCGAAAACAACCGTAATAGTTGCCGATCGAACAAGAATATCCCAAATAAACCAATCGAAAACAGGAATCATTGTCGCAACAAAATAACTAAACGCAGCAATGAGCAATAAAAGAATGTATTTTGAATTGAACGGTTGCAAACCATATTTTTTGTAAACAAAAAACCATGAAATGAGATTATAGACAAAACGCGAAAAAACAGAAGCAATAGATGCACCAACAATTCCGTGTTGGGGTATCATAATTAAGTTGGTTACAATTAGCAAAACGATGAATAACAGCATGAGCCACGCGATTACTTTATAATCTTTCGAATTGGTAATAATGGTTTGAGAAACACTTGTCGCCATCTCAATCAGATTTCCCAATCCGATGAAAACGATTACATAACGTCCTAATTCATAATCCGGTAAGAAAGTGAAAATATTATCAAGATTGATGCACAAACCCATAAAAAGTAACAAACCAATTACGGTAAGTGTCAGGTTGCTTTTGCTATAAATTGAATCAATTTTTTTGAGGTCATTTTCTTTCCAACCTTCTGAAATCAAAGGTGCTGCAATACGAATAATCGAACGCGCCGGAATACCGACCATCGTGCCAAAATAAAACATAATAGTATAAATTCCAGCTTCGGAAAGTCCTAACATATTGTTAATCATTATCACATCAATATTGATGATTAGAACACCCGAATAACTGGTTACAACGCCGAACAACGCAACTTCGAATAGTTGTTTTGCCATCGTTTTGGTAATGAAATTTTTGTCCCAACCTAAACGAAATTCTCCTTTGCGATAAATCGAAAAAGCAAGAAAAAGTGTTGGAATACAAAGGGCTGTAACATAAAAAATAACGAGCCAATGAAAATCGATGAACGAAAAATAATACGCAAAAATGGCTACTATAATCAAAATTCGTTGAACGAACTCTTTATAAAAAAGTCCTGTAATGGCATTATTCAGTGCCCTAAAATAAGCATCAAGAATATTAAAAAACGCAGTAAAAACAATCAGCGGAATAATATAATATACATATTCGACAAAAAGTGCTGATTTTTCGTCATTGGTTTTGATAATATAAGGCGTTATTGCCAAAAAAATAAGAATCGAGATAGCTAATCCAATCACGTTGACTATCAGTGATAAACGCAGAAAACCGTGATGATCGGTTTTTTCATTACGAAAGAAAGGAAAGTTACGAATCGTAACCGTACAGAATCCTAATCCGGCAAATTGCGCAAATAAAGTCGAAACAGAAACCAACACCTTAAACAAACCGATTTCGGATTGCGTAAGCATAAGCGGAAACATGATGCCGGTGGTTACAAAACCAATCAGAACACCCAAGTAAGAATAAATGGTTCCTTGTATACCTTGTTTTTTAATGATTCCCAAAGGTTTCGGTTTTAGAAGTTTCGGTGCAAACAAATAATCAAGTTGCAAAAGTAACAATCTTCAACTTATTTAATGCGCTCTTTCAAAATATTAATTTCTTGATTTTTCGATTGTTTTCGCGCTTGCCCAATGCTTACATTCAATTCAAATCCGATAAGCAAAATGATGCTATTGATATAAATAGCAAGCAAAATAATCAACAAAGTACTGATTGATCCGTATAATGCATTGTAACGCGAAAAGTTAGTAATGTAAAAATTAAACCCGAACGAACCTATAATAAAAAGTGCGGTCGCCAAAATGGATCCCGGACTGAATAGATGAAATCGTTTTTTTTCGTGTGTGCCGTAATGATATAAAATAGCGGTAATCGACATCATGAAAATGACAATCGAAATCCAACGCACAATTTGAAGCAACTGAACAACGAGTGCACTATGAATAATGCCATCTGCCGAAAGTATTCTGATAGCATATCCACCCATTGTCATCAATGCGATGACAAGAATCAACAGTACGGCGAGTATGCTTAAAAGTCCGATTGCTTCGATACGCTGTTTGACCCAACTAATTGTATTGATTTCGTGATAGCCTCTAGAAAAACCATCCATAATTGCGACAATTCCGCTGGTGCTGAAAAAAAATGTCATGATAAAACTCAACGAAAGCAAGCCTGTATTTTGCTGGTTGATAATTTCGTAGATCGTTTGTTGAACCAAATCGAATGTCTGAGGAGGCAAAAGTTCTTCTATCAAAGCAAAAAGCGTTTCCTGAAAATCATTGATCGGAATGTATGGAATCAACGTAAAAATAAATAAAACAAGCGGAAATAGGGCTAAAAAGAAATGAAAGGAAATGGCAGCAGCTCTTTCAGCTAAATAGCCGTTGAATAATCCTTTGATAAAAAAAACCAATACATCATAAATAGGAACGCCCTCGAAGCCCGGAAGTACAACAAACCTTAAAACACGTCGTGTTTTCAGCCGAAGTGCTCTAAGATAAATGAGCGTTTTCTTTTTCAGTTTTTCCATTTTTGTCTTATTCGACTACGGCACGAAGGCTCATGTCGAGACTTTTAATGTGATGTGTCAGTGCACCTACTGAAATAAACGTAACACCTGTTAGTGCATAATCGTAAAGTGTTTTTTCGGTAATTCCTCCCGAAGCTTCCGTTTCGTAACGACCGGCAATTATTTCGACAGCTTTTTTGAGATCGGAAGTCGAAAAATTATCCAACATAATCCGTTGAAAATTTCCTGTATCAAGTGCTTCGTCCAATTCGTTAAAATTTCGCACTTCGATCTCTATTGGTATATTTAGTTTTTTTTGTTTTAAGTAGTTATTTGCTGCAATAAGCGCGTTTCGAACGCCTCCGGCAAAATCGACGTGGTTGTTTTTAATCAAAATCATATCAAAAAGTCCGAAACGATGATTTTCTCCTCCTCCAAGACGCACGGCTTGTTTTTCAAAAATTCGCATATTTGGAGTCGTTTTGCGCGTGTCGAGCAAACGTGTGGGCAAACCGTTCAACAACGAAACCAAATAAGCTGTTTTTGTGGCGATACCGCTCATACGTTGCATGAAATTGAGTGCTAAACGTTCAGCCGAAAGCATGGATACAACCAAACCGCTTATTTCGAAAGCAATATCGCCCGAGTTTACAAAAGTTCCGTCTGTAATAAAACGTTTGAATTGGATGTCAGGGTCGATTTGAGTGAAAACTTTTTCGGCGATTTCAATTCCTGCTAGAACTCCGGATTCTTTTATCAGCAAATACATTTTGCCTTGTGTACCGGTAGGAATAGTCGAAAGCGAGGTGTGATCTCCATTTCCAATATCTTCTTTAATTGCTTGATTAATAAGTTGCTCAATTGCTGTTATGCTTGTTTTCATAAACCAAAATGCTGAATGAATGAATTTTTTCGATGGGGGATTCGTACAAAATATATACTCGAAAAGCTTTTTCTTTGCTTTCGTATCGGGCAATAATAAATAAGGCATCTGAATTGCTTACTTTTCCTGAATTAGTGATTTTGAATGATTTGCACGGATTTTTGATGAAAAAACTCTTGAGCATACTTGTCGCGTGTTGCTTGTTGAATGATCCGGTTTGTTTTTCGATTTCTACGGATACCGTTGCAGCAAAATAGTTTCCTATTTTGCTCGCATCTGATTCTGTAAATCCTTGATTTACATGCTCTTTTATAGTTGATTTTTGAGCAAAAACATTGCTATTCATCAACGAAAGAGTTATGAAAAAAAACAAAAATACATGGTAAATTTTTACCATTTTATGCGTTTTATTTGTACAAATAGAATCATTAATACTGCAAATTTCGAGCCAAAATTACTAAAACTTGTTTGTTTTTCATCATAAAAGCAATTTATGTCTTGTCCTAAAATAGGTTTACACCAAAAAGAGTAAAAATGGCTCAAAAGAGTAAACTTATTTCAGGACAAAAAAAAGGCATTTGACAGGCTTGTCGTAATATTTGCATCGATATCAGCGATAGATAATCCAAAGTTTTTTGGTATTTTTGTGGAGCGAGATATGTTTCGGTACACTAGTATGGGGGCTTTACGAAAAATAAAATCACCTCCTCGATTTCGAAGAAGTGATAAAAAGCAAAAACCCAGATTCATTACCAGCATCTAATATCCGGGAGCGGATATGACCGGAACTGCACGACGAAGATAATACAAAAGATATGCTAAACCATTTTTCAAAGCACCTCAAAAAAAGTTTTAACCAATAGCAAATTTACTGTAAACCACTAAAATAATTTTTATGAGCATTATTAAAGACACTCTTAGGGAAGTATTTATTTCACTTCATTTAGATTTAACAAAAAATCTTAAATACGACAGACTTACAAGAATAATATTAAAGAAATATGTAAAGAGAAATAATAATTGCATTGATGTGGGTTGCCACAAAGGCGAAATACTAGATTTAATGCTTGATAGTGCACCCGAAGGGAAACATTATGCTTTTGAGCCAATTCCTTATCTTTTTAATGAATTGAAAAATAAATATGAACATAAAGCAGCGATTTTTCCTTATGCACTTTCGGATAATAGTGGTGAAACCACGTTTCAGCTTGTCAAAAATGCACCGGCATATAGTGGCATAAAAAAAAGACGTTATGACATTACAAATCCAGTAATTGAAGAAATAAAAGTAAACTTAAAAACCTTGGATGAAATGATTCCTTTAAATGAAGAAATTCATTTCATTAAAATTGATGTTGAAGGTGGGGAGTTTGGCGTTCTGAAAGGTGCAAAAAATTTGCTGAAAAGGAACAAACCCATAATTATATTTGAATGTGGAAAAGGAGCCAGCGACTACTATGGAACGTCCCCTCTTGATCTGTACAATTTTATCTCAAATGAAATAGGTTTGAAAATATACACACTGCAATCATTTATTAAAAACAAACAGCCGATTAAAGAGTTTGAATTTGAACGTTATTTTAACACGAATGAAGAATATTATTTTATAGCTGCTAGTGTTGGTGAATAACAACTACTAGTGTTAAATAGCTAATTTCAAAGCCGGAAGGTGGCTAAGTTTTGTATAAAGTTCGTCCATTTGTAGTTTGTCGAGCAAAGTAACGCGATAGGTTAAGCTGCTATAATTGCCATTCGAACTTAATTTTTCACTTAAAAAAGTATAAGGAATTTTAAGATCGTCGAATAGTTGTACCGCGCTGTCTTTTGACATGACGACGGGAATACCGGTCGTAACCATTAATTTCAGTTCGTAAGTTACCGGAAACTCGATTTGATTGTTTCCAAAAACGCATGTTTCTACCATTATTTTAAAAATTAAAAATGTAATTAATAGATCCCCATCCGTGATATTTTCTTGTTTCAAACTCGGGAGAAGTACCGGTATAACAAAAACTTATTCCGTGTTGTTCGAAAAAGAATGTAATTCCTATTTTTCCATTGAATATCAGATGTTTGATTTCGTTTATTTTAAACTTGTGCGGACTATTTCGGTTAAAAAAACCACCGTTTAAAGTTGCGTTATGAATCACATAGCGAATTTCAGGCTCTATAAAAAAAGTGTATTGGATTTTTTTTCTTGAATTTTTTTCAATGGTATTCGGTTTTGCCGTATAAAACACATCGTAACTTGATGCAAAACTCCCGATTTTCAGTTTTGGTGAAGCAACCAAATAAGTCATGTAAGAGCCAAAACTTGTTTCGATCATTCCCGAAAAATCTATATTACGACGCGATAAAAAACCTTTTTGAACTGAAATTAACCCATTGATAATGATGTCGTTTCTGATTTGAAACTCCCAACCGGTAGGTGCTTTATTGTGGATGCCGCTTTGAAAAAATGAAGCCAGCGAAATCTCGCCTATCACGCCCAATTTCAGGCTCGATTGCAGCATCAGTTGTTTTTCTTTCAAAATACTGATTTTTCCAAATTCGAGAAACAACGTGCCGCAAAAAGGTCGGTCGTCGAAATCAATCGTTGTTTGTTCGGGATCAACCGGTGTAAACATTTCGTGATTTATCGTTAAAGAATTATAATTCAATGAATTATTTCCTAATGTAAGCAATGTTTTATGAATGAAAAAATGTTGCAATTTCGGATGAATAATTCCTATCATAGCACCGTTGGTGTAGTAATAATCTTTTTCGATGAAAATATCGTTGTCGAAACGCAGTAGCAGATAACGGTTCATACTTGTAAGTGCTTCGCCGTAAAAATCAGGAAGAAAAGGAATTATGCGTTTTTTGGGCGTTTCGATGATACTTAGCACATTGATAACAGTATCCGTTTTTTTGTATTGCATTGTGCTTACAAGCGATTTTTTTTTACAATTGATTGTCTTTTGGCTTTTTGATTTGTGATTTTTTAAGTCATTTTTTTTAAAATCAACTTTACATGTATCATCAGAAAAAATAGAATTTTCAGGAAAAATAGGTGTTATACTATCGAAATGTTCGATCGTTTCTTTGTCGAATTTTTTGAAGACGACATCTCTCGAATTGCTGCATGATTTACACGAAGTAAAAAACATCGTTACGATTAAAATGCCAATGCCGAAAAGTCGAACCATGTGTCAAAAGTACATTATTCTTCTCATTTTTATGTCTTGATGGTGTAGACAGCTTTTTTTGCCAACAAAGTCATAGTGATACCTCTACTTAGCATAAATAGCTGAAATGCAATCCATAAACCATGGTTACCGTAAATGGGCGTTAAAAAATACCATGCGGGTAAGAAGAAAACGAAAGTAGCAATTAAAATCGTGTTGCGTAAGGCTTTTGAAGCCATTGCTCCGGTAAAAATTCCGTCCCAGATAAATGCGGCAAAAGTGGTGAGCGGAATGAGTGCCATCCAAAGGCGGTAATCGTGCGCTAAAAGTAGTAAATTAGCGTTGTTGGTTACAAATCGGAACAATAAAGGTGAACTAAAACCGTAAAGAAAAACAAAAGGCAAACACAAAACAGTTCCCCAAATCAATAAATGATTGATGGCAGATTTCAGCTGTTTTTCGTCGCCTGCGCCGTAAAATTTTCCGACCAAAGCTTCGCCTGCATAAGCAATTCCGTCGATGAAATACGAATACACATAAAAATATTGTATAATCATGGTGTTGATAGCCAATATATTATCGCCTAATTTTCCTGATTGACTGGTGAAAAACGAAAGCGTCAAGATCAAAACCAAACTACGAATAAATAGGTCGGAATTGACTTTGAAAAAACGTTTCATTTTGTCTATTTCAAACAAGATTTTTTTCTCAATCTTTAAGAAAAATGATTTGTACGAACGATTCAGTATCAATAAACCGGCGAGTAGCCCACCATATTGCGCCAAAACGGTTCCTAAAGCCACGCCATCGACATCCATTTGTAGCCAAACGACAAATAATATGTTGAAAATAATATTCAATATGTTGATTAGTATGGCGATAAACATGGGTGTTTTGGTATTTTGCATACCAATAAACCAACCTTTTATTGCGAAAAGACTCAATGTTGCCGGAGCAGCCCAGATGCGTATATAAAAGTATTTTCGAGCCATGCTTTTGGTTTCTTCGCTTCCGTTGAGTAACTTGAAACTGAGTTTTTCGAGCGGTATCTGAAACAATAAAAGGAGCATTGCGATAGCGAGTCCGATCGTCAACGAGCGATATAGCGGATAAATAATTTCTGTTTTATTGCCGCTTCCTAATGCTTGTGCCGTAAAACCTGTTGTTCCCATTCGGAGAAAACCGAAACTCGAATAAACAACGCTGAATATAACCGCTCCTAATCCGACTCCGCCAAGATAAACAGGCGATTCGAGATGTCCCATCAAAATCATATCAACCATTCCGAGCAACGGAATGGTGATGTTGCTGATGATGTTCGGAATGGCGAGTTTTAAAATGGATTTGTTCAAAAAGTTCGCTTTTATGTTACGATTTATGTAATCCACATTCCTTTTGATCGGGATTTTCCCACCACCAACGTCCCGAACGAATATCTTCGCCTTTGGTAACAGCTCGTGTACAAGGTTGACAACCAATACTAGGAAAGTTTTTGTCGTGCAATTTATTGTAAGGAATGTTATGTTTTTTTACAAAATCGACAATTTCTTTTTCTGTCCAATTAATCAGTGGATTGACCTTTATAAGTTGGTGCATTGTATCCCATTCGACGATTTGCATGTTATAACGTGTTACCGCTTGTTCGTGGCGAAGTCCTGTAATCCAAGCTTTTGAATTTTTTAAAGCACGTGCTAAAGGTTTTATTTTTCGTATTTTACAACAAAGTTTTCGTTTGTCGATACTGTCGTAAAAAAGATTGATTCCTTCGGTATTGACCATTTGCTCAACGGATTCAACTTCAGGAAAATAGATTTGAATTGGAATTTGATAACGTGCATACGTTCTGTCGATTAATTCGTATGTTTCAGGAAATAAGCGTCCTGTATCGAGTGTAAAAATTTGTATCGGTAATTTTTCTTCGGCAATTAGGTGTGTGATAACCTGATCTTCGTAACTTAAGCTGCTGGCGAAAGTGATTTTGTTGTAGAAAAGTTCAGAAACTATTTTGAGAATTTCAATAGTATTGACTCCTTGAAGCTTATTGTTCAGCTCGTTTATTTGTTCTTGTGTCATGATGAATTGGTGTGTGATTTTTATGACAACTTTTCGGGTCAAATGTACGAAAAAGCGCGTATAGGTAAGCAAATTTTTGTAAAAATGCCGTTTTCTGAGGGTGCAAGAGGTTACTAAAAAAAACGCCGTAACTTTTTTAATTACAGCGTTTTTGCGTTTTGTGATTCCGGCGCGATTCGAACGCGCGACCCACAGCTTAGAAGGCTGTTGCTCTATCCAGCTGAGCTACGGAACCCTTCCGGTTTTGGAAGGTGCAAATTTACAATATCTTGTCATTTATCAAACATTATGCGTAAAAAAAGACGGCTGTTGATGCTTTTTTCTGAGAAATCATGTTTTTTATGAATGATGACTTTCAAATACATCTTCGAAAACAGTTTTTTTTATCATAGCGTTAAAGACGTTTTAAAAATGCGATTGAATAGCTCTGAATCTTACATAATTGATTTTTGTACTTTTGCACTATGGCTCAAAAGAATATTTACATAATTGCAGGATGTAATGGTGCTGGAAAAACAACTGTTTCATATACTATTTTGCCTGAAATTATACAATGTAAAGAATTTGTAAATGCCGACGAAATAGCAAAAGGACTTTCTCCTTTTCAGCCCGAAAAAGTTGCTATTGAAGCAGGAAGAATCATGCTAAATCGTATTGATGAATTATTGTATAACGGCGAAAATTTTGCTTTTGAAACAACGTTATCGACCAAAAGCCACAAAAATAGAATTACCAAAGCAAAACGTAAAGGCTACACAATAACACTTCTTTTTTTCTGGTTAAAAGACATCGAATTAGCAAAAGAACGTGTAAAGATTAGAGTTTCGGAAGGCGGTCACGGCATAGATGAAACTGTTATTGAAAGACGTTATCTAAAAGGAATCAAAAATTTATTCGGCATCTATTTACCGATTGTTGACGGCGTGATGATATTTGACAATTCAGAAGAGAAAACTGAATTATTAGCGGTCAGAATGAAAGATGAGCCATTGAAAATAATTAACGAATCAAAATTCAACAACTTGAAATGTTACTATGACCCCAGCTGAAGAACAATTAGAATTATTCGAACGAATCGTTGCCGGACTTGAGCTTGTTTACGAAAGATTAGTCGCTTATAAAAAGCAAAAAAATACGGAACTTGTTATCATGAGAGACGACAAAATTATTAGAATCAAACCAGATGATTTATAAGGAGCTTCTAAAAATCCAAAATACTGCGTTACGCTCCATCGCCAAAATGCTCATTTACACCAAGTAAACTCCGCTTTTGTCTCGGTCGCAAGCCTTATCTTTTGAATTTTTAGAAGCTCCCTATAGTAACTGTTGTCAGTTTCTCTTCTTTTCAGGCTTACTTTGTTAAATAGTTTAAACGTTTCAATTTGCTTTGAATAAGATTTTTTTAATTAAAACAGATTCTTTTACCTTAAAATCAATTTGATGCGTTCTCCGTTTTTCTTTATTTTGATGCTTCTCGTTTATTCGCTGGCAAGTTTTTATGTGCTTTTTCGCTTTTGGCAAGCCTTGCCGAATATTAAAGTTGTAAAAATTATTTACATTGTTTTAGCGGTTTTGATAACCTATTTGTACCTATTTAGTGTGTTGCTGCATCATGATGTGCCATTGTCGTTATCGCGTGTGATTGAGAATGTTGGGTCGATATGGTTTATTTTTTTGTTGTATGCGCTCATGGCTTTTATTCTTATTGATTTGGTGCGTTTGATTAATTGTTTTTTTCGTTTTTTGCCTAATATTCAATCGATTGGTGTTTTTCGGACATGGCAAGTTGTTGCTATGAGTGTTGTTGGCGTAATTACAATTGTTTTTTTGATTGGATATGTTAATTTTCGTAATATAGATATATACGAAATTGATATTACATTGCAACAGAAATCGCCCGATGCCAAACAAGAGTTGAATATTGTTGTGGCAAGTGATTTGCACTTGGGAAATACTATACGGAAAAAGACAACGCAACGTTTTGTCGAAAAAATTAACAGCTTAAATCCTGATATTGTTCTTTTTGCAGGTGATGTAATCAATTCGGATATGCGACCTGTTGAGGCTTTGCAATTAGACGAAGAACTGAAAAAACTTCAAGCACCGATGGGCGTGTATGCCGTTTTAGGAAATCACGAATATATCAGCCGTGATGTGGCTGCGGTAACACATTTTTTCAAAAAAGCAAATATCGTATTATTGCGTGATAACGTGTTGGTTATAGATAAACAACTGACGCTTATTGGTCGTGATGATCGTTCAAATCAATCGCGTAAGCCGTTACATGAACTTGTTGCGCAAACAAAAAACGACCTGCCGATCCTATTGATAGACCATCAACCATACAATTTAGACGAGGCGGTTGAAAACAATGTTACATTAATGGTTTCAGGGCACACACATAACGGACAAGTGTGGCCGATTACGTGGATTGTCGAAAATATGTACGAGTTGGCACATGGTTATATGCAAAAAGGAAATTCACATTTCTATGTATCTTCCGGATTGGGGCTTTGGGGTCCGCTACTTCGTATTGGTTCAAAATCAGAAATTGGTTTAATTCGCTTGCGTTTTGCTGAAAATTAAGCCGTATAAACGTTGCTAAACATGTTCCGGAAATAAATGGAACAACTTTTGCAATAGCCGTTTCTATGTTCGAAAAACAAGAAAAATACAAAATTGTTAACGCTCTTATTGTTCCGTTAATCATGTTGTTGATTATGTGGTGTGTAAAAGGTTTCGAAGAACTTTTTGACATACATTTAGGACGTTATGGCATCGAGCCGTTAACGCTGAAAGGCTTACGTGGTATTTTGTTTAGTCCTTTTTTACATTCCGATTGGAAACATCTGATTTCTAATAGTGTACCATTTTTAGTTTTAGGAACTACGCTGTATTATTTCTACCATCCGATTGCAAACAAGGTGTTGTTGTTTTCGGCTTTGATGACCGGTTTGTGGACGTGGGCAGGAGCGCGAACAGGCATTCATATCGGCGCAAGCGGACTGGTTTATAGTTTGGCTTTTTTCTTGATGTTCAGTGGTTTTATTCGGCGCGATGGTCGGTTGATGGCAATTTCTTTTATTGTTATTTTTCTTTATGGAAGTCTGATTTGGGGTGTTTTTCCTGAGTTTTATGCCGAACGGAATATTTCGTGGGAAGGACATTTAAGCGGATTTCTTTCCGGTGTAATTTTGGCAGTATTTTATCGTAAAGTGGGTACTCCGCCACGAAAAAAATATTCATGGGAAGATGAGGAAGAGGAAGATGTTGAAAAAGAAGAATCAGAAAATAGAGCTATTGACGAAGAACCTTCAGAAAAACCCTATTGGGATATTCCCGAACCGGATAAAAAAGACCTCACTGTTGTGTATCGATTCAGAAAATCGAATCGGACAGATTAAAGAGTTTGTTAAGGGGACTTCTAAAAATTACAAAGCAAACGAGATGCTGTATTTCCAACCAAAATTCTTCCATTCTTGATCGTAACTGTAAGGTCCGTAACGGAAGAAAGTTCCTAAGCCGATTTTTGCTAATTCATTGCCAAATAGGCTGATTACGATGCCGCTTTCATAATAACCTTTGTTCATCACGTTAAAATTGAGATTTGTATGCACGTCTGTATTCGAAATATCGCCCCATGCAATGTTTGTTGCAAAGCTAAATTCGGGACTGAATTTCTTGTTTTTAAACAAGAGTTTACCGAAATTATGGGTGAAAAATAAAGCGGCAAAACGATCGGAAAGAAACTCATTGACACGCATCGTGGCAAAACTTTGCGGTGCATACAAATTGAATTTATGCCATGTGCCCGGAACGTCGAACAACTCAGTCATCGGCGCATCGCCTTTGAGCAAAGCTGCCTGAACAAAAATACTGGTTCTTCCTAAATAACGTATGTACCACGATTTTTCAATTTGAAATTCAAATTTATTAAAAGAAAAATCGCCACCAAGAATGTCTTTAAAACTTTTGGTGTAAGCAAACCAAACAATCGGATAATTTGTGCCCATCGAGCGAATGCCTTTTGTTGTGCGCATAAATTTTTCTTTGTAAGCGAAACGTGTACTCAATTTTAGGTTCGCAAGTTGAAATCTGTCCCAAGCCGTTTCGTTATTTGGCGTGTACAAATAGGTTGTTTCCAAACGTTTGTCGAGAACGGCTAAATCGGCATAAAATTTGAAATGTGTCAATGCTCTGAAACCAATTTGGGCTTCTATGGCATCTGTCAAAGAGAGGCTGTTGATGAAGAAATCTTTAAAATTTGATGTTCGAAAAATGCTTTCATTTTCTGAAAAATCGGTAAACCGAGCGTTTGGCGACGAGCGTCGCGACATTTTTAACGATAATGTTAACTCTCTGAATCTATTCAAAGTAAAGTTTGAGTTCAGTCCGAAATTTGTTTTTTTATTTCCAAAACCATATCCCCAAAAGCCACCTAAACGGACTGTTTTCGAAAACTTATGATTCGTTTGCAAGCCCAAACCAAGAAAAACACCTTGCGCATCGTTGAAATGAAACATTTCGTTTAAATCAAGATTTACTTTTCCAATCGGCAAACCGCCTTCGGTCATTGCTTCGAGAAATCCGACTACTTTGTCTAAATCGATTCCTTCTTCTCGCATAGCCGAATCGATAAAACCATACGTATTTTGTATTCTTTCGGTCAACGAATCGATTCGATAATTTGTCCAAAATTCGTCCGAACGCTCTGCCGCATACGGATCAACATCGACAGCAATATTCGAAAACCGTTTTTTGTTTACTTCCGGATTGATGACAATATCTTTCCTCTAAAAAAGATCCCTTGATATAAAGTCTTCAAGATATGTAATCTACTTTTATTCAGATGTTTGCAAAATTGTGTTATAAGCTATAGGACACTAAGAGTTGTGTGTCGG
>JAISHW010000036.1 GCA_031262365.1 Lentimicrobiaceae bacterium
CCCCGAATATAAAAACATTGTGCGAGAAAGCACGAAACAAAGGGCTGAAAATCGTGCCGGTCTTGATGTTTTTTTATTCTGCCGGTGTAAAACCCTGCGGGTTTTATCTAAATTTGTAAAACAAAAATTCGACTGCAAAATGGATTCTTTTAAACCTACCAAATACCGGATAGAATCATTGTTATCCGGCTCAACCTGTGAAGATTCGAATTGGATACTCGAAATGCCTGACGACGAAAAACCGGCACTTATTCGCGCACGTTATGCCAACAAACAACTGCGCCTGAAAAATCCAAAATTCGGTCTTTATCAATTTGCCGACTGGCTTCCTATAAAAAGAATCCTCGAAAACTCGTCGGCACCAATAACGTATAAAAGTGAGATGTTGGCACAAAAACTCGGACTTCAAAATCTTCACATCACTTTTAGTGGCTATTTTCCCGAAAAAGGAGCTACAATGCGCACATGCTCTTTTAAAGAAACGGAAGCGTATTCGGTTTGCGCACGTTTGAGCGACGAACAACTTAACAACGTGTTGGTTGTCGCTTCTGCCGGAAATACCGCACGCGCTTTTGCGCAGGTATGCTCCGACAACAACATCAAACTTTTGCTTTGTGTTCCCGAAGACAATATCGAATCACTTTGGTTCGAAAAACCATTGAATAAATGTGTCAAACTGATTGTAACAAAATCGGGGAGCGATTATTTCGATGCCATTCATTTATCGAATATCGTATGCGGATTTGAAGGTTTCTTCCCCGAAGGAGGCGCAAAAAATATCGCACGTCGCGATGGAATGGCTACAACCATGCTTTCGGCAACAACATCTATCGGACATATTCCGGACTATTATTTTCAGGCAATCGGAAGCGGAACAGGAGCTATTGCTGCTTGGGAAGCAAATTTACGTTTGTTGGAAGACGGACGCTTTGGCAACAACAAAATGCGTTTGTTGCTATCGCAAAATAAACCTTTTTTGCCTATCTATGAAGCATGGAAACAACAATCGCGTGAGATGCTTCCTTATGATAGTGATCAGGCTCGTTGCGATGCCAGTAAAATCGATGCAAAAGTATTGTCGAATCGAAAACCTCCTTATGCGTTAGTAGGTGGTTTGTTCGATGCTTTAACAGACACAAAAGGAGCTATTTATGCTATCAGCAATGAAGAAGCAAGAGTTGCCGGAGAGCTTTTCGAACAATTAGAAGGAATCGACATTCATCCGGCAGCGGCTGTTGCTACGGCTTCGCTTATTCAGGCAGTCGAAAACGGTGCTATCGACAACCATTCACGCATCATGCTCAACATTACCGGAGGAGGCGAAAAACGCTTCAAATCAGATCGCGAACTATTTTTCTTAAAGCCGGATATCGTATTCGAAACCAATGCCGAAGCCGATTTGATTGCTTCTGAAATTGCTGAAAAATTGCATTTTTAGCTTTACTTTAACAATGGAAAGAAAAAATAAATCTTCTTTCCGATTTGATTCACGCATCGAAATAGGTCGTGATTTCCCCAACATTGATTATTCGATTGTTAATGAACCATTTCGAATGAGTTCTTGTAAAACAACTTTGAGTTCGAAATACGAAATTTCGTCGCCTAATACTTCTTTTGCAATGCCAAGTCGTGCCTCGCGAAGTTCGAGAAAATAGTCGGAAATCAACGCAAATTTTTCTTTCGAAACAAAATCCATTGCGTGTAACAAATTTTTTTTGATAAGTTGTACAACATGTCCTTCTATTGTCGAGGAAGCCAATCCGCGTTGTTTGGCAATTTCCGAAATTGGAAAATTCTCTTGACACAAATTGTACGTCATTTCGAGCGAAGCCGACAGTTTTTTTTCGGGTTTTTCTTCCGCAGCATCGTCGGCATCGTTTTCTGTTTTTTCGAACGAATCAATTCCTAAATACTTGCAAATCAACTCGATAATTTCGCCGCCAAAAACATCAATACGTTTCTTTCCGAAGCCTGGAATTGTTTTTAATTCTTTTTTTGTTTTTGGAAGTTGCTTAGCGATGGCACGTAACGATTTCAGCGAAGCCACTTGAGATGCCGAAGCTTCAAGACCAGCCATTTTTTCTTCGCGCCAACGAAGCAATTGTGAAAGTATTTTGTTGTTTTTGTCGCTTTTCGATTTCATTTTTTCGGCACGGTGTACATAAGCCAAGGCTTTTGTGTGAAGGTATTCTTGCACCGAAAAACCGTTTTTACAGCTTTTGATACAAACCGTTTTTACACGAAGTTCTTCCGAAAAGATTTCGATGATTCTCGAAAGCGATTTCTCGACTTGTTTGTTGTCTGTTTCGAGTAAAAAATTGTCAATCTGTAAGATAGCTTCTGTTTTTTCTTCGAAATACGCACTTGATTTTTTGATGCGTTCTTGTAAAATTTCGTTTTCCGAAAGCGTAATTTCCGGTTGATACAACGAAACAAGTTGTTTGTAAAATCGTGTACCGATAACAACAATTTCCTCTGTCAACCGCGTGCGCACTTCATTCAGTTTTTTCGATGTTTCGGCATCAAAACACGACGGATTATTATTTACAATCCGCATCATTTGCTCGATAGCAGTTTTGAGTATTCCAAAATCGAACATTTCGTTCAAAAGCAGTAACTCATATTCCGATTTCGATTGTTCAAGAGTTTTATTATCAGGTTCTTGCTGTTGTTCTGAAAAGGTTTTAATTTGTGCATCGGATTGTATGCCACTGTAATTCAATTTCGAACGCAAAATCAAACCTTCGAAAGTCGTGCAACGGCTCAACGCCACATAAACTTGTCCGGGCGCAAAAGCCATATTGGCATCGATAATCACCTTATCGAACGTCAATCCCTGACTTTTATGAATTGTGATTGCCCATGCCAATCGCAACGGAAACTGCTCGAAACTTCCTAAAATGGTTTCTTTGATTTCGCCGGTTTTTTCATCGAGTGTGTATTTACAATTTGACCACTGTTGTGGGCGCACATTGATAATTTCTTCTTTACAAGCAACTTCGATCGTATTTTCTTCGGTGTTGACAGCAGTAATTTGTCCGATTTTTCCGTTGTAAAAAGCTTTTTCGTGCGAAGTGTCGTTTTTGATAAACATGACTTGAGCGCCGGTTTTCAATTCTAAAATTTCTTTTGTCGGATAAGCCATTTCGGGAAATTCGCCTGAAATTTTCGCTTCAAAGCTGTATTTTTTGTTTTTGTTTTCCGACAGTTTTTTGTTGTTAATCGCATCAGCCTGATAATTATGTGTTGTCAAGGTAATGTAACCTTCTGCATCATCGGGCGAAAAATCAACAATATAACGGCTGTTCAATTTTTCCAAACAAATCGAATCGACATGATTGGTTCGGATTTTATTCAGCAATTCGATGAAAGTCATATCTTGCTGACGGTAAACATGTTCTAGTTCGACATAAACAAACGATGTTCGTTTAAGTGCCAGACTATCAAAGAAATAAATAGATTTGTAATAAGGTTTTAACAAATCCCATTCATCGGGTTTTGCTATCGGAGCTAATTGTTGCAAATCGCCAATTAGCAGCAGTTGCACGCCTCCAAAAGGTTTGTCTCGATTTCGAAATCGGCGCAATACCGCATCGATGGCATCGAGCAAATCGGCGCGAACCATGCTTATTTCATCAATCACAAGCAAATCAATACTTTTGATGATGCGGATTTTTTCGTTCGTAAAGCGTTGTAAATGAGCTGCGAGTGTTTTTGCTTTCTGGTGATCAATGTCTTCAAATAAGTTTTGATTGGCTTGTTCGGGAATTTGTGGTCCAAAAGGTAATTGAAAAAACGAATGTATGGTTACACCGCCGGCATTGATTGCAGCAACACCTGTTGGCGCAACAATAACCATACGTTTGTAAGTGTTTTGTGCCAGTTGACGCAAAAAAGTCGTCTTTCCGGTTCCGGCTTTTCCGGTCAGAAAAAGATGTTTGTCTGTATAATTAACAAAATCAGTGGCTAAGAGAATCTTTTTATTTTCCGACTCGGTGGTTTTCATCTAATTGTAAAGTTTCATTACAATCGGAAAGTGGCGTTCGTAACCAAATGCTTTTGGCGAAACACGCAAGGTCGGTGCCGCTTGATAGCGTTTGTATTCGTTCGAAGCAACCATTCGCAACACACGTTTGACTAAAGTGATTTCAAATCCTAAGTTGCTGATTTCTTCGGCACTTTTTTCATTTTCGATGTGTTGAAACAGTATTTGATCCAGTATGTTATAATCGGGCAAACTGTCGCAATCTTTCTGGTCAGGGCGCAATTCTGCTGAAGGTGGTTTGTTGATTGTGTTCCATGGAATAATTTCTTCGTTCCGATTGATCCATCGTGCCATTTCGAAAACTTCGGTTTTGTACAAATCGCCAAGTACCGAAAGTCCGCCACACGTATCGCCGTACAAGGTTCCGTAGCCGACAGCGCACTCGCTTTTGTTGCTTGTATTGAGCAACATATTGCCAAATTTGTTGGAAATAGCCATGAGCAAAACGGCGCGGATTCGTGCTTGCAAATTTTCTTCGGTAATATCGAACGGACGGTTTTCGAAAATCGGATTTAGACTTTCTTGAAAGATTTTAAAAGCCGGCTCAATCGAAATTGTTTTGTGCGGACAGCCTAATTTTTTGGCTAAAGCAACGGCATCGTTTACCGAATGATCGGTCGAAAAACGTGAAGGCATCAACACACCCAGCACATTTTGTGCGCCTAAGGCTTTGGCGGTTAACGTCATGACGAGTGCCGAATCGATACCGCCCGAAAGACCCAAAACAGCTTTTCGAAAACCCGATTTTTCAAAATAGTCTCTGATTCCGAGAATCAAAGCGTGGTATATGCGTTCAACTTTTGAAGTATGGTTATGCCGATCGGTTTTTAATTTGAAATCGGAAAGTGTTTCTATATCAACAAAATCCATTTTTTCTTCGAAAAACGGCAATGATTGCGCAATTATTCCATTGGCGGAAACAGCCATCGATCCGCCGTCGAAAATAAAACCGGTTTGCGCACCTACCTGATTGACAAAAAGTAACGGACATTGGAGTTGCAGTGCTTTGTTTCTAATCGTTTCAGCACGTTTTTCGGCTTGTGTATAATCGAAACACGAAGCCGATAAGATGATTGTTAAATCAGGATTTTTCGATGAAAAAATAGCTAAATCAACAGCTTCGCCAATTGAAATGGCAATTTTTTTTCCTTTAAAATCAAGTGTTTCGATTGTAGTAGTCGGTTCAAAATAATGTTTTTCATTCAAAACAATATTTTCAGAAAGTGTTGTTTTTCCAAAATATTTCCGTTTACCTTGATGTAAAAAAACAGCGGTGTTAAAAAGCGGGTTTCCTTTTCCGGAAGAATTTTTCTGTGGTGTTCCCAAAAGAATCGGTATATCGAAACACTTTTCGGCAATTGTGTCAACGGCTTGCTCGCATTTTCGAATAAAGTCGTTCATTTTGAGCAGGTCGAATGGCGGATAACCGCAAACAGCCAATTCGGAAAAAACAACTAAATCAGCGTCGCTTAATCGCGCTATTTGAGCGAAGTCGATGATTTTTTCTATGTTTTTTTCAAAATCACCAATACGATAGTTTAATTGTGCAAGAGCTATTTTCACGATGAAAAAGTTTTTAGAACAGCAAGCCGAGTTTCAAAGCCAAGAAGTTTGGCGACCCTTTTGGGTTAAATTCCCGACCGTTGATGTTTTGGTTTTTTAACACATTTGCAAAGCCGTTGTTGAAACGGATACCGCCATAAATAGCTGTTGAACCGCCAATCGGCACTTCAACTCCGGCACCGATAATCAACGCTGAGCGTGTATTTCTTAGCTCATCATAGACACGATGTTCTTCGGAATTGATTTTTTCGCTCAGGGCATACTGTTTGTCGTTGGCTTTGGCATCTAAAAGAAAACTAAGACCATAACCGACTTCACCGTAAATTCGCAAAAATCCGCCGATTTCATTTGTTTTCATTTTCAAAATGAGCGGTATTTCGATGTATTGTGCGTTCAATTCGCGTTTTATTTTTGCAAAATCATTGCCACATTCATATTTTGTATTGATGAAATTGACGTTGAAACCTGTTGATAGGGCGTAGTTTTCGACAATATAAAATTCGCCTACAAATCCCCAATCGAATCCCATTCGTATTCCTTTACCATCAATATTGTCGGATTTCGATTTCATCCATCCAATGTTGGGACTTACGTGAAATCCGAATTGAAAAGATTTGTATTGTGCTGAAACGGTTGTTGTTAAAAACAATAAAAATAATGTGATTACAAAAATCTTTTTCATGTCAATGCGTATTTGTTCGTTTGTAAAAATACGACTTTAAGCATTGTTGATTGTTTTCTTTTACCAAAGATTTAAACATTTCATTATTAATAATTGTTGTTGAAGAAAAACGTTGCGAATGCGGTTTTTTAGAGGATATCTTATTTAATTCATTACATTTGTACAAAAATTTAAAATCAATTTAACAATGAAAAAGATTTTTTTATTTGCTATTGTGCTGTTTTTAAGCACTTCCGTAATGGCTCAACTTAATTTGGGTATTAAAGCAGGTTATTCATCAAGCAAATTGGCAACATCAAAAAGCGATGTCAAAAGCGAACTGAAAAACAATTTTACTGCCGGTGTATTTTTGCGAGTAGGAGACAAATGGTATTTACAGCCCGAATTGAATTATTTTAGTTCCGGTTCGACTTTCGAAGTAAAAAACACCCATAATGGTGAAGCAGAATTGAAAATGCACAACCTTCAGATTCCGGTATTTATCGGAAGAAAAATTCTTTCGCTTGGCGGTTTAGGTTGCATTCGAATACAAGCCGGACCTACAGCAACATTTGTTTTAAGCGATAAAACAAAACTTAAAGACATTCCTGCGGAAGTGGAAGGCATCTATAAAGATTTTGACGTTAAAAAAATACAATGGGGCTTGCAATTCGGTGCCGGTGTCGACGTTTGGAAACTCACGCTTGATGTACAATACCAACTTGGCTTGACCGATGTGTTTAAAAAATATGAAATGGGAAATGTAAACAACAACCCGATAGAAATGACTTCGAAAAATCGCGGCTTTGTTGTAACGCTCGGATTCAAATTATTTTGATAGAAAATATATTATTTGTCGGAAATAACCGTTTCTATTCATTTAGAGACGGTTATTTTTATTGAAACGAACATGAGAAAACGAATCATTTTTGCTTGTTGCCTGTTGCTTGTCGTGGCGGTTTCTTGCAATAATTACAAATCGAAAATCGCTATCAAACAACGAAATCCTGAGCCAAAAAGTATTGTGATAAAACGTTACGAACGCGCTCTTTTCGAAGTCGATACAAGCAATTTCCGAAAAGAAATTCAAAACATGCAAATCGAGTTTTTGCCTTTTCTGGGCGGCGATCTGAACGACGAAAAAAACATCAAACAACTGTACGATTTCGTTACCGACACATTTCTGATTCATCTTTACAAACAAACGGAAAAACAGTTCGCCCAAACGAAAGATTTAGAAAAAATGCTACTCCCTGTCGTTCAGCATTTCAATTATTATTATCACGAAATCATTCTACCTCAGATTTATACATTTGTTTCGGGCGTTTCTGTTCAAAATCCGATACTGACGGCTGACAATGCCATTGCTATCGCTCTGGATTGTTATTTAGGTCCCGATTTCGAAATTTACCAACAAATGGGCGTTCCGCGCTATGTCTGTGCAAGACTCTCGCCGGAGTTTCTTGGAAAAGATTTCGCGCTGAGCCTATACGATTCGTTTATCGTGCCGCAACGCTCGCAAACCGATATTTTAAACGAAATGATTGCCACCGGAAAACGCTTGTTTTTTGTCGAAGCAATTATTCCGGATATTTCAGACGAAATATTGCTTAGTTACACACCCGAACAACTCAAATGGGCACAGGAAAATGAAGGAAAACTTTGGGCGTTTTTTGTTGGCGAACAAGTTCTGTATTCAAATGATTACAACATGTTTCGAAAACTTTTTGCCGACGGACCGTTTACACAAGATTTCTCGAAAGAAGCTCCGGCACGCTTAGGTGCGTTTATCGGATTGCAAATCATCAGAAAATACGCCGAAAACGAAAACGAATTTTCGTTACAAAGACTCATCGAAACATTCGACAATCAGAAGATACTGCAAATATCGCGATATAAACCAAAAAAAGGATAAAGAGAAAAGGATAAGGCGCAAGTAAGATTGTCCAAGCAAAAACACAAATTGCATTTGAAATTTGCATGGATAGCTAGAAAAACAAACCGACTTTGTAGTTTTCTTCCTTAAAAACGCTATTTTTGTTTTTGAAAATTCAAAACCATTCTGCTATGTTAGTGAAAACGTTTGGCGGAGCATTATTCGGCATCGAATCAATTCCGATAACCATCGAAGTAAACATTGATAAAGGAATCCAGTTTTTTTTGGTTGGATTGCCCGACAACGCTGTAAAAGAAAGCCAACAACGCATCGAAGCGGCACTTAGTAACACTGGATTTCGGTATCCAAAACAAAAAATAGTTATCAACATGGCTCCTGCCGATATTCGCAAAGAAGGTTCGGCTTACGATTTGCCTATTGCAATCGGAATTTTAGCGGCATCGGGGCAAGTCAATCCCGACCAACTCGACAAATACATCATCATGGGCGAACTCTCGCTTGATGGCGGCTTGAAACCGATAAAAGGTGTGTTGCCTATTGCCATCAAAGCGCGTCAAGAAGGCTTCAAAGGAGTCATTATTCCGAAGGAAAATGCTTACGAAGCCGCCGTGGTGAATCAGTTGGAAGTATTTGGTTTCGAAAATATTACCGAAGTAATAGCTTTTCTAAACGGCGATTTGCAACAAGAGCCTATACACATAGCTGAATCGGATTTGTTTGAAACCGAAAATCAATACGGTTTCGATTTTTCAGAAGTCAAAGGGCAGGAAAACATCAAACGTGCGTTGGAAATTGCAGCAGCAGGAAGTCATAATGTGATTTTGATCGGTCCTCCCGGATCGGGCAAAACGATGCTCGCCAAACGACTTCCGTCGATTTTGCCTCCACTTGGCTTGGAAGAAGCACTCGAAACAACAAAAATTCATTCCGTTTCGGGAATTTTAGGACACCATCGATCGCTTGTCAATACACGACCGTTTCGAAGTCCGCATCATACCATTTCCGATGCCGGATTGGTTGGCGGCGGCACGATTCCCCAACCGGGCGAAATTTCGTTGGCGCACAACGGCGTGTTGTTTCTTGATGAATTGCCTGAATTTAAACGAACCGTTCTTGAAGTGATGCGCCAACCGATGGAAGATCGTATTGTAACGATTTCGCGGGCGCGTATGTCGATTGATTTTCCGGCAAATTTTATGCTTGTAGCGGCGATGAATCCTTGTCCGTGTGGTTATTACAATCATCCGCAACAAGATTGTCTGTGTCCGCCCGGAATGGTACAGAAATATCTGAACAAAATTTCAGGTCCGTTGATGGATCGCATTGATTTGCATGTAGAAGTAGTGCCTGTTCCGATAAAAGAATTGTCGGAAAGAGCATCGGGCGAACAAAGCCATTCCATTCGTGAACGTGTGATTCGCGCCCGAAAAATTCAGGAAAAACGTTTTGCCGGCAGCGAAGGAATTTACGCCAATGCCCAAATGAACAGCAAGCAACTGCAAGAATATTGCGTTTTGGACGATTCGGGACAAACATTGCTAAAAAACGCAATGGAACGCCTTAGCTTGTCGGCACGCGCCTACACCCGTATTCTGAAAGTATCGCGTACCATTGCCGACCTCGACGAGAGTGAAGCAATCCTAAAAGAGCACCTTTCGGAAGCTATCCAGTACCGAAGTTTAGACCGCGAAACATGGGGAAATTGATTTGGGAGCTTCTAAAATCCAAAATACTGCGTTACGCTCCCTCGCCAAAATGCTCATTTACGCCAAGTAAACTCCGCTTTTGTCTCGGTCGCAAGCCTTGTTTTTTGAACTTTAGAAGCCCCCGTTTCTAATTAAACCTAGATACGTTTCGTTGCTTTATTGGTTTTTAAACACCAATCCATCAATAACACTATCGACAATAATCGGATGTTCTTTGTCCACTTGTCCGGCAAGAATCATTCGCGACAATTCATTTAACAATTGGCGTTGCAAAACACGTTTTACGGGTCGTGCGCCGTATTGCGGATCATAACCTTCGTTTGCCAGATAACGTAAAGCCGCTTCGGTAATATCGATTTCCAATCCGTTTTTCGCAAGCATTTGTTTTACTTGATCAAACTGTAGTCGGACAACATTTTCGATTTGATTTTTCGTCAGCGGTTGGAACATAATAATGTCGTCGATACGATTTAAAAATTCCGGTCGCAAATGTTTTTTCAAAATTTCGAATACTTGTTCTCTTGTCCGGTCAAACACTTCTTGTTCGGTTCCTTCTTTCAAATCCGAAAGATTTTCCTGAATGACTGTGGCTCCAATATTCGATGTCATAATGATGATTGTGTTTTTGAAATCGACCAAACGACCTTTGTTATCCGTCAAACGACCATCATCAAGCACTTGAAGCAAGATATTAAACACGTCGGGATGTGCTTTTTCGATTTCGTCGAGCAAAACAACCGAATATGGTTTGCGGCGCACGGCTTCGGTAAGCTGTCCGCTTTCGTCGTAACCGACGTATCCGGGAGGTGCTCCAACCAATCGTGAAACCGAATGACGTTCTTGATATTCAGACATGTCGATACGAATCATCGCGTTTTCGTTATCAAATAAAAATTCTGCTAACGCTTTGGCAAGTTCTGTTTTTCCAACGCCTGTTGTTCCTAAAAAAATGAACGATCCGATTGGTCTGCGTGTGTCTTGCAATCCTGCACGACTACGTCTGATAGCATCTGAAATAGCCGAAATAGCCTCCTCTTGACCAACAACACGTTTGTGTAATTCAGCTTCGAGGTTCAGCAATTTTTCGCGTTCGCTTTGCATCATTTTGCTGACCGGAATACCTGTCCAACGCGAAACGATTCCGGCAATATCTTCCGACGTAACTTCTTCGTTGATAAGCGGATGATCGCCTTGTGTTGTTTTCAGTTCTTCTTTGCTTTTTTCGATGTTGGCTTCTGCTTCGGAAATTTTTCCGTAACGCAGTTCGGCTACCAAACCAAAATTACCATCACGTTCGGCTTGATCGGCTTCGTATTTGAATTGTTCAATATTTTTTTTGTTCAACTGAATCGCATCAACAAGAGCTTTTTCGGCTTCCCATTTTGAGCGGATACGCGAACGTTCGTCGCTCAAGTCGGCAATTTCTTTCGAAATGGTTTCTAATTTCGATTTATCGGTCTCGCGACGAATTGCTTCGCGCTCAATTTCCAACTGGCGAATGCGGCGTTCGACTTTTTCGAGATCTTCGGGAATGGAGTTGATTTGCAAACGCAAACGCGATGCTGCTTCATCAATCAAATCGATTGCTTTGTCGGGCAAAAAACGATCGGTAATATAACGTTCCGATAACTCAACCGCGGCAATAATTGCTTCGTCGAGAATACGCACATGATGGTGTGTTTCGTATTTTTCTTTCAATCCTCTCAAAATCGAAATGGCATCATCTGTATCGGGTTCGTTGACCATCACAATTTGAAATCGGCGTTCGAGTGCTTTATCTTTTTCAAAATATTTTTGGTACTCTTTCAGGGTTGTTGCTCCTATAGCTCGAAGTTCGCCACGTGCTAAAGCAGGTTTCAGAATGTTTGCCGCATCCATGGCACCTTCGCCTTTTCCGGCTCCGACCAAGGTGTGAATTTCGTCGATGAAAAGCACAACTTCGCCATCGCTTTCAATAACTTCTTTCACAACATTTTTCAAGCGTTCTTCGAACTCGCCTTTGTACATCGCACCGGCAACTAACGCGCCCATATCGAGCGAAAAAACTTTTTTCGATTTTAAATTGTCCGGAACGTCGCCATTCAAAATCCGATGCGCCAATCCTTCGGCAATAGCGGTTTTACCCACGCCCGGTTCGCCTATCAGTATCGGGTTATTTTTGGTTCGACGTGATAAGATTTGCAAAACACGTCTGATTTCTTCATCGCGTCCTATCACTGGATCTAATTTTCCGGAAGCAGCAAGCTCATTCAGGTTTCGGGCATAACGATTCAATGAGTCGTAATTTTCTTCGGCATGTTGCGAATCGACTTTTTTCCCCTGACGTAGTTGTTTGATGGCTTCGACAAGGGCATCACGTTTCACGTCGTTGTCTTTCAACAAAGTCGAAGCGGTACTTTTTTCATCAAAAATTGCCAGCAATAAGTGGTCGATCGACACGTAATCATCACCAAATTCTTTGATAATGCTTAACGCTTTTTGAAGTGTTTGATTGGCTTCGCGGGATAAGTATATTTCGCCTCCTGTAACCTTAGGAAGACTTGTAATAATACGATCTATTGCTTGTTGAAAAGTTTCGAAATGAATATTGAATTTCTTTAACAAGTTCGGTATCAGGTGTTCATCTGATTGAATAATAGCTTTCAACAGATGAATATTTTCTATTGCTTGGTTTTGGTTTTGCAAGGCAATCTCTTGCGATTTTTGGATTGCTTCTTGCGATTTGATTGTAAATTGATTTAAGTTCATTTGTTGACTCCTTTGTTTTTATTTGATGTTATCAAATTGCTTTCCAATTTGTTGTTTAAGGAAAAACGCGAACGATTTGACAGTGATAGCTGTCAAAATGACTTGTTTTGTCAACTTATGAGATTTTTTTACAAATGTTTTATAATTTGCATTTAAGAAAAAGATTATATTTGTTGGGTGTGAATGAAACGACGTTGGGTGGAAATCCCTTCGGGCTTCCCACCAACAAGCGATTTGTCTTGTCCTAAAATAGG
Source organism: Lentimicrobiaceae bacterium (assembly GCA_031262365.1). Lineage (GTDB taxonomy): Bacteria > Bacteroidota > Bacteroidia > Bacteroidales > F082 > JAISHW01. The sequence continues at coordinate 12,875 of JAISHW010000036.1, forward strand.
TTTACACAAAAAAGAGTAAAAATGGATCAAAAGAGTAAACTTATTTTAGGATAAGACACTGTGGGCTTGCCCGCCACACGTTAACTGCAAAATTATACCACAAGATGTCAAATAAATATAAAAGTCCATATCCTGATAAACAAATTACAGGTAATGATTTTAATGAATTAGTTGATTTCATTAATTCTCAATTTGAAAATAATGATGAGTCTATCAAAAAACTAAATTCTATCAATGAAAAAGTAGAAATTTTAAGTGATAAAATTAAGTCTGAAGAAGAGGAGCTAAACCAAAAACTTAAAGAAAATGAATTAACACTGAATAAAATTTCAAATCTGGATAAAAGAATTGACAATTTTTATTCAAAAATTATTGAAATTGTTGGAATATTCATTGCGATTTTTTCATTTATAATAGCAGGAATTCAAATCTCATTTAAATTAGACGGAACTTATGAAGAAATAGCATTTAAAAGTATAAGCATTTTTGGTCCATTGACTGTTTGTATCATTATATTATTACTATTTATTAAAATATTTTTCAGAAAATAATTCTGCAGACAACAGCCATTTGCTGCAAGGCGAGGGTGTAAATCGCCCGAACCGTTACAGAAACTGATATTGAAACTCGCAACGAAAAATTATCAATAGTTTTATTGATTCTTCAAGGGTTGATATTCTGTAAAACAAACCCCTTATAATTTGTAAAATAAACTCCATCTATTTTGTAAAGTATTTTGTATCTTTACAGCGTTAACTGTAAAAAACTGATATGAAATATTTAGAACGGATAACAGATAAGGAACTTCAGCGCAAACTCAACGCAAGCGGCGCGTTGCTCATACGTGGTTGTAAAGCATGTGGAAAAACCGAATCGGCAAGCCAATTTGCAAAAAGCGTTTTGGAAGTTGATATTGACGAAAATGTCCCCCATTTAATGGAAACTGCCCCAAAATTGCTATTGGAAGGGGCCACTCCACGACTGATTGACGAATGGCAAGAACAGCCAAAACTTTGGAATATGGTGCGACACGAAGTTGATAAACGACAATCTCCGGCGCAATTTATTCTCACGGGTTCGGCAAATC
>JAISHW010000111.1 GCA_031262365.1 Lentimicrobiaceae bacterium
GGCGAAACACTCGAAACAGAAGAAGCTATGTGGCATTTGACTGCTTTGCTCAACTTCGATTATGGCGATGCCGGACACGAATTTTCGGAATTTGTAAACGACACATCATATATCGTTATCAGCAAAACTGATGATGGTGTTAGTTATGAAGAACTAAACAATGCGTATACCGATTTGCAGGAGTTTGTAGAAACGGCGTACGAAACATCAGATTTAGACAACAAACACGTATATGTTGTTGTAGCAAAAGCTGTTTCGGAAGATGATGAAAACATGACCATTGAAACCGTATCCACTTTAGGGAGCGAACGTGGCGGATCCGCTATCATGCGATTTGGACCTACTGATTATTGGTGGGAAAGTAATAGCGGAAAATGTGGACCTTACCTTGGTCAATATCCTGACAGAGGTGCCCCGACTCAATTAACATCTAAGTTAAATCTTAATTTAGGTGTTTTAATGTGTGAAAATGGAAGCATTTATTTTACAGATTTTCAAGAAATTTGGATGCATGGATCTGATTTAGAACACTTAGAAGATCCGGATAGTCCATGTGGGTTTAGAATTTTTTATAACGAAACATATTCTCAAACAGGACCTATATGTTTAGATCCTGACGCTTTGAATTATTATTTGAGAAGTTATGCTGATTTAGGAAATCTACATAAGCCAACCGGCAAACACACCGTAAAATTCACAGTATACTGGGATGTAATAATAAGTTATTCATATCCTTCACTTCACACAATTATAGTTGAATATGCCAAAGCCAACTGTGGTGGTGGTGGCGGAGCTATTGATTAAAATACTAAGAAATATGAAAGCAAAATTTGTCCTATTTAGTCTGCTTATTATATTTCAGATGTTTTCCTACGCACAGCAAGGCTTTGTATTCGAACTTGAAGATAAAGCAGGAGAGAGTTTAGATGCCATTGCTGTGGTTGAAACAAACGAGAGCGATTATCTCTTGGTAAATCGTGTCAGACAATTTGGTTATTCATTTCCAAAAGAAACACGAATTACCAAAATTTCGTCCGAAGGTGTTTTTTTAGATGAAATATCGCTTAACGTTTACGATACCATAGTTATTCTTACCGACTTAATTCCACATCCTGATATAGAAGATCGTTATATAGGGCTTGGTATTGTGGGCTTAGAAAACGGCGAAAGCGATCGTATAGTCGTGATGCAACTCAATGCAAATCTCGAAACAGACAACTTTCACACCATACACATACCTGACATTGTACGTTTGGGTACGTTCACAAAATTTATTGTACACTCGGAAGATGATATTGTTGTTGCTTCAAACTACAATCCGAATAATAGCTTGCTTTCTCAACCATTGTTTTATGCTCGTATTACAGTACAAGGCGAGTTGAAAGAGTTTGTATTGGACACGAACAATCCCAGCCTTCTTGGTGCTTTTTTTCTATTGGAAGACAGCATAAATAGAAAATATGGTATCATGCGATTTACAAGAGATACAAACTTAGGCGATGTGCTTTCGGTTTACGAGTTGGATACCGAATTGAATAGCAGTTTTATGACCTATATACCACATGTGTATAAGGAAGAGAATGGTTCATATTATTCATTGCTTTTTAGCTCTCCCAATCAAACGGTCAGACCTTATCTCAATGAAAATTTTTTAACCGCTGTTATTGTACGTGAATCTTGGAGAACTCTAAGCACTATAGACGATCGATCGCCAATTTTGTTTCGAACAGGAAAAGACTTTGTGTACGATGAAAATGAAAGCATCATTTTTGCCAGCAAAAACGATACGATAGAATATCCGACTTATTTTTCGGCTTTCGATTTTATTGATCCGAATTATATTTTTTATAGCTTTCATTCAAATATGATTCCGCAGGATGCTCCTTGTCAACTTGTTCCGAGCTATATTGTAATAAACAAATTGAATGCTGACTTAGAAATACAATGGCAATATTATTACGGAAGAGGAGAGCATTATATACCCAAATTTACTTTTGCCACAAGTGATGGAGGATGCTTAATAACGGGTTGTAAGTACGATTTCAACACTCAATGCAAACACGATATGTTTGTCATCAAACTCAACAGCGAAGGCTTAATCGGCTTAGACGAAGAACCGGAATTAGTGCAGGAAATGGTCGTTTATCCGAATCCGTTTCACGATCGTGTGCAGCTTTTGCTGCCACCAAACACGTGTAGGGTTTCGGTTTACAACAGCAACGGCATGCTGATAAAAACAGGAAACGGAAACTGCAATGAATTGTTTTTAGGCGATGTACCGGTGGGTTTGTATATCGTTACAGCACAAACAGTTGAAGGAAAGGTGTATATACAGAAAGTTGTGAAAGAGTGAAAAAGGAAAAGTCTTCTTAATCTCGAAAATAAGCGAATCAGTAAGCAAACAGATTCGCTTATTTTTATGGTTTTCGGGATACCACCATCGCATTTTTCTGTAAAAATTCGTTATTGTTTTTTTATTTGCTTTCCGTCTTCTGAAAAATTTTTGGTTGCTCCTTTTTGTTTTCCATTCACATAATTTGTTTCGGAAGCGATTGTTCCGTTTGAATGGTATTCGCGACAGAGACCGTTGAGCTGGTTATTTTTATATGTTTTCGAAGATTTTATGTTGCCATCTTCGTAATAGCTTTCCGACACGCCTTCAAACAAGTCGTCTTTGTAATTGTAAACAGCCATTATTGCACCGCTTTCTCTGTACCAAATGGTTTTTCCGTTGCGTTTGCCGTTTTTGTATGTTGTTTCTTCTTGCACTTTTCCTCTGTCGTAAAACGTTTTGCGTTCGCCGTCTAAGACTCCCATCGTGTAATTTTCGAGTAATTTCGTATGACCACCTTGTGTCCATTGTACAAAACGACCGTTTAAAACGCCGTTAGTATATTCAGCCTGCTGCTCGACAAATCCGTATTTGTTGATTTCGATAGCAATTCCGTCTATTTTTCCGGCTTTATATTGAACCATTTTTCGCAACATTTCATTCGGATAATATTCTATCCATACACCATCTTTTTCACCGTTTAAAACAAAACCGGTTACCATTACGCCTTGCGTTTTTGTTTCGTAACAACCGTCTTTTTCCGATTTAACATCTATACTTTCAATCATTTGTGCTAATGCAACGGCACTAAAGAAAAAAAGAGTAAGTACCAATAATAGTATTTTCTTCAAGGTTTAAATTTTTAAATTAAATTAAATGATTATCCGCCGTTATACCTAAATTGATTTTTGTAGCTGACGGCAGCCACCATCAGTCTATCAAACAGGCATTCGCCGAAATATCGTCTATTAAATTTGTAGCAGAACTC
>JAISHW010000118.1 GCA_031262365.1 Lentimicrobiaceae bacterium
TATATCAAGCAGGGTGTTGAAATTCATCCGTCTCTTGTTTCTTATTTTTCAATTGTGTCCAACGCTTTAGTGGTTGGGCATTGCAAAGATACTGATAATCATTAAAGAATGAACAAAAGTAGTTCATTCTTAAAACTTTGCTAAAAAGTGCTGAATCAAATCGGGTTTGAGTAGAATTGGAAATAAAAAACCGAAAACAGCTCCCGAAAAATGAGCCGTATGCCCGACGTTATCAATGCCTTTTTTAGCCATATAAGCCGAATAAATCAGATAAAGAATCCCAAATATAAATGCCGGAATCGGTATCGGTATCGGAAACACAATCAAACCCGATTTCGGAAACAACAGAATAGAAGCAAAAAGCACGGCTGAAACCGCTCCCGAAGCACCTACGGCATTGTAATAAATATTGTTTTGTTGTTTGATATAATCGAATAAAGTCGAAAAAATGATGCCGCCAACATAAAGCAAACCATAAAATAACAAGCCTTTTGCATCGCCAAATAACTGCGTAAATGCAAATTCAATATTTCGTCCGAACGAAAATAAAACCAACATATTGACAAGCAAATGAGCCCAACCTCCATGAACAAGTGCATAGCTAAAAGCACGCCAATATTGTTTTTGATGTTTGATTTGCCAAGCGTTAAATTGCAATTTGTGAGCGAGATCGTGACGCGAAAAACACGCAATCGAAACGAGTGTTGTGATGGCAATAAAAATATAAGTCATGGCAATTGTTCTGTTTTCGTTTTATTTTCTTCTTGTGTAAAATCGACTTCCGAACCCGACGTGCTATGTGGAATCAAATAAGCTGCCAACATGATGAGCGTAGCCAAAATAGGCATGATGCGATTTTTTTTGTTTCGGTATAAAACAAGCCACGTCATGATCCAAAAAACGAAGGCTATCAGTGTTTTATTATCGGTTAAGTCATTCCCGAAAGGCAAACCTGTCCAGTAAGTTCCAAAAGCGTATTGCTGTACAATCGGTCCGAATACGAAACCTCCGACAAAGAAAAATAATGTAGTAACGATGGTAAAAATGTAACTGTTTTTTCGTTTGAATAGTGCTTCGAATCCGGTACGCAGACCGAAAACCATTGCTAAAAACATCAGAATGATATGCGGAATCAGCACTAAAGCAGGAACCGCACCTTTGAAACGGATAACAATGTCTTCGTCGTTGAGCGGAACAAACGTGCCGTTGTTATTAATGGATATTTGATAAATTACTTTTCCGGCTGCAATTTGTTCGGGAATGAAAATTTTGAGCGTACCGTTTTTTGCTGTTGTCGTATCGACAGTCCAATCATCATGACTTTTGAAGCGTTTGTGGCGAAATACGGTTTTCGTACCTTCCGGAAGGTGCATTTCGAAAACAGCATCTTGTCCTACATTTGCACTTCGCGGCAATTTATAGCGGTATGTTTCGCCTTGTAGCGTAATGCTTCCTCTGATGGGATTTGTAGGTCCTGTCATACGTTGGTAAACAGCCAAAACAAGCATAAGAATAACCGCTAAAAACCATAAAGAGAAGGATATGATACGATTTTTCATGATATAAAATAAAGAAAAATATTATGATTTATCGTTTTCATCTTGAACGGCTTGATAAAACAGTTCGTGAATGTTCGAACGAATACTCATCGCGGTGAGTTTGTTGTTTTTGCTGTCGGGATACACGCGATTAGAGAGAAATACGACGATTAAATTGTTTTCGGGATCAGCCCATGCAAAAGTTCCGGTGAATCCGGTATGTCCGAAACTGTCGCCTGATGCAAGACATGAAGGTGTTCGTGTTTTTTCGTTCGGATCTAAAGGTGGTTTGTCGAAACAGATGCCGCGTCGGTTTTTTTTCGAAGCAAAAGGTCTTGATGTGAATTTTTTAATCGTAGCTTCCGAAATGATTTCTTCATCTTTTATTTTTCCTTTATCGAGAATAAATTGCATAATAGCAGCTACTTCGGTAGCATTTGAAAACAATCCGGCATGTCCCGAAACGCCTCCTAACATGGCTGCCCCCTGGTCGTGAACATCACCGTGAAGTTGCTGCATACGAAATGCTTGATCAAATTCTGTCGGTACAATTTCTTCTTTTGGAAGTTTCGAAAGTGGTCTGAAAAAAGTACGATTCAATCCAAGTGGTTTGTAAAAATTTTCGTTTAAATAATCTTCGAAATACTGATTGGTTGTCGCTTCGACGAGTTTAGGAATAAAATAATAACCTAAATCACTGTAACGGTATTCTTTGCTTTTGAGCTTACTTGTAGCGATCGTATCGAATATTTTCAGATAATATGTATTGCTGATGTATAAATTTTCGGCAACCCGATAGGGGTAATCCTCGTTGCAGGTGTTGTTGTAAATTTCAGGATTTGGATTTTTATCGGTAAGCGTTTTTTTATAATACGGAATCCAACTTTCTAAACCCGATTGATGTGTAAAAATATCAATCCATCGAATATTTTCTTTATCTGTTTTTTTTAGAAAATGAAAATACTTGCTTACAGGGTCGTTGATGTCAACTCGTTCGTCGTCAACAAGTTTCATGATGGCTAATGTCGAAGCTAAAATTTTTGTCAACGATGCCACATCATACACATCGGTCGATCGAACAGGAAAAAGGCTATCGTATGTGTGATAACCGTAATTTTTGTTATAAATGATTTTGCCGTCTTTCATTGCAACAATCTGGCACCCCGGATAGGCTTTTTTTTTGATGCCAAGCGTTGCTATCGAATCGATTTTTTGCGTGTAGCGGTTATTGAGAAAACTGACTTCGGGAACCGGAAGGTCGTAAGAACTTTGTTCGACAAGCGAAAGAGTCTCGATGCCGCTTCCGAGCTTAAAGTGGTTGTTGATCGTTACGGGCAATTTTCCTTGAGCCTTAATTTTTCCTACGATAACCGATGCCGAAGCACGAGCCGCTTCCACTTTGTCTTGATACGAAATCAAAACAGCTTTTATATGGTTGTCTATCTGAAAAAGATTAAGCGCGTAAGGTGAAGCAAAAACATTGAGAATGAGTGTGTTTTTTTGCGAAAGCTGTTTTACAAAATCGATTTGTTCTAGCGTAATACCGTAATTTTTATTTGCTAAGATATTGGTGTGCTGTATCGAAACAATAATTAAATCGTGTTTTTCCAATGTTTTTTCCATTTCGGAGGCTTGTGTCTTTGTAAAACTTTTTGGCAAGGTAAAATTCTTTGTTTCGACACCCATTTTGTTGATTTCTTTTTGAAATGTTGTTTCGCTATTTGGTCCCAAAGCTAAAGTAGCGATGTTTTTATAAAGTTCCGGATTCAAAGGCAGTATCTCGTTGTCGTTTTTCAACAATGTAATGGCATTTTCGTAAAGTTTTTCGATGAGTTGTTTGTATGTGTCTTTTTTGATGTCTGTCAACAGATTTTCGGTGTACGAAGGGCGGTATTTATTCAGTCCGGCACGGTATTTATAACGCAAAATTTTCTTACAACTTTCTTCGATGCGCAACGATACGTGATGGTCGCTTTTGGCGGCACGTTTGATTTTTTCGATCGAAGCAGGAATCTCTTCTACCAGCAATAGCATGTCGGCTCCTCCCATTAAACTGACGAGAGCGATGCTGTCTTTTGCCAAATGAGCCGTAGCACCTTTCATGTCGAGCCCGTCGGTAACAATCAATCCTTCGAATCCCATTTTTTCTTTCAATAAATCGGTCATGATCGATTTGGATAACGAAGACGAAAGATTCGGCTGTTTTTCGATTGCCGGAAGATACAAATGTCCGACCATCACGCACGAAACGCCTCTGTTGATTGCGTATTGAAACGGATAAAGCTCTGTTTTTTCGATTTCGTCTAACGGACTGTCGATCAATGGTAAGGCGTAATGAGAATCGACATGCGTATTGCCGTGTCCGGGAAAATGTTTGACCGAAGGAATAATACCGCTGTTTTGCAATCCCATTGCGTAAGCCAATCCTTTGCGGGCAACATTCAGCGGATCTTCTCCAAAACTGCGCATTCCGATAACAGGATTGTCGGCATTGTTATTGACATCTAAAACGGGCGCAAAATTGAAATGAATACCCATGCGTTTGCATTGTTCGGCAATTTGCTCGCCCATAAGTGTGATAAGATTATCGTTCGAAATAGCACCTAATGTCATCTGCATCGGATATGATAACGCGCTGTTCACGCGCATTCCAAGTCCCCATTCGGCATCAATGCAAACCATCAAAGGCGTTTGCGCTTTCTGTTGCCAGCGATTTGTTTGTTTGACTTGTTCGATCGGATCGGCTTTGAAAAAGGTGATGCCGCCGATGTTATATTGTTCAATGTAATTGTTAATTCGTTGATCGAAAGGTTTTTCCGATTGATTTGCGCGCACGTTGAAAAGTTGTCCGATGCGTTGCGTTTCGGTGAGACTGTTGTACACCGAATCGACCCATCTATCTTCGGCTGTTTGTGCAAAAACAGGATTAAAAAAAAGTGATAAAATGCTTATGATTATTATTGTGTTAGCTGTTTTTTTCATGATAAGATGGCGATATAATGGGTTATTTTTTGTTCAAAAATAGTTGTAATTCTTCGAAATCATAAGGCTTTTGTACAATTGTTTTGAGATCATTTAAAACAAAAAGCGTTGGCGTACCGACGACGTGATAATCTTTTATGATTGGACTGTCCCACGAGAGATTGTCGCAAATATGATGTCCCGGAATATGTTCCTTTTCGATAAAATCTTTGTAAACAGTGTTCGAGAAGCCGGTCATGACGGTTACAAGTGTAATTTCCGGTTTTTCACGAACGAGTTTTGTCAAATCATTCATCATTTCGAGGCAATGCGGACAAGTGATCGACCAGAAATAAATCAAAGTTGTTTTTGCTTTCAAAGCGTACAAGTCGAAAGTGTTTCCGGCAATTGTTTCGGTTTCTATTTCAGGAGCTTTCGATCCGATTTTTATTTTTTGATACGGTTCTATAAGTGTTTCCAAGCGTAATTTATCGTTCGTTTCGAGACAATCAGCGTTTAAATGAGGTAATCCGACAAGATAATCAACTACCATTCCCAATCCCAACTGCGAAAAACCGTTCAGAAGATAATCAACGACAAAAGTGTATGTGCGCGTGTTTTCATTTGCTTTTTGCAAAATAAAATCGATTCCGGTAATGAAATTCAACTGCGATTGTTGTGCGTTCAGATTGGCACTTTGCGTCAGCGACAAAAAATCGATCAGTTTGGTTGAGAGCACGTTTGAATAAATCAAAAGCGTATCGCCGAAATCGGTTTCGTCGAAAAAATGTTCAATAAAATAGGCACGTTGTTGGTCGAACGTTAAATCAACATCGACAACAAGTGGTCTGTCAGCCCGAATAAAACGCGAAGCAAACGTGTTTCGGGCAATCAAACTATCGGTCAACTCTTGAAGTGTAAACTGAAGTTTATTGTATTCTTTTTTTGCTTCATCATAAAAATCGCTGCTTCGTGTGTATTCTCTTAAAACGGGTTTTACGAGTTCTTTCAGATATTCGACACCATCGCATACTTGGGTGTAAAGTGCCCAATCTTGGTTATGCGGACTGTTTACAAAATCGATTTCACTAAATAGGCTTGGGTTGCTGATGACAAATTGCACCGGATTGCCATCGTACAAAATCGGTATCGAGTTTTGTGATTCGGTAACCAATTCGAACATTCCTTTTTGGAGCGGTGTTTCGAAAAGAAAAGCACCATTCGCATCGGTTGTTACAGAATCGACAAGTGCTAATTTCTCGCCATCGAAGGCGTAGAGATAGATTTTTTCGAACGAAAAACGATGAATGCTCCCCGATATGGTATACTGTCCAACAGCAAAAAACGGCAATAAAATAAATAGTAATATATTGAAACAGCGTGTTTTTGACTTGTTTTTCGAGTGCTTAAAAAATGATTGCATATAAAAACGATTTTTCGACAAACAAATTTAGATAAAACCCGCAGGGTTTTACACCGGCAGAATAAAAAAACATCAAGACCGGCACGATTTTCAGCCCTTTGTTTCGTGCTTTCTCGCACAATGTTTTTATATTCGGGGT
>JAISHW010000010.1 GCA_031262365.1 Lentimicrobiaceae bacterium
ACCCCGAATATAAAAACATTGTGCGAGAAAGCACGAAACAAAGGGCTGAAAATCGTGCCGGTCTTGATGTTTTTTTATTCTGCCGGTGTAAAACCCTGCGGGTTTTATCTAAATTTGTAGCTAAAGAATAACGATCATGAAGCCAATAAAAACCAGAATGTTCCAAGTATTTTTAAGAAAGCCTATCCCGATGCAACGTTTACTGTGGTAAACAAGGATAATTACTTGAACTATATTTAGCCTATTTCAGAACATGATAAAGGATTCAACACCTGTGCCGATTGTATGGAGTTGTTTGTAAAGATTTACTTTCGCATCACATCGAAACCTTTTCCATACACGCCCATTACGGTATTTAGCGTTACAAAAGCCGATAGATCTTCGCTACGCACAATTCGGAGAATATTTTGTGATTCCGTTTTTCGGGTTACAACCATCAGAATATCGTGTTCGGTTTTGGTGTACCAGCCTGTTCCTTTAATAAAAGTAACGCCACGTCCTGCTTCTTTACCGATACGGTCGGCAATCAGAGAGGCTTTGCTCGAAAAAATAAAAAGTTGAACCGATTGTTTGTCGCCTGTAATCATCAAATCAATGGCGTAACTTGCAACCGCCATCACAACAAAACTGTAAAATAACGATTCGATATCACGTGTGATGAACCACGAACATGAAATAATCGCTACATCAATGATAAGAATAATACGTCCGGGTGAAATATCGCGGTATTTGTTGATAATGAGTGCAATAATATCGGTTCCGCCGGTGCTGCTTCCCTGATTGAAAATAATTCCTACGGCAGCTCCCGACATGCTTCCGCCGATGATTCCGGCAAGCAATTTGTCGGTAATAATCGGCTCGGTAAAATAATGTTGCAAAAGTGAGAAAAACAAGGATGATACGATAATGGAATAAATTGTTTTGAATCCAAAACCAAATCCTAAGATTTTGATGGCGAGAATAAGCAAAAGTGCATTTACCGAAAAAATTGTAATACCTGTCGAAATGCCTGTCGACCAATATACTAAGGTCGAAATGCCACTCACACCACCACCTAATAAATCGTTTGGAATTAAAAAACCTGTCCACCCCAATGCCATCATGAAAAGGCATATCGTAACGATAAAGTACTTTTTTGTTTCGAACCAAACGGAATTTTTAGTTGTTTTCATAGCTGTTATTTTTAAAATTTTGTCATGAAAAAAACCTTGTCAAAAAATTTGACAAGGTTTCGTACCCTGGGCCGGAGTCGAACCGGCACGGCCTCAACGGCCAAAGGATTTTAAGTCCTTCGCGTCTACCAATTCCGCCACCAAGGCTCCATTGTTTCTACGAAACAATATTCAGTAAAAAAAATCCCGAGAATCATCGGGATATTAACTTTAGAGCGAAAAACGAGACTCGAACTCGCGACCCCGACCTTGGCAAGGTCGTGCTCTACCAACTGAGCTATTTTCGCGTTAGGTTTTAACGTGCTGCAAAAATAGAAAAGTTTTTAAAATCGAGCTTTATTTTTTTTGATTTTTTTTGCCTGATGTGTCTTTTCTATTAATCCGCGTTTTATTTATTAATTAATTTCTTGATTTCGTGTAGTTTAAGTAGGGCTTCTATGGGAGTTAGCGTGTCAATATTGGTGTTTAAAATATCTTCTTTTATTTGTAAAAGCAACGGATCGTCGAGTTGGATGAAACTCAATTGCATGGCATCGTTGCTTTTTTCGTGCAAGGCTTTGTGCAGTTCGTCGTGCGAGTGTTTCTTTTCGAGCAACGGCAATAATGCGTTGGCGCGGTCGATGACTTTTCGGGGCATACCAGCCATTGAGGCTACATGAATACCAAAACTGTGGGCACTTCCGCCTTTTTTGAGTTTGCGCAGAAAAACGACGTTATTACCAATTTCTTTGACCGAAACATGGTAATTTCTAATGCGAGAAAACGAAGCTGCCATTTCGTTGAGTTCGTGATAATGCGTAGCAAAAAGCACTTTCGATCGGTAAGCCGGATGTTCGTGTAGATATTCGGTGATTGCCCACGCGATACTGATGCCGTCATAGGTGCTTGTGCCGCGTCCGATTTCGTCGAGTAAAACCAAACTGCGCCCCGAAATATTGTTCAATATGCTGGCAGTTTCGTTCATTTCGACCATGAAAGTCGATTCGCCCGACGAAATATTGTCGCTCGCGCCAACGCGTGTAAAAACTTTGTCGACAAGTCCGATTTTTGCCGAAGCAGCCGGAACAAACGATCCCATTTGACTCAATAAAACGATCAAAGCTGTTTGGCGCAATAAAGCCGATTTTCCCGACATGTTTGGTCCGGTAATGATGATGATTTGTTGGTGGTCGCGATCGAGAAAAACATCGTTGGTAATGTATTTTTCGCCTGTTGGAAGCATTTGTTCAATGACAGGGTGGCGACCTTCTTTTATATCAATAATGAATGAGTCGTTTACTTCGGGTTTGATGTAATTGTATCGTAGCGCGATAAAAGCAAAACTAACCAAACAATCGAGGCGTGCGATTAAAGTGGCGTTGAGCTGAATCGGTTCGACAAAACTTGTTACGGCAACGACTAATTCATTGTATAATGCTACTTCGATGGTTTGAATGCGCTCTTCGGCTCCCAAAATTTTTTGCTCATATTCTTTGAGTTCTTCTGTAATATAGCGTTCGGCTCCAGTAAGTGTTTGTTTTCGTATCCACTCTTGAGGTACTTTGTTTTTGTGTGCATTGGTAACTTCCAGATAGTAACCGAAAACGTTATTATAACCGACTTTTAAACTTGATATGCCCGTGTTTTCGGTTTCGCGTTTCTGAATTTGCATCAGAAAATCTTTTCCCGAATGTGATAGATTGCGTAATTCGTCGAGTTCAGCGGAAACATTATTAGCGATAATATTTCCTTTTGTAATGACGGCGGGCGGATCGGCACTCAACTCTTTTTTGATGCGTTCGCGAATCGAAATACAGGGATTAAGCTGTTCGCCAATTTTCGATAAAACAGCATGATTGCTATCCGTGCAAATTTGTTTCAGTTGTTCGACAACGTCCAGCCCGCGTCCGATTTGTTGCAGTTCGCGTGGGTTGATTTTTCCGAGTGATGCTTTTGAAATCAATCGTTCCAAATCGCCTATAGCGCGAATACGTTCTTGTAATTGCTGAATAATGGTGTTGTTATCGACTAAATACTGAACGGTTTCGTGGCGTTCGTTTATTTGTTCTTTATTTTTCAAAGGAAGTGCAATCCAACGCCGCATCAAACGGCTTCCCATCGGCGAAACAGTTTTGTCGATAATATCAATCAACGACTTCGCATTCTGATTTGTAGTTGCTAATAGTTCAAGATTTCGAATGGTAAATTTGTCGAGCCATACAAATTGACCTTGGTCGATGCGCGCTAAAGATGTGATATGGTCGATTTTGTCGTGTTGTGTTTCGGAAAGGTAATGCAATGCGGCTCCGGCAGCGATAATACCTTTGGGCAATTCGTTGACACCAAATCCTTTGAGCGATGTTGTTTTGAAATGACGCGTAAGTATTTCGTTGGCAAAATCTTCCGAAAAAACCCAATCGTCGAAAACCGTCAAATAAAAACGGTCGCCGTAATGCGCTGTAAATTCTTTTCGTTTGTTACGTTGAATAATGATTTCGCTCGGGTTAAAACTTTGTAAAAGCTTGTCTACATATTCTTGGTTTCCTTGTGCGAGAAAAAACTCTCCGGTAGAAATATCCAGAAATGAGACTCCGGAAGTTGCTGCATCGAGGTGAATGGCGGCTAAAAAATTGTTTTCTTTTTGTTCGAGTACATTATCGTTGTACGAAACACCCGGCGTAACCAATTCGACAACACCGCGTTTAACAATTTTTTTTGTCAACTTCGGATCTTCAAGTTGTTCGCAAATAGCCACTTTTTGTCCGGCTTTGACCAACTTTGGAAGATACGTATCGAGCGAATGATGCGGAAATCCGGCTAATTCGATGTGTTGTGCCGAACCGTTGGCTCTTTTTGTCAATACGATTCCTAAAATTTCGGAAGATTTAATCGCATCTTGACCGAAAGTTTCGTAAAAATCGCCTACGCGAAACAATAACATCGCATCTGGATACTTTGCTTTGAATGCGTTGTATTGTTTCATTAAAGGTGTTTCGACGGGCTTTTGCTTCTCTTCCGACATGTTTTTCTTGATTTTTCTCAAAAGCAAATATACGGACTCTGAGTAAATGATGACACCCAAAAACAAAAGCATTTTTGAAAGGCAGGTGTTTTAATGATTTTTAAATTTGCATCAAAAAAATGTATGCGAAAACTACAAACAGAAGAACTACAACGAATTGATATTGAAAGTTATAAACGAGTTGGAAAAATGCCTGTTGTTATCGTATTGGATAATATTCGTTCGTTGAGCAATGTCGGTTCTGTTTTCCGCTCGGCCGACGCTTTTCGTATCGAAGCAGTTTTTTTATGTGGTATTACGGCTTGCCCTCCACATCGCGAAATACAAAAAACAGCACTTGGAGCCACCGAAAGTGTGTCGTGGAGCTATTTTTCAACAACACAAGAAGCTATAAATTTTTTAAAAGCCGATTCATATACCATTTTTGCTGTTGAACAAACAGATAAAAGCACCTTATTAAATAAGTTTGTTCCGATCGAAAAATCAGCTTATATATTTGGAAATGAAATAGATGGAGTAGATGACAAGGTGCTTGAGCTGTGTGATGGTGCAATAGAAATACCACAAGAAGGAACCAAACATTCGCTCAACGTATCGGTATGTGCAGGCATCGTTATGTGGAAACTTTTTGAAAAAATAGGCGTAAAAAGGTATGATGAGAAATAAAAAATGAACTTTTTAATAAATATTTTGTTTCTATTTCGTTGCAAGATGGTTAATAATTAATACTTTTGCAAGTTCTTAACTTGTTAAGAGTGATTTTTAGAGTTAAAAATAATAATTTACGTTTGAATTAAACTAAGTAAACAATAAGAAAATTCATTTTAAACACATTATTATGAAGAAGCATTTTACAATTTCGAAATTGGTATTGATTGCCTTAATTGCAATTTTACCAGCGACTGTATTCAGTCAAAAAGCAGACCGTTATTTCTACATTATGGCTGACGGTGGTATTAGTAACTTTCATGGCGATTTGGCTCGCTATGGATTTGCCCCTGATTTCGACCACATTAAATTCAATGGTCGTTTTGGTATTGGTTATCAATTTGGTGGCGTATTAGGCATCAACGCAAAAATTGAGATGGCAGGTTTAGAAGGAGAGAAAGACAGAAAAGTATTCGAACCGGCTGTCCTTAAAAGCTATGACCACTTTGGTGCAAATTTGAATTTGACATTTAACATGTCAAATGTCTTTTCTCCTTATAGATCAGACAGATTATTCAATGTAATTCCTCACATCGGTGTCGGACAAATTCATTACAGATCAGAAATGTATCATAAATCCGATCCTGATAAAATATATAAATGGGGATACGAAAACAAAAATGAAGGAGAAGATAACCATCCGGGCGATGGTATCGGCGACAGAAAAATTGTAATGACGGTTCCTGTTGGTGCTGAATTAAACTTCAATTTACACCCAAAATGGGACGTATATGCCGACTACACAATGGTCTATGCCGACACAGACTATCTTGATGGTCAAGCAAACGGTAAGATGGAAGTTAAAAACGATATTTTTAGTACCATTAACTTAGGTGTTCGTTATAAATTCAACAAGAGTGGCGGCACATTGAGATCGATGGCAAAAGATTTCGAAGACGGAAAAGTAACCATGAAAGTTACTCCTGATCCTCTAGAAGAAAAAGGTGATAAAGTGCCGGTTACTATCGAAATCAACTTCCCTCCAAAATATTTCCACAAAAAAGCAGTCATGAACTTTACTCCTGTATTGAAATGTAATGATGGCACAGAAGTAGAATTCTGCACGGTAAACTTTAAAGGTGAAGATGTTAGTGGTGATGCCACGATGATTAGCTATCGTAATGGCGGTAAATACACGTATACTTGCGAAGTTCCTTACAACGAAAACATGAATGTAAGTGAATTAGATGTAGAACCATTATTCTATACACACAAAACAGAAATTCATCCGAACAGACAAGTCATAAAAGAAAAAGAAAAATACATCCAAGCGAACCCTACTAAATTAGCTGATGGTGTCATCAACACTTCGAAACGAATTGCCAATAACAGTTTGAATCCGACTGCTGCTCCTGACGGATATGAAAAAGTTACTGTTTTGACCGGAACAGGCGACATTTATTTCCAAGTAAATCAAGCCGACCTTAGCTGGAATCTTCCTTTGAACAAACAAAGCGACAACAAAGCTGCTTTGGCAGGAATGAATAACGATATTAAAAACGGATACGAAGTTAAAGATGTAACAATCGAAGGCTGGGCATCTCCTGAAGGAGAAGAAACTTTCAATGAAGGTTTATCAAATAGAAGAGCTCAAGCAGCAGCTAAATACACAAAAAATGAATTGAATAAATTAGCACGCGACAAAAAAGTAAACACTTCGTTCAAAAATGCAAACGACATTACGTTCAACACAAAAGGAAATGGTCCTGATTGGAACGGATTCATGCAAGCTGTTGAAGCATCGAACATTAAAGACAAAAAGGCAATCTTGAATGTTATTCGTTCGGCAAACGCAGCAAACCGCGAACAAGAAATCAGAAACATGATCTCGATCTATCCCGAATTAGAAAAAGACATCCTTCCGGCTCTTCGTCGCGCTATCGTTAATGTAAACACGTTCGAACCTAAACACACAGATGCAGAATTAGCCCGTTTAGCAATCGAAAATCCAAGTGAATTAAAATGCCCTGAATTGCTTTATGCAGCAACACTTACGAACGACCTTAATACACAAAAGGCAATTTATGCAAACACAATGCGTGTATATCCAAATTGTGCAAAAGCTAAAATCAATGCCGCTCAGGTCGAATTAAAACAAGGAAATACTGCCGCCGCAAAAGCTTTATTAGAACAAGCTCTGAAAGCAGATGCTAAATCAGCAGAAGTTTATAACAACTTAGGCGTTGTTGCATTCTACGAAGGCAATTATGCAGAAGCAGAAAAGAATTTCAACCAAGCTAAAGCTTTAGGTGCTGATGTAAACTACAACATGGGTGTTCTGAATATTTACAAAGGCGATTACGCTACGGCGGCTTCACAAATGGGTAACTACGACTACGATTTATATAACTTGGCTTTAGCTCAAACATTGAATAAAGATTACACTGCAGCTGAAAAAACGCTTAACCGCGCTCCTAACACAGCAGAAGTAAACTACTTGAAAGCTATTGTTGCTGCTCGCACAAACAACGCTTCGAAACTTTACGAAAGTTTGGCAACAGCAATCAAAATGAATGTAGCGTATAAAGCACAAGCCAAAAACGACCGCGAATTCATTAAATTCAATAACAACGCCGAATTTAAAGCTTTGGTTGACTAATATTACACTTAATTTAATTAAATTTTTCATGAGTAAGAGCGAACCGAAAGGTTCGCTCTTGTTTTTTAGAAGCTCCTTTTATACGAATACATCATAACATTTGGTAAATAGAAAAATACGGCAGCAACTCGAAATTGATTGCCGCAAAAGGAGCTATCATTATCGATTTCGGAACCGGCGAACAAATTATAAATTCCGAAATTAATGGTAAAATATCACAAGGTTTTCAACAAGAAAATTGCATCGGAAAAAGCCCGTGATCAATTTAATTTCTAAATCACTCGTTATTTTCATTACGTTTGCCAGTTGGAAACAAAATTATTTTTGAAATAAAACATTAACGATGGATATTATAATAGCAGGCGATGGCGAAGTCGGTTTGTATTTAGCCGAAGCCCTCGTTGATAGCAATCACAATATCACAATTGTCGATCCACACGAAGATTTGATTAAAATGGTCGAATCACATACCGATTTGATGGCTATTACCGGAGATTCTACTTCGATCAAAACACTTCAACGCGCCAATGTACGCCATGCCGATTTGGTAATTTCGGTCTTGCACGATGAACACATCAATTTGTTGACGACTATTTTAGCTAAAAAATTAGGAGCTAAAAAAGTCATTGCGCGCATCAACACAATGGAAAATTTGAGTCCTGAAAATAGACGCACCTATCAAGAATTAGGAATCGACACATTGGTTTCTCCTGAAGATATTGCAGCACAGGAAATTATATCACTGCTTGAACAAACTGCCGCAACCGAAGTTTTTGATTTTTCGGAAGGCAAACTGCAAGTTTTCATGATAAAACTCGACCATAAAGCAAAAGTTTTAAACATGTCGTTAGACGATGTATTCAAGGAATATAAACACCTCGATTTTAGAGCTTTAGCTATTCATCGTCATCGTCGTACATTCATTCCGAGAGGCAAAGATGTGTTTCGCGAAGGCGATTTGGCTTACATCATTACCAAATCACAAGCCATCGAAGATTTGCTTACGCTTAGCGGAAAAACACCAGTAAATATTCGTAGCGCAATGATTATCGGCGGCGGTCGCGTAGGACGTATTACAGCCAAACGACTCGAAAATCTGATTGATGTAAAATTAATTGAAAAAGATAGAGAACGTTGTCTTTCTTTAACAGATTTTCTTGATAAAACTTTGATTATCAACGGTGACGCAACAGATATTAACCTGCTCGAAGACGAAGATATTGGCAATATTGACGCTTTCATTGCGGTAACAAACA
Organism: Lentimicrobiaceae bacterium; assembly: GCA_031262365.1. Taxonomy (GTDB): domain Bacteria; phylum Bacteroidota; class Bacteroidia; order Bacteroidales; family F082; genus JAISHW01. The sequence goes on from JAISHW010000010.1 coordinate 8,737, forward strand.
GCACCGAAACAAATATTTTAACTTGCCTTCAAGCGCGTTCGAGTGGCGTAAAAAAAACGATTGCTTTAGTCGAAAACATTAATTACATCGATATTTCACAAAACATCGGAATAGATACAATTATTAACAAAAAACTGATTGCAGCAAGTCACATGGTGCGTTACACAATGGGTGCTGAAGTAACTTCGCTGCGTTTCCTTAGGGGAATTCAAGCCGATACACTCGAACTTGTGGCACAACCCGGATCGGACGTTACCAAACGCCCTATCAGCCGCCTGAAAATACCCGAAGGTGCTATTATTGGCGGCATTGTCAGAAACGACGAAAGTTATATTGCTCTCGCCGATTTCCAGATTGAAGCAGGCGACAAAGTGGTGGTACTTGCACTGCCACAATCGATACATAAAATTGAAAAGATTTTCGTTTAATTACAAAGAAATGAATAGTTTTGTTACAAAAACGAACTACAGCATCATTGCCCGCATTATCGGAATTTTATTGATGATTGAAGGTTTGTTCATGCTTAGCGCGTTACCGATTACGTTTATTTACTGTGGCTATGATTGTTACACCATGCCACTTTCTTCGTTGATTACTTTTTCGACGGGTTTTGTCTTGTTTTTGTTCAATCGTAAAGTGAAAAAAGAAATCGGCAAACGCGATGGTTATATTACCGTTGTTCTTGTATGGATTGTTTTTACGCTTTTTGGTTCGTTACCTTATCTTATCAGCGAATCGATTCCACGTTTTACCGATGCTTTTTTCGAAACAATTTCCGGATTCACAACAACAGGATCGACTATTTTAATTGATATAGAGGCACTTCCAAAAGATATTTTGTATTGGCGAAGCCTGACACAATGGCTTGGAGGTATTGGAATTATTGTGTTGACGGTTGCTATTTTGCCGTTTTTGGGAATTGGTGGATTTCAACTATATATTGCCGAAATGCCGGGTGTTACTTACGACAAACTACACCCGCGTATTACAGTTACAGCCAAACGCATTTGGGCTATTTACATCGTTTTTACGTTAGCGCAAATTGGTTTACTTTGTATTGGCGACATGCCTTTGTACGATTCGATTTGTCATGCGTTGACAACAGTGTCGTCGGGCGGTTTTTCGATTTACAACAACAGTATCGCTTCATGTTCGGTTTATTCGCAATACATTATTATTTTCTTCATGATTTTTGCCGGAACAAATTTTGCTTTGCATTATTTTGCTTTGCACCTTAAATTTAAAAAAATATTTCACAACGAAGAATACCGGATGTATCTTACAATTATAGGTGTATTTACGCTCATCATTGCAATTGGATTGATTATTGCCGGCAATTTAAATTTCGAAACCGCATTTCGCGAGAGTTTGTTTACGGTAACCGCAATACTTACCACAACAGGTTATGCTATAACAAATTACCTTCTTTGGCCTCCTATTTTTTGGATGCTTATTGTTGTGTTAATGTTTATTGGCGGTTGCGCCGGATCTACTTCGGGAGGCATGAAAATAGTTCGTCCGCTTTTGTTGATTAGAAATTCTCGAGCCGAATTGCGTCGCTCAATACATCCGAATGCCGTACTTCCTGTAAAACTGAATGGTCGCACTGTTCCGATGGAAATTATTTACAAAATAATGGCGTTTTTTTCGATGTATATTCTGACTTTTGTGGTTGGCGTGATTGGTCTTTCGGCTTTCGGACTCGATTTCGAAACAGCGATTGGTGCCTCTATTTCGAGTGTTGGAAATATTGGTCTTGCAATTGGTGATGTTGGTCCGGTAGAGAGTTTTGCTTTCATGCCTGATGCCGCAAAATGGACTTTAGGTTTTTTGATGCTGCTTGGAAGGTTGGAACTATTTACGGTTTTAATTTTGTTTTCTCCTTATTTCTGGAAAAAATAAGAAAACCCTGCTTCAATACACTCGAAACAGGACTTTCTTATGTTTTTACAACAAAAACCTTATTCTTTAGAGAATCCCTTTATCTTTTTCAAGTGTAATAATCTCGTTCAGAATAATTTCTGTTATCTGATGTGATTTTTTGTCTTTATCTTCCCACGTGCGATTGGTCAGTTTGCCTTCAATGGCGATAAGTTTGCCCTTTTTGACCAATTTCTGTACTGTTTCGGCAATTTTCCCCCACGCTACGATGTTGTGCCATTGCGTATCGTCGATGCGTTCGCCTTTTTGATTGTAATAATAATCGTTTGTTGCAAGCGTAAAACGAGCCACTGTACGATCGTTTTCAAATGTTTTCACTTCTGGGTCGTTTCCCGGGCGGCCAATTAACTGAACCGAATTTCTCATTGTTGACATGACGTTAAATTTTTAAGTTTTACTTTTATTTTATCGGTCGTTGTTTCGAACCGACGAGGCAAAAGTACCACGCCCCCAAAAACAAAGTCGTATAAATAACGAGTACATACGTATATAGTCGTTTGTAATCGGTTAAAAACGGATATGTTGTTGTAAATTAATGTTTTTTGTTTTTTTGTAAAGAAAACATAAAAGCGCGTATATTTGTGAGTTGGGTGGCTCTAGTGCGCGCCACCACCGAAAAGTGCGACTAGGGGACGACAACGTAAAAGTGGCAAGACCTGTGAAGCCGTCAGAGCAGGAAAATTAAAAGTTGCGCCCGACACAAATTAGGGATATTAAAATGAGAAAAGTATTTTTTTTAACAAGTATGCTTATACTTGCAAGTACAACATTGATTTTTGCACAAGTGAAAGAAGTCAAAGGTGTTGCAACTCGTATGGTTTGTTATGCCGCCTGTCAAGGATATGATTCTGGAAGAATCTATGGGTTTGAGTTTAAAAATCTAAATAGATTTGCTGTAACTATTGAGGCAGAGTGTTGGCGTAGTATAAAAGGACAATCTGAATCTTCAAGAGGCGAGCAACCTAAACCTTATCTTTTAAAAACAAAAACTTTTATTTTGTCAGCAGGCGAAACTTTTATATGGGAAGCAGATTTAACAACTGCTATGGATAATATTTATAAGGAAAATCATTCAGCCGGTGATGGCTATTATTATACAGTATTCAAAGCATTTAAAAACGAAGATTAAGTCTAACGCACAAACACCAGCAGTTAACGTGTAATGTTTTTAGTTTTTTCGGCGATGTGGACAAAACGTCTTAAAAATAGCCTAATTTTTGTTCATTATACCAAAAATCCGTAAGGTGCCACCGGCGGCGGAGCCGCCGCGTTAGCGATGAAATGGGGCGCAGTTTGGGGACAAGGTGTCGGTTTGCAAGGACAAACTTACGCCATTCCAACAATGCAAGGCGGCGTAGAAACTATAAAACCATATATAGATGATTTTTTGTCATTTACCAAGTTGCACCCCGAACTAAAATTTCTCGTAACGGAAATCGGTTGTGGTATTGCAGGTTTTACCGCAAAAGAAATTGCGCCGTTGTTCAAAGTTGTAATAGATGAAGAAATTGAAAATGTTTATTTGCCGAAAAGTTTTTACGAAGAATTATCAAAAAGTATTTCATCAGACAGAAAAAAAATTCTCAGTTGACCCTGCACAGCATCCAACGTTAGCAACAAAGCACGGGCGACATTCTGGTTGAGCAATGCGGTAAAAAAACGGTTTATTCGCCGCAAAAAATGCGGAAAATAAATTATATCTTTGCATAAAATTTATTTGCTATGTCAAAATATATTTATCAACGCAAAAATTGGACAAATTTTACTTGGGATTACAGCAAAATTGCTGTTGTACTTGGTGAAGTTCATAATTTGCAAGGCAAACTTTCTGGAACAATGAACGCTTTGGGATTTTCTTTAAAATCGGAAGCAATGCTTGAAACTTTGACGCTTGACATTATGAAATCATCTGAAATAGAGGGAGAAAAACTCAATAAAAAACAAGTACGTTCATCCATTGCTCGGCGGTTAGGAATGGAAATGGGCGGATTAGCTTTTGTGAACAGAGATGTAGAGGGAGTTGTGGAAATGTTGCTTGACGCTACTCAAAATTACACGCAGGAGTTGAGTGAAGACCGACTTTTCGGCTGGCATTCTGCCCTTTTTCCGTCCGGAAGAAGCGGATTGTACAAAATTGAAGTTGGAAAATATCGCACAGGCGAAATGCAGATAGTTTCGGGGATGTTAGGTAATGAAAAAGTTCATTTTGAAGCAGTTTTGGCTGAAAATGTGAAACCGGAAATGGACAAATTTATAAATTGGGTAAATAAAAAATCTAAAATTGATGCAGTTTTAAAATCTGCTATTGCACATTTGTGGTTTGTTACAATTCACCCTTTTGACGATGGAAACGGACGTATTGCAAGAGCCATTTCCGATATGTTATTGGCTCGTAGCGATGGAAGTTCGCAACGATTTTACAGCATGTCTAATCAGATTTTGAAAGAGCGGAAAAAGTATTATTCGGCACTAGAAAAAACTCAATATGGAGATGCTGATATAACGCTTTGGTTGAATTGGTTCCTTAATTGTTTGAAAAACTCGTTGATAAATACGGAAAGTGTTCTCAAAACAGTGTTTCGCAAAGCAAACTTTTGGGAAAAACATAAAAACACCAAACTAAACGAGCGACAACGCTTAATGATAAACAACTTGTTTGAAGATTTCTTTGGAAAGCTGACTTCCTCAAAATGGGCAAAAATCACCAAAACATCTTCAGACACAGCGTTGCGCGATATTAAAGACTTAATAGAAAAAGGAATTTTACAACAAGAAAAAGAAGGCGGAAGGAGCGCAAATTACACATTGCAGAAATAACAAGAATCTTTACTGATAATATACGCGCGGAAAACCAAAAAAATTGTAACTTGCGTGATTGTAAAAATCAAAAAAATATAAGACCGTAAGTGATCTTTAATTTGAGATAAATCATTATTTTTGTAGACGTAGTTAAACTTCATTTTATGAAGATGTTGAAAAAACTTATTTGTTTTTTAATTTTTATTCAAACGAGTTTGGTTGCTATTACCAGTGTAGCAGAAAGCACTCCGCATGAACGAAAAGGACTTACGCAAGAAAATTTTGTGATGATTTTCAGTTCGTACAGCTACAACAATTATTGGGCAAGTTCGGTCGCAAAAGAAATTCAAAAAGAACTTGAAAAAGCCGATCCCAATATTTTTATGCGCATAACATACGCCGATATTGGTTCGCGAGAATCGTTTATTTCAGAACGATTGGGAATGCAAGCCGCTTTTTCAAAAGGACGAGCCAAACGCGATTTAATAATTCCATCGACTCTAATCTTTATTGGCGAAGAAGCCTGGATGTTTTACCGTATCATGAATTTACGGCAAAGATGGGATACGATACCTATTATCGTTTGTGGCACCAGACCAATGATTTTAAACGATTACAACGCTTTTTATAAGAAAAATAAATTTGAAAACGACGATATGATACCTATCGTTAATTCGAAAAGGCATCTTCGCGTTACGGGAATTTATAAACCGAACAACACAACCCGTACTATCGAAATGATAAAAACATTAATACCTGATGTTAAAGAACTTACTTATATTTCGACGGGAAATTATTCAGACGAATATACATTATTTCTCCTTAAAAACGATTTGGTGACATTTTTCTCAGACATCAAATTAAATGTGATTCGCGAAACCGTATTAAACGCCGATTCGATCAACAAAGCATTAACCAATTTACCCGAAAAAACAGCTGTTTTGACACAGTCGTACCAACCAAAACAAACAAATGTACCCGTTTTTACGTTTAATGATCATCGTCCGAATAACGATTTCGTTGTAGGAGGCTTTTATTCGCAACAAAACGACTACGCCCTAAAAGTTGCTGATTTGTTGATGAAAATCCGAAACGGAGAAAACCCAAACAATATTCCTTTTGAATATTTAAACAACAACCACCATTACTTAAACAAGACCGCCTTAGAACGATTCGGTTTGTTGGGCAAAGCAAAAATGTTGGACGATACTGAATTTATAAACAAGCCACCTTCATTTTTTGTTCGCAACATACGCACACTCACTACTATTACAATAGCCCTTATTATTGCATTTGCCTTTGTAATCATTCATTATTTTGCCAAACGTTACCAACTAAAACTTCTGAAATCGCACGATGAGTACAAAAAACTCTACACCCTGTTTCAGATTATATATGATAATATTCCCGTCGGAATCATTCATTTCGATGCAAAAGGAAATGTTATTAATCGCAATTCGGAATCTGATTTAATTTTCAACGTTATGGATTTCGAACGTCAGAAAAAGTTTAATCTGTTTGAAACAGACTTGTTTAACAACAATCTAAAAAAAGATTTAGCAAACAACGACGAAGTGATTGTTCCGCTTGATTTAAATAGCTCATTTTTCCAAATTATTTTCCGAAAAATACCAGAAAAAGGATCTATAAACGAAAATATTTTAGCTATAATCATTGATAAAACAGATTTAGAACGCGAGAAAAAAGAAGCTGACTTATTATCAAGTATATTTGATTTTGCTATCAACGCAGTCGAATTAGGTGTTTCCGAATATAATTTTGTATCAAAAACAGGATATGCATCAAAAGCCTGGTATAAAAATCTGGGAATAAAAGAAGATACGCCGTTCGACGAAATTTTTAGCAACGTGCGCCATGAAGACGTTGTAAAAATTCAAACTTTTTGGAACGAAGCGACACAAAAAAAAGCCAAACATTTCGACCAAAACATTATAGTCGAAAACCAAGGTAAAGCACACTGGCTACGTTTTGTTTCTCAACAAAGAATCCATACTTCTAAGCAGGGCTTTATCCAATTTGTGGGATTATGTATTAACATTGACGAGTTGATAGCCAGAGAACAGGAACTACTATCGCTCTTGCGAAAGGCAAAAGAATCAGACCGCTTGAAAAACGAATTTGTTGCCAACCTGAAAAACGACATTCGCATGCCTCTCGACCATATTATTAAATACTCAGGGCTAATTATCAATTCGGAAAACAAAAAAGACAAAAACCAATACAACAAAATTCTCCAACAGAATAACGAAATTTTGCTGAAACTCATACACGAAACCGTTGAAAAAGCAAAAATAAAAAGTGAAGAAATCGAAAAATAACACATGAAAAAAATAAGTTCTATCATATACTTTTTTTTGTTTCTGACAACTTTTGTTGTTGGAAACACCCAACAAGATTTCGACACCCTCAACAAAGCGCGATTAGACATTGTTGTTATAAACTCATTTGCTGCAAGCGAAACGTGGAGCAATAGCATCGTACAAAAAATAGAAAAACAATTACGCGAAAAATACCCTAACGCATATATCCACACTCGAAATTTTGGAGTAGCAGAAGAACACGATGCACCGAGTTATTTCTTCTCGCTCCGACACGCTTTCCACTCTCTTTTCGGTCAACAAGCAGACCATTTTTTTCAGCGTATAAATTGGAACGACATTTTCGAAGGAAAAATAATTCCTGATGTGATTATTTTTCTTGGAAACGAATCGTTTCTTTTTTATCAAATCTCATGTGCCAATATACCAAAACAATGGATTGATATTCCTGTTATTTGGACAGATGTATCGGACTCGGTAATTGAAAAAAATTGGCCTGTTTTACCAAACACCGATTTTTCTAATTTATGCCCGCCCGAAAATCGGGTCAGCACAAAAGTGCTCATCTTAAAAGAAGACCTTCAACAAGTTCCTGAAATAAATTATCAGTACATAATAGATACTGTTTTCCATATAGATACGATTTTCAAGCAGGACACGTCTTTCGTCTTCGAAAGACATAATCTAACGGGTACCAAAACACCTCCTCCAGCAAAAGAAAGTTTAGAATTAATCAAAATAGATACGATTTTCCAGATAGATACAATTTTTGTCTTCGAAAGGCATTACAATCTAACAGGTGTCAAAACGCCGCCTCTAATAAAAGAAAATTTAGAACTAATCAAAACACTCTATCCTAAAGTAAACGAAATTGTTTTTATCGATGAAGGCTTTTACACAACGGATTATATGCGCCGAAAATTAGAACAAGAAATACCTAAAACACTTCCCGATGTTCGGTTTACGTCCGTTAAACACCTCAAAAACATCAATACCGATTCGCTGTTTTATTTAATGACACATCCGGTCAAAGGAAAAGTATTTTTGACGTATTCATTCAATATTGATGCTTATTTTAGCAAATATAGCGAAAACACAATTGATTCGCTATTTCAGCACACTAAAATCGCACCTGTTTTTTCGCTCACAAACCGTTCAAAATCTGAAAATGAAACATTTATGGTTGGTGGTTACTACCTCGAAGACGATTCAATTGTAACAAACACCATTGCTTTAATAAACAAAGCACTTGCCGAAAAAACTGTTTACACCATTCCGTTTCGCGAAATAAAACAAGGAAACGTATTTTTAGACAAAACAATCGTCGACCGACTCCGTATGACGAAAAAAGCCGAAAGCCTGCCGCATGTTGTTTTTTACAACCTGCCGCTTCCTTTCTTTAAAAAATACGAAACACACACGATGATTGGGCTCATTACATTCGCAATTATTGTCGCGGCTGTGATTTTTGCGTTGCGCCAACGATCATACAACAAAAAACTCATAAACGGCTTTTATCGATATAAAAATTTATATCATAACCTACAGCTCATCTATAACTACAGCGCAATCCATTTTATGCTGTATGAAAAAGACGGCTCCCTACACAAAAGCAATCTAAACGAAAACATACAAAAATTTGATTATAACGAGGAATTTTCCTGTCAAAATATTTTCGAAGCACCATTTTTAACAACTCGTGAACGAGCACAATTAAAAACCGGACACGCTATTTTTAAAGACATTGAATTAAAGAACATCAACGCAAAAACATTTCAATTCATCGTTAAACCAATTGACGACAAAGGATTTATATTTATTTCTATCGACACCACGCCCGTATCAACAGAACAAAAACAAAAAGAATCTTTAATGGATTTATTAGAATTTGTCTTCAATACAGCGTCGATTGGACTTTTATTTTACGACATCAACACAAACAAGGGATACGCTTCTTCGAAATGGAATGTGATGATGGGAAACAGCAACGCCTCTTTCCCACCAAGCTATAAAAACTTTCGGAAAGACGACCGCACAATTATTCAGAACTTTGTTCGAAACATTCAGTTTACCGAAAGTCAACAACATCTGAAACGAGAAGTTTTAATAACACAAAATGGTCAAGAAAACTGGTTTTTACTCCACATATTCAATATGCCGGAGCGGAAACTAATTGTAGAACTCTGTATCGACATCACAAAACAAAAACAACACGAAGCCAAACTAGAAATAGCGAAACAAGAAGCCGAACTAATGAATGCCGAAATGAAAGAGTTTTTAGCCAATATTAGTCATGAAATTCGCACGCCACTAAACGCTATTATTGGTTTTTCAGAAATACTAGTCGACAATCAAATACCCGAAGATCGGTATCTTTTTTCTAAAATTATTCAAACAAACAACACCCTGTTGATTGACATTATCGAAAATGTATTGAAACTTTCGGAAATCGATTCGGGAAATGTAGCAAAAATGCAATCACGCTTCGATGCAATCGGCATTTTGTCGAACATCGCTGAAAACGCGCTTTTTAGAATAAACAAAGAACTTGTAAGCGTGATTAAAGACTTTGAAGAAAAAGAAGTTTGGATCGACACGAATTTGGTATATTTCAATCTGTTGATAACAAATCTTGTTTTAAACGCCCTAAAATTTACCCAAAAAGGCAGCATCACAATCGGATATAAAAAAGAAGACGAAAGACATGTTTTCTATGTAAAAGACACTGGAATTGGAATTTCTGAAGCGTCACAAGCGTCGATTTTCAAACGTTTTTATAAAGTAGATACTTTCACACAAGGAACAGGACTTGGTTTGGCACTTGGCAAGTCTATTGCCGAATTTTTAGAAGGAGAATTAACTTTTGAATCCGAACTCGGAAAAGGAAGCACGTTCTATTTCAAACTCTAACTTTGATTCCGTGTATTTGTAACGGCAATGCCTTCAACAAAATTCATTATTTTTGCCGCTTTCAAAAAGGTCCTATAGTTCAAGGGATAGAACGGAAGTTTCCTAAACTTTAAATGTAGGTTCGAGTCCTACTAGGACTACAAAAAAAGCCGAACATCTATCATTCGGCTTTTTTTAGTTCAAATAACACACCATCAATCTAATCTAATACCGCCGCTACTTTACTGCGAAGATCTTCTCCTCTTAGGTTTTTCGCAATGATTATTCCATTTTCGTCTAAAAGAATCGATTGCGGGATACTTCTTATTCCGTACAATTTTCCGGCAGCATTGTTCCAACCTTGAAGGTCTGAAACATGATTCCAAGTTAACTGATCTTTTTCGATTGCTCCTATCCACGCTTCTTTTTCGGCATCGAAAGAAACACCAAACACACTGAATCCTTTGTCTTTATAATCATTGTAAACAGCAACGACATTCGGATTTTCGGCACGACATGGACCACACCACGAAGCCCAAAAGTCGACCAACAAAAGTTTCGCTCCAACTTGCGATGCCAATGTAATCGGATTACCTTCAGGATCGTTCATCGTAAAATCAATGTATGGCTGACCTATATCGACACGTTTCAACGTTTCAACATATTCTTGCAGCATTGTCAGGTATAACGAAGGCAAATTGTTTCCGAAACCGGAAACCAATTCGTCGAGTTGTTCAAGGTCATAACCGTGCAAATTGCGAAGCAAAAGAAAATGAGCGACAACGTTTTGAGAATTTTCTTTCAAAAAATGGGTTAAAAACGCCTCTTTTTGTTCGGATATTTCTTCATGAACAGCTGTCAACGAATCGATCAAGGCTTTTGTTTCGGCTGTTTCTTCCTCGGGAAAAAGTGAATAAAGCTCGCGAATTTGTTTATCGAAAACTTGGTATGATGCATCGAAGTCGTTTAGCAAATCTTGTGCTTTAGAGCCTGATACTATAATTTCGCGTATATTTTTGGCATCGCCGGTGATGGTTACGGTAATGTTGTTTTCGGCAAAAAATGGAATATTTCCTCTTATACCGTCAATCAGAACGAATAGTCTTTCCGGTTCGTGTGCGAGTTGCGTTTTAAGGATTGCTTTCCCGTTTTCGATTCGAGCCGAATCAACAACTTTGTTTTGTTCATTTATAGTTTGATTCAGATAAACCATTTTGTTTTCGGCATTATCCAAGTTTACTTGAACTTGTACATTTTTGTTTGTGCAGGAACAAAGTCCTATCAGAACAATTGCTGCGAGTGTGATGATTTTTTTCATGGTAAAATATTTTTTACAAAGCTAAACTATTTTATTTTTAAGTATGTGTTTTTTAGGCTTTTTCAATTACGATTTCTTCTGCGACCGAAAAAAATACACGATCAATAAGATAAAAATTTCGGAAACAGGAATACTTGCTACAATTCGAAGCAATGTATCGCCCAGCTGATTCATATTAAATGCTTCGAAAAAGAAAAGCACGATATGGTGCAGCGAAACAAGAAACAACGAATAAAAGAAAAACCACGAACTTCCCATCGTATTTATTGACGGTTCGACGATTTTTTCTAAATCTTTTCCGCGACTCAAAACTCGAATAATCGTTGGGCGCATAAATGCCATAAAAACAGTTGCTCCGGCGTGCAGACCGGGTGTTCCCATAAAAAGATCGACCGAAAGTCCTGTAAAAAAACCTAAAATCAATAAAAGCCATCCGGAAATATTTAAGGGTAACAGCAAAATAAACAAAATATACACATAAGGATTGATGAAGCCATTCAAACGAATATGATTCAAGATAAGCACTTGAAAAAGCAACAAGACAACGAAACGGATGCTGTTCAAAAAAAAGCTATTCTTCATGTCGTTGCTTATTGATTAATGAATCGAACTCCGAACGAAACGTGTTTTTTAACACATATACCTGTCGCAAGGAGTTAAAATCGGTTGCAAAACGAATGGTTGCGGCGTTCAAGTCTTCGTTTTCCGAAGTGATTAGTTTTTTGATTGTCCCAACTAAAACACCTTCCGGAAAAAGAAACGAATTGCCACTTGTAACAACACTATCGCCTTCGAGAAGTGTCAGATGTGTCGGAATATGCCTAATAATGCCAATTTCCGGATTGCGTCCTTCCCATTGAACTTGCGCCAGATGATGGTTGTTTTTAAATCGAACACTCACATGAATTTGTTTATGCAACAAACTCATCGCTGTAGCAAAATGCTTGCTCACATCAGTAATAATTCCTACGACTCCTTCCGACGAAATAATTCCCATATTTTGTTCGATACCGTCTTCCGTACCTTTGTTGATGACAATATAATTTGTTCGATAATGTGTTGTGATATTTACGACACGCGCCGGAATAAATGTAAAAATAGAATCTGTTTGCCCTGCTTTTTTCAAAGTGTCATGACGACTATGTTCGATGAAATTTAACAAGTGTGTATTTTCTTCTACCAAACGCTTGTTTTCTGTTTTCAGATGAAAATAGCCGACAATATTCGAACGGATATTCAAAAACGAATGTGCAAAATCGCCCATAACACTTGAAGCAATGCGATTATGATAAGGTTGATACGAAACCAAAAGCAACACCGAAACAATTTCGAGCAGCAAAAAAAGCAATACGAAATAATTTTTTTGAAAGAATCGAATCAGGTTGTGCATATCAAAACATTCAACGCATTTGATTACCGAATCAAGAATGAGAAGTTGTTAAAGTTTTTCAACGCAATACTTGTTCCCCTTGCAACAGCATGCAATGGATCTTCAGCTATATGCACCTGAAGACCCGTTTTTTTATGTAATCGTTTATCTAATCCGCGAAGCAACGACCCTCCTCCTGCCAAATAAATTCCGGTTCGGAAAATATCGGCTGAAAGTTCGGGCGGTGTCATATCCAATGCGTTCAAAACGGCTGTTTCGATTTTCGAAATACTTTTATCGAGACATTCGGCAATTTCTCGGTAGTTGACTTTTATTTCTTTCGGAATACCGCTCGACATGTGGCGTCCGTGAACAATACACTCATCTGGTGGTGTTTCGAGTTCGGTTATTGCAGAACCCACTTCAATTTTGATGCGTTCTGCCGTGCGTTCACCGATCATCATATTATGCTTATTGCGCATATATTCTTCTATATCAGCATTGAAATCGTCGCCGGCAATACGAATCGATTTGTTGTTGACAATACCGCCTAAAGCGATAACAGCAATTTCGCTTGTTCCGCCACCAATGTCGATAATCATGTTTCCGTTTGGTTCGCGCACGTCGATTCCAATTCCGATAGCGGCAGCCATTGGCTCGTGAATCAGACGGACTTCTTTAGCTCCGGCTTGTTCGGCAGAATCTTTTACGGCGCGTTCTTCCACTTCGGTAATTCCCGAAGGAATACAAATAACCATTTTCAGTGCAGGAGGAAACAGAAAACGTGTTTTGAAATCGATCATATTGATCATTTCGCGCAACATGTGTTCTGCTGCCTGAAAATTAGCGATGACACCATCACGCAACGGGCGAATGGTTTTGATGTTTTCGTGTGTTTTCCCATGCATCATCATGGCTCTTTCGCCTACCGCTAATATTTTTCCCGAATCGCGTTCAATGGCAACGATAGAGGGTTGATCGATAACAACAACGTCGTTATGCAGAATGACCGTGTTGGCTGTTCCGAGGTCTATAGCAATTTCTTTTTTAAAGAATGAAAATAATCCCATTTGTACTCAGATTAATGTTTAAAATGTCTTGTTCCTGTAAACACCATCGACATGCCATTTGCATTGCAAAAGTCGATGCTGTCATTGTCGCGAATTGATCCGCCGGGTTGTACGACCGCAGTAACACCCTCGCTATGGGCAATCTCAACGCAGTCGGCAAACGGGAAATAGGCATCTGAAGCCATCACCGCACCAGCCAATTCGAAACCAAAGTTCTTGGCTTTGTCAATAGCCTGCCGTAGTGCGTCAACACGCGATGTTTGTCCTACTCCCGATGCAATTAATTGTTTGTTTTTTGCCAAAACAATGGCATTGGAGCGTGTGTGTTTAACGATTTTATTGGCAAAAATAAGGTCTTCTATTTCGGTTGCCAAAGGTGTTGTTGTTGTAGCGGTTTTAAAATCGTCGGCAATTTCGGTTTTAAGATCTTTATCTTGTATTAAAACACCGTTAAGAATCGATTTGTATTGTTTGGTCGGAAAAACCTCGTCGCGCAAACGCAAAACAATACGATTTTTTTTGTGAAATAAAACATCTAATGCTTTTTGTTCGTAATCAGGAGCCACGATAATTTCGAAAAAAAGCGGGTCGATGAGCGTTGCTGTTTTTTCATCAATCGGGCGGTTACAAACAAGTACGCCACCATAAGCCGAAACGGGGTCGCCGGCTAAAGCGTCGGTATAAGCTTGCGCTATTGTTTCCCGACTTGCTAATCCACAAGCGTTGTTGTGTTTTAAAATGGCAAAAGTTGGCTCCGAAAATTCGTTGATAAGATTCAGTCCGGCATCTAAATCCAACAGGTTGTTGTACGAAAGTTCTTTTCCGTGAAGTTTTTCGAAAACAGCTTCCAAATCGCCATAAAAACAGCCTTTTTGATGTGGATTTTCACCGTAACGGAGTCTGTTTATTTGGTCAAAACAGATACGTAAAGCATCGCTATTTTGATTTTTGTTGAACCAATTGAAAATCGTGCTGTCATAATACGAACTGATGCCGAAAGCATAAGTGGCGAAGCGTAGGCGATCTTCGAGTGATGTGGCGGCTTTTTTATCTTTCAAAAGTTGAATCAATTCGTTGTAATAGTTAGACGAAGGAACAATCAGCACATCGGCATAATTTTTTGCTCCGGCACGAATTAACGAAATGCCGCCAATGTCGATTTTCTCGATTATTTGTTTGCTGTCGTCGGTTTTTCGAACTGTTTCTTCGAACGGATACAAGTCGACAATCACCAAGTCAAACATCGGAATTTCGTATTGTTGCATGTCGGTTTTGTCCGATTCGAGTGCGCTCCGTCCTAAAATACCGCCAAATACTTTTGGATGCAATGTTTTTACACGTCCTCCTAAAATCGAAGGGTATCCGGTAAGACTTTCGATTGTTTTTGCTTTTTCATCTAATGCTTTCACAAAATCGTATGTGCCGCCGGTAGCGTAAATCTGGACATCCTGTTGTTTTAAAAGTGAAACAATTTCATCAAGTCGGTCTTTGTAAAAGACAGATATTAAAGCTGTTTTAATCGGTTTCAAGTGAATAATTTTATAACGATTTAAAGATGCAAGAATATCAAAAAATGATGATTAAAGCAAGCGATATGAATTATTTTTTATAATATCGCTACCTTTACCGACTTATATTTTATCATCCTATGGTGGTTTATTTCCGCTTAATGTTCGAAAGTATCTTACTCGCTCTAAATTCGTTAGCGACAAACAAAGTACGAACGGTGCTTTCATTATTAGGCATTACGATAGGAATTTTTTCGATTATTGCCGTTTTTTCGATTTTCGACAGTTTGGAACGAACGATAAAAAGTGAAATTTCTTCATTGGGCAACAATGTGATGTATATTCAAAAATGGCCTTGGTCGGCAGGCGGCGATTATCCTTGGTGGAAATATTACCAACGTCCCGAAGCAACGCTCGACGAAATGGATCTTTTGCAACAGCGAAGCCAACTCGCGGCACATTTTGCCTTTATGGTCGATCATAGCACAACTATCAATTATGAAGGTGTTTCACTTTCGGCAACAATGACCGGCATTTCGCACGATTACGAACAAATAACATCCTTTAATATTTCCGACGGACGTTATTTTACACATTTCGAATCACAAACAGGAGCAAATGTTGTTATTTTAGGTGGGAGCATCGCCGAAAATCTTTTTCCCGAAAAAGATGCTATCGGAAAATCCGTTAAAGTATTCGGAAACAAAGCAATCATTATCGGTGTAATGGAAAAATCAGGAGGAAGCATGGTAAATATGGGCGAAGATCAAGCCGTATATGTACCCGTACTATTTGCACGGAAGTTATTGAATTTTCGTCGTATAGGTTCGGCTATTCTCGCTGTTGCAAAACCCGAAATTTCGACTGACGATTTCAAAGCCGAACTCACAGGATTGATGCGTTCCATTCGGAAACAAAAACCAACCGAAGAAGACAATTTCTCAATCAACGAAATGAACATCATTTCGCAAACCTTCGATAGCTTTTTCGGTATTGTAGCCATCGTTGGTTGGATAATTGGGAGTTTTGCATTATTAGTTGGGGGATTTGGAATTGCCAATATCATGTTTGTTTCGGTAAAAGAGCGTACCAACCAAATCGGAATACAGAAAGCATTAGGTGCTAAAAATTACTTTATTCTGTTTCAGTTTTTGTTTGAAGCCATTTTTCTGTCCGTAATGGGCGGTGTTGTTGGCTTGATAATCGTTTTTATTTTAGCTGTAATTGTCAGTGCAGCAAGCAATTTTGCTATCATATTATCCATTCAAAATATTGTGTTGGGCATTTCGGTTTCTGGTTTCATCGGTCTGGTTTCAGGTTTTGTTCCGGCGTGGTCGGCATCGCGACTTGATCCGGTCGAAGCCATGCGTTCGAACTTTTAAAGGTAGCCTCTAAAAATCCAAAATACTGCGTTACGCTCCCTCGTCAAAATACTCATTTACGCCAAGTAAACTCCGCTTTTGTCTCGGTCGCAAGCCTTGTCTTTTGAATTTTTAGAAGCCCCCTAAACAACATATTATTTCGAAAGAAAAACAGATTTTCAAATTATTTTATTGTAACACAGCCGTATAACGAAGAATTATTTTCTAAATAAAAAACGGTGTAGAAAAAGAGCAATTTTATTGTTAAGTTTGCAACTTAAATAAAGTTCGATGGAGAGCCGGTGGGTTGTAAAAGAAAAAAGTGATGAGCGCGTTGTAAAACACCTCTCGGAAGTCCTTTCAATCGAAAAAAAACTAGCTATTTTGCTCGCGCAACGCGGCATTACTACCTACGACGAAGCCAAAGATTTTTTCAGACCCGACCTTTCACAGCTTCACAACCCATTCTTGATGAAAGATATGGATACTGCCGTCGACCGCATCATTGCCGCCTATCATAGCAACGAAAAAGTTCTTGTTTATGGCGATTACGATGTAGATGGAACAACAGCCGTAGCACTCGTATATTTGTATCTGAAAAAGTTTTTTAAAAAACGTATCGAATTTTATATCCCCGACCGCTATCAGGAAGGATACGGCATTTCGAAAAAAGGAATTGATCATGCCGCCGAACATGGTTTCAACCTTGTTATTGTACTCGATTGCGGCATTAAAGCAATAGAACGCATTCAATATGCAAACGAAAAAAAAATTGATTTTATCATTTGCGACCACCATCGTCCGGGCGACGAACTTCCCAATGCTATTGCTGTACTCGATTCGAAACGTGAAGACTGTAACTATCCGTTTAAAGAACTCTCGGGATGTGGCGTTGGCTTTAAACTCATTTCGGCTTTTGCCTTAAAAATGAACGATCCGATAGAATCGGTATACGAATATCTTGATTTGGTCGCTATCAGCATTGCCGCAGATATCGTTCCTATTACCGGCGAAAACCGCATTTTGGCTTATTACGGATTACGTGCTATCAACAAAAATCCACGACCGGGAATCGAAGCGGTATTGCATCATGTGAATGTCTTTCGTCGTGAAGAAGAAGACGAAAACGAACAAAATGTGTTAACGCGCGAACTGACAATCAGCGATTTGGTTTTTATGATTGGACCTCGAATTAACGCTGCAGGAAGAATTGAAAAAGCCAGCGACTCGGTGCGCCTTCTGTTAGCCGACAAAAAAAGCCATGCCGAAAAACTCGCGCAATCAATTAACGATTTGAACAACACGCGCCGCGAATTCGACACACAAATTACCGAAGAAGCATCGCTAATGATTTATAACGATACACAACTGCTACAGGCAAAAAGCACCGTTATTTTCAACGAAAACTGGCACAAAGGAGTCATTGGAATTGTTGCTTCGCGCCTGACAGACTCTTACTACCGTCCAACGATCGTTTTGACTCGCTCAAACGGTGTTATCACAGGTTCGGCACGCTCAATAAAGAATTTTGATATTTACGATGCTATCGACCACTGCTCCGATTTGTTGTTGCATTTTGGAGGTCATAAATATGCTGCCGGATTATCATTGCTGCCAGAAAATCTGGAAGCATTTAAGCAGCGATTCAACGATTATGTCGAAAAACACATCGAAGAAACGATGTTGGTTCCGGAAATAGAAATCGATTTAGAATTGAATTTCAGCGATATCACACCGAAATTTTTACGTATTTTAAAACAATTTGCTCCTTTCGGCCCGGGAAACATGTCGCCGACTTTCAAGACGACAAACATTGTCGATACCGGACAATCGCGTGCGGTAGGCAACCATAAACACCTAAAACTTACCGTCAGACAAAACTGGAATATTGCCGAGTCATTTGCCGGCATTGCGTTTCACAAAGGCGATTTTTACGAAAAAATTAGGAGCGGTCAGCCTTTTAGCATTTGTTACCATATTGAAGAAAACGAATGGCAAGGAAAAGTCAATCTTCAATTAAACGTGAAAGATATTAAGTTTGAAAACTAAAAAAAGGAACTTCTAAAAATATCTTATCCTGCACAAGCCGCCGCCGCCACACTTACTTTGATATTTGGAACTTCGAGCAATATCTTTCCACAAGCTTCGAGTGTTGCGCCTGTTGTAATCACATCATCGACGAGTAGCACATGTTTTCCTTCGAGTTCGGTCGCGTTTTTTAAAACAAACGTGTTTTTCATGTTTTCGTAACGCTCTTCACGCGATTTTTTTGTCTGCGTTGCCGTATTTACAGCACGTAACAAATGTGTGGTGCTTATTTTTCGGTGCATCACTTGATTGATTCCTTGAGCCAAAATTTCGCTTTGATTATATCCGCGTTGATGTTGACGTTTGGGATGCAAAGGCGTTGGAATGGCGAAATCGACATCGTTAAAAAGTGGTGATTCGACAAGGATTTTTCCCATTTCACGTCCCAAAAAATAACCCGCCTCACGATTTTTCTTGTATTTTAACTCGTGAACAAGATGTTGTATTTTCCCTTTTTTACTGAAAAAAAAGCAAGCCGTAACCGCGTGAAAAGCAACACGACCAAAAAAAATCTGCGCCAACGGATTGTCAACTTGATTTTCATAACCCGTTTTTGGAAGCAAATAGTGGCATTTTGTACAAATAGTATTTTCTTGTCGAAACAACACATTTCCGCAAGCAGCACACACTTCAGGGTATAACAACGAAATCATATTTTCGAGCAACGCTAATCGCATAATTTTCGCTTAGAAAGCCTAAAAATACAATTTTTGTGAAAAGAAAATGTTTTTACAAACAATATTCTTTCGGACGATGCTTCTTGAAACTTCATTACATTTGTTTTTCGAAAATCAGACAATGTCGACACCGCAACCGTTATTAAAAATTCGAAATCTGAAAATTGCTTTCAAACACGAAAACAATTGGCAAACAGTTGTTCGTGGAGTCGATTTTGATGCGTTTCGCAACCAAACATTGAGTATTGTTGGCGAATCAGGATCCGGAAAATCGGTAAGCCTGCTTGCCATCATGAAGTTGCTGAACCACCACACAACACGCATCGAAGCCGATGAAATTTTGTTCGACAATATTGATCTGCTTCATAAAGACCAAAAACAAATGCAAACCATTCGTGGTAAACGCATTTCTATGATTTTTCAAGAACCGATGACTTCGTTAAATCCTGTTTTCAAATGCGGATTTCAAGTAGCCGAAGCCATTAAAACACACGAAAAACTACCGAAAACAATCCTTAAAAAACGTGTTATTTCTCTGTTCGAACAAGTAAAACTGCCTCGTCCTGAAACAATTTACCATAGCTATCCTCACGAACTTTCGGGCGGACAAAAACAACGTGTAATGATTGCTATGGCACTGGCTTGCAATCCCGATTTGCTGATTGCCGACGAACCAACGACTGCTTTAGACGTAACCGTTCAAAAAGAAATTCTGAAATTATTAAAAAATCTTCAGCGGCAAACAGGAATGGCAATGATTTTTATTACGCACGATTTGGGTGTTGTTGCCGAAATTGCCAATACAGTAGCCGTGATGAACAAAGGCATTCTGGTAGAAAAAGGAAAAGTCGATGAAATCTTAAATCACCCAAAACATCCTTACACACAAGGATTGTTAAATTGCAGACCGCCATTAAACGTTCGGTTGAAACGTTTGCCGACAATTCGCGATTTTATGGAAAATCATTGGGCAGAAAAAGATTATTTGCACAATTTAATGATTAATCCGAACGATCGAAAAACACATCTCGATAATTTATACCAACAACAACCATTGCTTTCGGTAAAAGAGTTAAAAACATGGTTTCCGACTCAGAAAAACTTTCTCGGAAAACCAACAAACTTTGTGAAAGCGGTCAACAAAGTCAGTTTTGATGTCTATCCGGGCGAAACACTCGGTTTGGTTGGCGAATCGGGAAGCGGAAAAACAACGCTTGGAAGAAGTATTTTGCGCTTGATCGAACCTTCGGGCGGACATATTTATTTCGAAGGAAGTGAAATCACCGCTTTTTCTAACAACGAAATGCGTCGTTTCAGAAAACACATTCAACTGATCTTCCAAGACCCTTATTCGTCTCTCAATCCGCGCATTACCATTGGTGATGCCATTGCCGAACCGCTTTTGGTTCACAAGTTGGAAACAAACAAACAAAAACGAAAACAAAAAGTGTGCGAATTGCTTGAGCAAGTCGGTTTAGAAACTTCGCATTACAACCGTTATCCGCACGAATTTTCGGGAGGACAACGTCAACGCATTTGTATTGCACGCGCTCTAGCAGTCAATCCGAAACTGATTGTTTGCGACGAATCCGTTTCAGCACTCGATGTGTCGGTTCAGGCACAAGTGTTGAATTTATTAAACAGTTTGAAACAAAAATTTGGTTTTACATTTATTTTTATTTCACATGATTTGAGTGTTGTACGTTACATGTCGGACCGAATTTTGGTTATGTACGACGGAAAAATTATCGAACTTGCCGAAGCCGACACGCTTTTCAATAATCCAAAAATGCCATATACACGCAAACTGATCGAGGCACTTCCGGGCAAGCATACACCATTTCATTCGTGAAAAACCATTTTTTTCGAACAAAAATAAACCTGTTTCACAATAAAAATGTACCTTTGACTCGGTAAAAAAACACATTGCCGATGTAAATTCGCTATCAAACAAAAAGGAGGGGGAAAACTTATGATGGAAACATTGAAAATGGGACGGCTAAAATGGCACCATATCATAAACCCAAACGAAGATGATTTTAATTTCTTGAAAGACAATCATTTTCACCCTCTTGATATAGAAGACTGTAAATCACAAAACCAACGACCGAAAATCGATATTTACGACAATTATTATTTCCTTATCCTTCATTTTCCGAATTTCGACAAACAGAATTTATTTATAAAAACCAAAGAAGTAAAAATATTCTGGGGTAAAAATTACATCATCTCGATCGAAAAATCGAATTGGGTTACAAGTCGCCTTTTTGCCGAATTTAAAGAACACGATGCAACGTTCGATATAAACACTTCAGATGCTTTATTGTACCGCATTCTAGAAAAATTGATGACCGAAGCCATCTATCTTTTACTAAAAGTAGGTCTCGATTTGGAACTGATAAACCGCGAACTTTTCGGCAACAAACAAGTAAAAATCATCGAACGTATTTCTATTACGCGACGTAATATCATCTTGATCAACACAATTTTAAAACCGCAACTTCGTGTTTTCCACAAATTTGAAACCGGTCAGGTAAAGGGTTTTGCCGACAATATGGAAGATTACTGGGGCAATATTCTCGACTACTACCAAAAGATGTGGGATATGACCGAAGATTACGAAGATTTGATTGAGGGCTTGTCGAAAACATTCGATTCAATGCAAACGAACAAAACAAACGAAATCATGAAAATTCTCACGCTGATTTCGTCAATTATTCTTCCATTAACCTTTATTACAAGTCTTTACGGCATGAATGTACGGCTTCCGTTAGAAGAAACACCCACCGCTTTTTGGATACTTTTAGTCGGAATGGGCGTGTTGAGCATTGCCATGATCATTTACTTCAAAAGAAGAAAGTGGATGTAACAAACGTCATCGTTTTCAACGATCAAGCCTTTTCAGATTAAAAATTTTCATAATCAGATACACGCTTATAACGACTATCGCCATTATAATTATGCTGTCGATTAACCGGTTTTTATCGGATATTGTTTTGCTTTCGGCTACTTTTATTGCTGATATAAAAGGCAGATTTTGAATTGGTTCTGCAAAAACAGCGATGTCTTCCGCCGAAAGTTTTGTTTGATAAGCACTTTCCTTTATCAAAAAATAAGCGAAAAAAGTCTGAACGCTATCGGTATATTCGGCAATATAGGCTTCTTTGGTTTCGGCAATTGCTTTCACATGAGTGAGTACCGGAACAAAAACGCTGTCTTTTTTCTCCACAATATTGTAGTCGGAAAAGTGGTCGACTTTTTCTATATAAAAACTTCCGAAAATCGGATAATACCCTTGCTCAATGCTGTTTTTTTTCTGCATATAGAAATAAAGAGCGGTAAGCAATCCAATCAAAAGGAAGCAAACGAAAATTATAAATCCATTTTTCATAATAAATTTTATTTCTTTTTGAAAATTTAGACTGTTATGTTTGTGTAAACATCGGCGTTTTTTACTAAAAAAGACAGGAACAAATGTATATAAAAAGAAGTTCGAAAACAAAAGTGCCTTTAATAACTTTCTGAAAGAAAAATAGGCTGTGTGTTTTCATCTTCAAAAAACACTTGCGTTTTTAGAAGATCAGTTGTAAAACCAAGCAAAAAACCGCCGCCTCCCGATCCACAAATTTTCAGTTGAAAAGGTTTTTCTTTTTCAGCAAAAAGTGCTTGAAAACGATCGGGAATCATGGGTTTCATGTGTTCAAGCTGCCATTCGGAAAGCTGTTGCATGGTTTCCATAAATTGTACGTTATTTCCTGCTATAAAATGTGTGATGCAATTGTTGACACAAGGAATATAGAAATCACAGAAGTTTTTATTAAAATAGTCGTTTTCAAGTTTTTGAAGAAAAGAATTGACCAAAGGTGCCGTTTTACTTTTTATTTTGGTGTCGATTAAAAAAACATTAATATCTTTTTTGCCAATCGAAAAACTTATTCTAACTTGTTTGTCTGCATCGACCAAAACCGGAACGTTCAGATATGAAGTCAACGGATCGATTCCCGAACTGTTGCCATGAAAAAACGATTCCATCGAACTGAAAAGTGTTTTCAACGCGACGTAATCAAGTATTTTTTTAGTTTTAAATCGCTGATAAACAGCCGCTACCAAAACTCCCGAACTGCCGACACCATAACCCGAGGGAACGTTCGATTGAAGGTATAAACCCTTTTTCAAAGCCTCGAAAAAAGCATCTAAATGAATATATGAACTGGCGAATTTATTGATTTTTAAATACTTGTAAAATTTTCTTAGTTCATAATTCGATTGTTGTTGCATTTGTAAATCGTTCTTGTTTTCGAACGACAAACAAGCAGAAACATTGGTATAAGGAATCACCAAAGCCATCGAACCACGAACAACCGAATATTCGCCAAAAAGCATCAATTTTCCGTAAAAACAAGTGTTTGATTCCATGTTATATGCTTGATGGACCATTGCCTAACGAATCGGATATCCATTGTTTTTCGTGGCAAAAAACAAGCAATTCGTTGTTGATGAAATGGTGTATTTGTTCTTTATATTGTTCGGGATAAAGCAAATGCACGTTTGGACCAGCATCTAATGTAAAACAAAGTGGTATGTCGGTTTCGCTTCGGAAAGCGCGTACTTTTTCGATTATTTGCAAGGTGTTTGGTTTCAATAAAATAAATGACGGTTCGGAGCACAACATCAATGCGTGAAGTTGTAAGGCTTCGGCTTCGACAATACGGATAAAATCGGTGTAATCACTTGTTTTTAAGGTTTGTAACAAGGTTTCAGTATGTTTTTTAGCCGATTCGTAGCGCGTTTCAGCAAATGGATTATCATTCATCAACGCATGTCCGATGCTACTCGAAATCATTTTTTTTTCGGCACTAACAATCAAAATACTGTCGTGATACATCTGAAAATTCGGATGTAATATATCGGCTAACGGAACAGCATATTCGTTCGAGCTTTCAGGAACAATTGCCATTTCGCCCCACAAAGCAAGTTTTTCGAAAACCGAACGGCAAGCACTTCCCGAACCTAATCGCGCAAAAAAAGAAGCTTTTCGAAGATCAATTATTTCTTTTCCGGAAAGAAGTCGCTCAATATCCAACAAGCACAACACCAAAGCACTCATCGCCGAAGCACTCGAAGCAATTCCCGACGAATGTGGAAACGTATTGCGACTATTTATCGTAAGTTTTAACTTGTCGAGAAACGGAAAACAAGGATTGAGGCTCATTAAAAAATTTGAGATTTTTTGTTCAAAAACGGGTTCGTTTTTCCCTTCGAATAAGAAATCTATCTTCGTTATTGGTGCCTGTTCAAAAGCAATTGATGTTTCGGTTCGCGCTTGTTGCAACGTAAAACTGATTGATGGGTTCCGAGGTAATTGATTACCTGATTTGCCCCAATATTTTGTTAGCGCGATATTCGACGGACTTTGCCATTTTACCGTTCCGGAAAAATTCTTTGGAACATTTTTAACAGCTTGATTACGATATGTTTCGAATAAATTATTCACCTAATACAATTTCGTTATAGCGGAATATGGTATGTAATCCGTGTGTTGAAAAATAATTTCGCAGTGCTGTTTCGGGTTGTCGGCTCAACGCCAACGCAAAATCTCCTCCCCATGCGCCAAGCGATTTTAACGTGCCATCGAAATCAGGAAAACGTGCTGCGACAGGTGTTTGTCCGGTGCAGGAAGCGATAAGTTGTTCGTGGCGGTTCATCAACGAACAAAATTCGTCAAAATCGCTTATCGAAACAAGTTTTTCGCTGATTTCCGATACTTCGGTTATTTCATTTCTCAAATCTTTTTCGTTTGCAAATAGCTCAAAAGTGCGAATACTTGTTCCGGAATGTTGTTTCTCGCCCAAATACACAAAAAAGAGTTTCTCGGAAAATGGTGGATCAAAATCGGCACACGAAATGAACGGTTTGTTTTTTTCTAAATGGTAAAAAATCGGACGATTCATAAGCGCGCACGCAACATCGTAACCTGACCCTCCGAGTGTTTGAAACAACAATTCGAAAGCGTCTATTTCTGCCCATTGCGCGATATTGGCAACGAGCGTCGAGCTACTTCCGAATCCCCAATTTGGATCAAAATCAAGTTTTGTTGAAACACGATACGTGCCTTTTTCTATCAGAAAATCAGTGTTTTGTAATTTAGCAACACGTAAAATTTTTTGCAACAGCAGGCTTTTCTGCACATCGTCTGTTTCGACAATTTTGAACGATGGAATTTCAAATGTTGTTTCAAGCCATTTTCCGTGCGGAGTAAAAGCTTTCCACAACAAAGTTGCCGTGCTGCTTTCGGAAAATGTAACACAGAGCGATTGTCCTTTCCGAAGCGGTAAGGCTAATGCTAATGCACCTTTCAACACAAGGTATTCGGCACTTAAAAGCAGTTTTCCGTTTGATCTGAAGGTATGCACTGCTATTTTCGAAGCGATTGAATGTATTTGCTTACGTTCGCAAACGAGATTTTCTCGGTTTTAAAATGTTCGGCAACAGCTTCTTTTTCTGCTTCATTTGCGTTGAAATGATTCAAAATATTGTGAAGATGCATTTTCATGTGTCCGGCTTGTATTCCTTTGGTAATGAGCGAACGAATAGCTGAAAAATTGTTTGCCAACCCCATTGTTGCAGCAATCATCATCAATTCTTTTGACGAAGGATTGCCAAGCATTTCCAATGATTTTTTTGCTAACGGATGTAAATTTGTTAAACCCCCAACTGTTCCTACGGCAATCGGCACTTCGAGCACAAAACGAAATGTGTCGTCGGCAAGTTCTACGTGCGAAAGTGAACGGTATTGTCCGTCGCGCGAGGCATAGGTGTGTCCGGCGGCTTCGATGGCTCTAAAATCGTTTCCCGTTGCTACGGCTACGGCATCGATGCCGTTGTAAATTCCTTTGTTGTGTGTGGTTGCTCTGTAAACGTCTTCCTGAGCAATTTTGACGGCTGTGGCAAATTTCTGCACAAACTCTTTTCCGCTCAGTTTTTCGTCAGCATTGTCTAATTGGTTAATCGGACATTCAACCCAAACTTTGACCAAACAATTCGGTGTGTAGTTCGACAAAATCGACATAATAATTTCCGCTTGTCGCTCCTGAATGTTGAGCTGCGTTTGTTCGGCAAGAAAAAAACGAAGTGTTTCGCCAAATTCTTCCAAAACAGAATTGATGAAATTGGCTCCCATGGCGTTTCCTGTATCGAAAGTAACCATGAGCTGGTAATGGTGCGGAATTTTGTCGGTCATATCGATGAGCGAAATATCGCAAACACCGCCACCTCGTCGCTCCATATTTGCTGTAATCGGTTTCGCTCTTTCGCGCAACTTTTTAGAAAGCAACGGCATGAGTGCCTGCAAAGTTTCTGCCTTTCCTTCCCAACGGAAAAACACTTGTCCGATTTTTTTTACATCAACAACTTCGGCTCTAAAACCGCCTCGTTGCATCCAAAAATTTGCAGCAGCCGAAGCGGCAGCAACAACAGAACTTTCTTCGATAACCATCGGGACGAGATAATTTGTTCCGTTGATGATTACGTTGGGTGAAATTCCGTAAGGAATATAAAAATTCGAAATGGTGTTTTCGCTGAACTCGTCGAAAAGGCGTTGTTGATCTTGGTCGAGGTGCCAAAAACTTTTCAAAAGGCTGATAAATTCGCCGGGATTCTCAAAGTAATCGGCAACAAGTTTCAACTTGTCTTCTTTGAGTAATTTCGAAAAACCTTTTTTAATGATATCGCGTTTTCGTGCCATAGACTAAATCGCTGCGTTTTTTTAAATCAGAAATTCTGGTTTAAAATTTATCTTCTCAAGTTAACGGCTTCTACCGATTTAATTTCAGGAATGGCTTTTTTTATGGCTGTTTCAACGCCGTTTTTTAAGGTCATCGTACTATACGGACAGCTACCGCAAGCACCTGTTAGCTCAACCATAACAACGTTATCATCAGTTAGTTCAATAAATGTAATGTCGCCTCCATCTTGTTGTAAGAACGGACGTACTTGTTCGATTACATTTTGAACTTTTTTAACGGTAGTTTCTTTTTGTTCTGTCATGAGTCATATTTTTTACAAAAATAATCAATTTAATTTTTCCGATAACGAATGGATTTTGTTATTTTATTTTCTTCAAAAATCCCACTTCGGTATCCGTCAAAAAACGCCAGCGTCCACGTTCGATGCCTAATTTTGTTAAACCGGCAAACATGACACGATCTAATTTAACAACTTCGTAACCAAGATGTTCGAAAATCCGACGTACAATTCTGTTTTTCCCCGAATGTAATTCAACGCCGACTTCTTTTTTCGAAGAATCGTCAACAACCCAAGCGATGCTATCGACATCGACAGGTCCGTCTTCCAAGTCAAATCCTTCGGAAATTTTCAATAAGTCGTTTTTTGTCAGTGGTTTATCCAGTGTTACGTGATACAGTTTTCGTACGCCGTGTTTCGGATGTGTAAGTTTTTTGGCTAAATCACCATCGTTTGTCATGAGCAACAAGCCAACGGTGTTTCTGTCGAGGCGACCTACCGGATAAAGGCGTTCTTCGCAAGCATTTTCGACAAGTTCCATTACGGTGTGGCGTTCGTAAGGATCGTCGGAAGTGGTAATGAAGCCTTTTGGTTTGTTAAGCAGCACGTAACGCAATTTTTCGCGACGCAACACGCGCCCGTCGTAAGCAACGACATCGCTTGGTTTTACTTTGAACCCAAGTTCGCTAATTATTTTTCCGTTTACGGTAACTGTTCCGGCAATGATTAGTTCGTCAGCTTCGCGGCGCGAACAAACGCCTGAATTGGCTAAATATTTATTCAGACGAATCAGTCCGGTCGGGCTTGGTGCGCGTTCATACGAGCGCGATGAGGTTCGTTTGGTGTATGTTCTTTTTGAACCGTTTTTCGAGTCGAAATTTCGGTCGTTTCTTTTAAAATCTCTCGAATCTGATCTTCTATCATTTTTCCGGCTGTCGTTTCGGTCGTCTTTCGAATAGGATTTACGATCACTTCTTTTGAAGTCTCTTGAGTCAGACCTATCATTTCTTTTAAAGTCTCTCGAATCGGAACGTTTGTTGTCTTTTCGATCGTCTTTTGAGTCAAATTTTCGATCGTTTCTTTTGAAGTCTCTCGAATCACGCGATTCATATTTATTGCCACCATATTGTTCGTCTTTTCGCGGACGGCCTGGTTTGCGACGTTTTTCGCTGTTTTCGAAACGTGGTTTGTGTTCCGATTCTTCTTTTTCTGATAATCTGTCGGTATGCGGTTTGCGATCGAAGCGCATCCGTTGCGGTCTGTCTTCGTATCCTGATGCGCTTCTGTTCGGTTCGAAACGGTCTGATTTTTTAGTTACTCCCGTTTTAGGAGTGATTCGCGGCCTTTTCTCTGATCTTCCTTTGCGTTCCATTGTTACTGAAA
Source organism: Lentimicrobiaceae bacterium (assembly GCA_031262365.1). Taxonomy (GTDB): domain Bacteria; phylum Bacteroidota; class Bacteroidia; order Bacteroidales; family F082; genus JAISHW01. The sequence continues at coordinate 37,501 of JAISHW010000010.1, forward strand.
TTGGTCGGCAAAGATACGTTGATTTATCGACATAGCAATCGATAAAAGACACTTTAAATTGTGTTTTTCAAGTATTTATAGTTGTTGTCTTTTATGCAGAATTAAAATCTGATTTCTTTTAATTCCAATTAATTGGCACATAATTAAAGATAAGGTTTTGTTTGTCACCACCACTATGATGCGATGCCGTAAAATGCCAAGTTAACTCAACACGATCAAATTGTGTAAGATAGTCAGGTACGTCACGAAGCGTGAGCACGACATCAGCAGGTGCGTAACGTACCAATTCTACACTTGTGCCTGTATAAGGCGAATATGCTTGTCCTCTTGCCGCAAATTTCGAAGGATAGGCACCAAATGTACCGCGGCTTATGAGATTACTATGACTTGTTACGGTAAAAATAAATTCTACTGTTGCCGAAGCACTATTGCCATAACAACCAACAAGTTGCACGTCGGCGAGTTGGTAAAACGGATTGTTAATAGGTGATACACCATGAGTAGAACCTGTACCCATAGGATTCGGGTAAGGTGTCAAAATGCCACAGGAATTGAAAAACAACATTGTAAATAACAAAACGAAAGAGCATACTAGTTTTTTCATAATTTTATCTTATTTAGAAGTTTATTTTACGAACTTATTTGAAGTCGACACTGCTTTTTTTGCTTGTAAAAACATGTTTCTCAAATAAATATATTAAACAATTTGATAATGACCGTTTTATTGCAAATTTCGAGAATCACCTTAAACAAGTTCTATGTTTTCTTTTCTAATTTTTATTCAAAAATCACGCCATTTTTGAGCAACAAATAGTTGTTAGATATAGCGGTCGCCTTTTTGTGCTTTGACATCGTCGACAAATTGTCGAATTTGTTGTTCGTCTGTTTTTTTACAAATCAGCAAGGTGCCAGAATCTTCAACAACAATATAGCCATCAAGCCCTTGAACGACCACCAATTTTTCTTTCGGCACATTGACAATACAGTTTTTTGTTTCGTACGTCATCACGTTATCGCCAACAATAGCGTTATTATAAGAATCTTTCGAACGAATTTCGAACAACGAACCCCAGGTGCCAAGATCACTCCACCCGAAATCAACTGCCATAACATACACATTATCTGCTTTTTCCATGATTCCATAATCGATCGAGATATTCGGACAAACGGGATAGGTTTTGTCGATGAATGTTTTTTCATCGGGCGATCCGTATTTTCCGGTTCCTTTTTCAAACAAATCATTGACTTCGGGAAGGTGTTTTTTGAAATCTTTGTCGATGCTTTCGAGCGACCAAATGAATATGCCGGCATTCCAAAGAAAATCACCGCTTTGAAGGAATTTTTCGGCGCGTTCAAGATCGGGCTTTTCGGTAAATTGTTTTACTTTTTTCAACTGTTTCACGTTGTTCAACACGTTACCGTTGAGGTACTGAATGTATCCATATCCGGTATCAGGGCGACTTGGTTTGATTCCTAAGGTGATAAGCCACTCGTGCGTTTCAGCAACATTCATGGCTTGTTCGATTTCTTGCGTGAAAATAGCTTCTTTTAGAATTACGTGATCGGAAGGTGCTACAACGATAACTGCTTTCCGATTTTTTTGTTTGATGACATGATTGGCATAAGCAATACATGGAGCGGTATTGCGACGCATTGGTTCGCATAAAACTTGTGAAGTGCTGATCATCGGAAGTTGTTCCAAAACGAGATTGCGGTAGATTTCGTTCGTTACGATATAAATATTTTGTTCCGGGCATATTTTGTTGAATCGGTCGAATGTCATTTGTAAAAGTGTTCGACCGATGCCTAAAATGTCGATAAATTGTTTTGGTGTGGCGGTTTTGCTCATAGGCCAAAATCGCGCTCCAATGCCACCGGCCATGATTACGCAATAGCGGTTGTTGTTTAAGTTGCTCATGATATTTGGTTATTATTCTAATTTCCTGAAGCAAATTTAGGTTATAATTGTTATTGTACAACCGACCTATTTTCGAAATTTTTATTTTTCTTTTTCGATGAGCGTAGCATAAGCCATTGGATTGACCAAATACCAGCGTTTGTTTTGAAGGCACTGGCAGCGAAAACGTTTTCGAACTTTTTCGTATTTGCAAAATGTTTTACCGTTTTCGAGTTGAAAAATACTGTTGTAAGGAATTTCTTCGACCGTAAGACGATTTTTTTGGTTTTCGTTGTTGTCATAGGCTCGAATCAGTCGAATCAGCTCGTTGTCGGCAGAACTTGTCGCTTGTGCCTTACGAATTGATTTATGCAGAACAACGATGATATCGGCAGGGAAAATTTCAGGAATAAGAAACGGTTGCATCAGTTGCCGATAGGTGTTTTTCCATTCTTCTCCGTGTGGATTGACGCGGCGACCATAACGATCAAACGTGAGTTTATGCGCCAATTCGTGAACAAATGTAATCAGCATTTGATACGGGTGCATATCGTGATTCAGCGAGATGCGCGGACGGTCGTTTTTGTTTTGCGCTACGCGAAAATCGCCTAATTTGGTTCTTCTGGTTCGTGTAAATTGCAAAAAAACGTCTTCTTTCGTCAGCCATTCGGCAACGATTTCGACAGCAGCTTCGGGAAAATATTTGGCTAAAATCTGCTTTTCGTCAGGCGACATATACAACCGGATTTGTTTCAGGAATGTGATAGGACCACGAGGGGCAATCACAATCGCGTTTTTTCTTTACAGGACGACGACGCACCGAGTGCGTTGTTGAACACGAAACAAGTAGCAGTAACAAACAAAAAACAAGAATGATGTATGATTTTTTTTTCATGTGAGAAATAATTTATTGACGTACAATTAGTTTTCTTCCTATTTTCAGTGTTGTTGTGCTTTTAATATTGTTCCACGTGCAAAGTTTAGTAACTGTTGTTCCGTATTTTTTTGCCAATCCGCCGAGCGTATCTCCTGATTTGATGGTGTGCATGATCCGTTGGGAAGCGGCAAGCGATTGTACATCGGTTTGTTTATAATTTGAATAAATACTGAAATAATGTTTCTTTAAACAAAATAAATTAGCACTACGCATTTCGCCGGTTTCGAAATTAATGATGCGTTCGGGATCGAAAGCAAAACCTTGATAGCGAATTTCGAAATGCAAATGTGCGCCGGTACTTCGTCCTGTGTTTCCTCCAAGACCAATAATTTCTCCGGCTTTGACGATTTCGCCGGTTTTTACTTTTACTGACGATAAATGAGCGTAATAGGTTTCTAAACCATTTGCATGGCGGACAACAATCAGATTTCCGTAACCGCCGGTTTGGCGCGGGTTCATGACAACACGTACTTTTCCGTCGAAACAGGCACGAATCGGGTCGCCAATTTCGAGTTTGATATCGGTTCCTCGATGTTCGCGTTTGCCTCGAAAACAATAGTGTGAGTTGATTTTTCCGGTAATCGGTGCATAGAAAGCGTGAAGCGAGTCGACAAGCAACAAATCGATTTCGTCGGGAAGCGATTTCAATTCTACCAAATCGCGATATGCGTGAATTTTTTCGTCATTCCAGTGCAAATCAATAATGGAGTCGTTGATAACAGGCATTCCTAAATCATAATATTCCCAAGTGTGATCGGAAAACAGTACAATTTTTTTGAATTTGTCGGGCGTAGCAATGGTGTCTATCACGGTGCGTAAAACCAATTCGCGTGTGCTTTCGGGAAGGCTGCTTTCGGTAAGCAAATCGATATTTTGCATTATTAGCGTGTCAGTATTCATCTTTTCGATGGTTTCAGATTCGTCGAAAAAGGTTTGGGCAGAAAGTGTTGTTGTTGAAAACAGTATTATGAGAACAAAAAAAACGTTTTTCAATTTATCTTGTTTAAGGGGTTCTATACGCTTGCAAAAATAGGCATAATAGACAAAAAGTACGTATAAAAAATAGTCTCGGAAATGTTTCCGAGACTATTTGAAGTTTTAACAAAGACGGGCTTAAGACCTCTTTCTTATTTTTGAATAATCATTCGTTTTACTGTTTTATTGTTGTCATTTTGTACGCTTACAAAGTATACGCCATTGTTGAGATGATTCAGTTTCAACTCGAACGATTGCGCGTTAACGGTGTATGTATAAACCATTTCGCCAACGACATTGTAAACAATAACTTGAGTTGCTGCTTGAAATGCTTCGCCTAATTCAACGTGCACATTTCCGTTGCTCGGATTGGGATACAAGTGAATTTCAGATGTTGCGTTTTCGCCTAATCCAATAGCGTTTTCTACGGTAACTGTTGTTTCGCCGTAAGCGATACAACCACTTGTTTCGAAAACCATTACCGAGAACGCATTTTCGCCTAGTTCTAAATCGGCTGCATTTACAGTAATTGTAGGTGTTGTTTCGCCGTTCGACCATAGATAAGAATACCCATTTTCTGTTGTTGCATCTAACACCACAGAACCATTATCTTCTTTATAAATAATATGGTTTTCGCCTAAGTCAACAACAAGGCTTTCGTTGTTTACGTTTATTGTTATTTCCGAATCAACAGTTGTGTTTCCGTCGTTAACAGTAACCGTGTAAGTTGTTGTTTCTGTTGGTTTTGCAATCGGATTTTTCGAGGTCGGATTGCTTAATGTTTCGGCAGGACCCCAAGAATAAGTATAAGAACCCGAACCTCCTACCGGAGAGGCTAACAACGCTGTTGGATTTCCTAAACAGATGTTATTGTGTGCTGCTGTTGCTTCTACATCAAGATCGCCAATAACATGGCACGAGATTTCTGCTTTCCAACCGGCATCATCAACACTATAATCCGATGAGAATCGGAATGTTAAGGCTCCTGCTGCGTTCGAAGCAATGATTGTTCCGGGCGAAGTTGCTCCTGAGTATTCTCCGATTTGGGTTGCTGAAGCATCTGTTCCATCGTAGATGTATAAATGATCGTAACCGCTTTCTATCGCAAATTCTAAAAATGATACTTTAACGGCGGCTCCTTCTGTTGCGGGTAAAAATGTCATTGTAAGATTCGCGTTGTTCGAATAATTACCGTTTGGTCCGCTCTGATCGTAAAAATATCCCGAACAGGTTGTTATTGTTGTGTTCGACATGTTATATGGTTCAAATCCACCGATAGTTAGTTCAAAAACTTGATCTATTGCATAAAAATCAGATTCGATTGTCTCAATATTTATATATATAACTATTTGGCTTCCAATAGATACGCTCTCATCAATAGTAATACTAAAAGGAACATTAACCGAAGCATCTCCTTCAAGTTCTTGTACTTGGACAATCGGTTCGTTGATTATAATGTCTTGATTAGGAGAAGAAAAATTCAATATGATGTTTTGGATTTTGCTGTCGCCAATATTTCTTAATAGAGCCGAAAGTTGTGCAGTTTCGCCCGGATTAAGGGTTCCGCTTTTAGCAACATCAATAGCATCGCCTAAAGCCAATTCGGGAGCATGAATGTAAACCGTAGTTGTTGTTTCCCATGTATCCGTTTCGTTTTCGATGCGTACATTAAAAGTAGCTGTTGTTTTATAAGGGGTTTCGGTAGAAACTTCGAAAATAAAAGCATCTTCGATTGTTGCATTTCCTTCGGCACTAACCGTTTCTACCGTAGCTGTTGATTCGGTAATTGTAACGTATGGTGATTCGGTGCTAATTGTTACCGTTACATTTTCAGCGTCTTCTACACCGACATTTTGGAGTGTCATTCCTAATTTGATCAATTCGCCATAATCAACAACACTATTGTTGTTTCCTGTTTCATCATTGATAATTGTATTTGCCAATGTCAAGAATGCGCCCTCAGCAGGAATTACATCAATTGTTCCAAGATGTGTAATGCGGTTAAACCCTTGAATACAAATTGTTATTTCGCCGACATTAGTCAAAGCAGGAAACGAAACGGTTGCTACACCCGACTCAACGGTTGCAGAGCCTAAAATTTCGCCGTTCATCGTCAAAGCGACCGTAGCACCTTCGGCATCGGCGTTAACTTGAAGTGTATTCATGCCGATAAACAATGCCGGCAAATATGAAGCCGCAACAGCTGTTGGTGTAGCTGTACGCATCATAAGAGACGGATCGCCAAACAAAAGCCATGTGTCGTGTGTTTCTTTTCCTGAAGAACCATGATTATCAAGCATTTTCATACTTCCGTTGATCGAAGTTCCACCCATTGTGCGTTTGATACCGGAAACCGAGTTCTCTGTCAAAAGATTGACCATTTCGTCTTGTCCGGTCATTGGCGGTGTCCATGGTTGTGAAATCCACGACATCATCGTTGCAATAGCTCCTGTAGGTTCGCCGTTGTATGTCGTGCGCGTCCATACTTCGGCAAAGCAAGTGCCGTTTGTAAACTTTCCGTTATCGCAAGCCACAGCCCAAATTACAGGCCATTTGCGCACATTTGTCAGTGCCGTTACATTAGAACTGGAGTAATTTCCTACAGACCAGCTGTTTTGCGAACCGTGGTTTGTATAATTAGCCAGACTGGCTCCTTCGTTGAAATGTTGTGACATTTGTGATGCCGATGTGTTTGGTGTACCCGGACAACCTCCGCTATAATCTTTTTGAACTGTAGCGTAAGTGAAATTTAGCAGTGTGTCGCGAATATAGTTCATGTGAACATAATCGGCTTCACCGCCGTTATGACCGTTACCGCTTCCCTCATTGGCGGCGATACCCATAGCATTGCTCAACCAGGTATCGGTTTCGTTCATATCGCGTTCGTAAATAATGGTACGATTGACCATTGTGGTAACATCGGCTGTGCTTTCACACGAAAAACGTCCGACAAAAAATTCGTTATACGAATCATTTCCTTCTATATAGGAGAAAAAGGCATCTGAGTAACCTCCCGACATGCTTTTTGCGGGAATGTGTTGATGGTCGCCTATAAGTAACAAATATGTTAATCCATTTGTGTTATAATATTCTGTTACATAAGTCTTTATTGCGTCAGCTGTGGCTCCGCACTCCGAAACATTAACGATTTCTGTTGGACGACCTGTTGTTTTTTTCCAGTCGACAAGTGGTTGAGCGGCTTCCATATAATCGCCGTAACAGATGATCAGCAGGTTTCCTTCTTCTTCTATAGGCGTATAACGTGCTTGTGCCTGATCGAAATTGATAAAATGTCTGTTGTAAAAATCTTTTATTTCGCGATTTGTTTTTATTTCAGCTCTTTTTCTTGTAAAAATATTTTCGCCACCCGAGCCTTCTTTAATCATTTCAATTGTCAGATGATCGTATACACGAAGCGTTTTTGTAACGGCATTGTAAGCAAAAGGCATTACCATAATGTTTTGTCCGCGATAATCACGTAAAATATAGGGTTCGTTTAACAATGCTTGTTCGACAGGATAAAACGCGTTTGTTTGGTAAATTTCTGAGTACGTATACGGAACATCTTCCGGATTAATTTGACGTGAAAAATTACCTTTAGAAGGTGCTATTTCATAGCCTTCGTAATCCGTGTATTGTGCATCTGTAATGCGAACCGTCATTTTGGCATCATCGCCGATGATTACCGGAATAGCAAACTGAGGCAAGTCAGGGTTTCCGGTTTCGAGCATCGAAACCATTTCGGGAACGCTAATAATAGTCGATTTTCCTTTTGGTGTTTCAACGTTCGAGACAAAAAAACCGTTTAAATCAACCGAAACAACAATTTTATCTTCAGAAGCACTAATGAGTTTTGTTTGAGCGGATTTTGTACTGTTATTGTTGATCGGATGCCATTGTTTTCCAAAAGTCGATGCCGAAAAGAGTACAATTGTAAGAAGTAATAAAAAACTTTTTCTTTTCATAATATTTGCTGTTTATAAGCAAGTTGTGTCGAAACAAATGTTTCGACACAACTTTAATTTTTTTAGTGAATAACTATTTTTTGAATTTGAAGTTGATTTCCTGTTCGAACGCGCAGGTAGTAAATTCCTTTCGAGAGATTGCCTACGTGCATCTGTTCAATAGCCGATCCATTCAGCGGATTGTTTGCTTTTGTTGTTATAAGTTGTCCTTGATAATTGAGCAGCTCATAATCAAACGTTTTCGAGTCTCCAATTACGCTGATGTTGATCATATCGCGTGCCGGATTTGGATATGCGTATAGTAGAAGTTCTTCGCGATCTTCGAGACCAACGAAGTTTTGTACCGTCAATTTGATGTTTGCTGTTGCAATACAATCGTTTGAATTGGCTATCATTACCGTGATAAGATAAACACCGGTATGATAATCTGCAGCATGAAGGGTAATGGTTGGTGTTGTTTCACCGGTCGACCACAAGTACAATGCGGCATCTTCCATTGTTGGTATGAGTTCAAACGAACTGTTGACATCTTTATAAAGAACAACATCATAGCTGTTCATTTCAATAACCGGTTCTGCTGTTACTATAACGGTTACATCGGAGGTAACGGTGTTTGTTCCGTCAGAAACTTCAACCGTGTAAGTTGTTGTTTCTGTTGGTGAAGCAATTGTTGTTTGCGCATCGGTTACTTCGATGGTTTCTGTTGGTGTCCATGTATATGTATATGTTCCCGATCCGCCTATGGCTTTAGCTTTTAATGCTGTTGCTCCGCCATAACAAATGGTTGAAGGAGCGGCAGTTGCTTCTACATCAAGATCACCAATAATATGACACGAAATTTCTGCTTTCCAACCAGCCTCTACAACACTATAATCCGATGTGAATCGGAATGTTAAGGCTCCTGCTGTGTTCGAAGCAATGATTGTTCCGGGTGATGTTGTTCCTGAATATTGTCCGATTTGGGTTGCTGATGCATCTAATCCATCGTAGATATATAAATAATCGTAACCGCTTTCTACGGCAAATTCTAAAAATGATACTTTAACGACCGCGTCTTCTGTTGCCGGTAAAAATGTCATTGTAAGATCCGCATTGCTCGGATAATCACCATTTGGTCCGCCTGAATCGTAAAAGTATCCCGAACAAGTTGTTATTGTTGTGCTCGACATGTTATGTTGGGGAATTTCACCTACAACAAATTCGATGCTTTGATTTGCTTTATACAAACCTGAAGGTCCTGCCAAGGTATTTGCAAAAAGCATAACCGTTTCGCCGCTTGTAATAGATGCATCTGCCGTAACCATAAAAGTTACTTCTATTGATTCGCCTGCTTCAATATGTGGAATTTGAACAGCCGATTCTTCAATGATCAACAATGAGTTTGTCGAAGTCAGCGTTACAAAAACGTTCGATACAGCACTCGAACCTTCGTTTACTAACGTCATACCGATTGTTGCTGTTTCGCCCGGATCAAGATCGCCGTTGTTGTTTCCTGCTATATCATTTATTGTAAAATCAGCAGAAAATTCCAATTTAGGAGCCTGAAGTATGATTGGCAGATTGCTTTCCCAAGTGTCTGTTCCATCTGTAGCAACGATTGTAAACATTGCTTTATGAAGGTCTGGAACGTAGTTGTTTACTTTGAATGTAGCAACATTTTCAACGGTTGTTGTTGATTCCGGATTAATCGCACCAAAATTAGTTGCATTTAAAGTTTCCAAAGTAATAAATTCGTTTTCTCCTTCAATAGAAATAGTAAGGTTTGAGGAAGGATCTGTTCCAACATTTTTCATGCTAATGTTTACAGAAAATGTTTCGCCATAATCAGCGAGATTATTGTTGTTGCCTGTTTCGTCGTTTATCTCAAAATTTTCTAAAACGATATAAGCGCCTTCTAATGCCGCTGCCGGAATTTGAACCATATAAGGAATGTATTGTGGTTTTGTTATAACAATATCCACATTACCGCCTGCCAAAATTGGTGTAATTGGCACTTGAACAACGCCTGTTTCATCAACCAAAGCCGATCCGTGAAGTATGCCGTCTTTTGAAATAGCAACTAACGATCCCGGTAAAGCATTTACTTCATACGTGTCCATTCCTATCGGAACGATTGCCATGTGCGATACTTCATTTTCTGATCCTTCGGTATTGTAAATAACCAAAGAAGGATCGCCTAAACAGTTGTATGCTTGCCAGTAATACAATACACTTGAATGTGTCGGATAATTTTGTGTGTGTGCTTCTGTTATAGCAAGGTTTCCTAAGAATACCATTGCGTCTGTCGCAACATAATCGCCGGCGAACATTCCGTCATAAACACCTGCTGTTGTCTCTTCAACGGTGGGTACATAGCCATTGTTATCTCCTGCCATTGGAAACGCTCCTACAGCCCAATACATATCTTCTTTCCAATACGTGTTTGGTGAAGAACCTAAATAACAAATAGCTCCTTTATTTGCAGCGCGCAACCAAGTTTCTCCGATACATTCGTTATGACCAAAATCACCGGCTAAGCAACAGTTTGCTACTGCTAACGGATATTGGTTGGCGTTGATAAAATTATTAACTGCTGACGGTGTCAATGCGGGAGTCCCCCACTCTGTTTCGCTACAGTGTGCCGAATAATTGATAAAACTCACGGCTATTCTTTCAGGGCTATAGCTTCCTGTGTATGGAGATGTTAAATAGTCTACAACGTCTGTATAACCATGTGCTGTATTGAAATAGTTTTGTGTCGCATATTTTATTGTGGGTTGTACAATTTTTGGATTCCAAGTGGCATCATCTCCAGCTATAAGGGTTGCTTTGTTAAGGTATGTAGGATCTTCAAATTGGTATTGTTCGTAATACAATGTTTTGTCGATTTGTGCTTGAAGTTGTGCAACATTACGAGCCGACATACGTCCGTAATACATTTCAGGAAAATAATCGCCGTCAACGCTGGCATGATACAAATCGGTCTGTCTTTGAGATGACGATCCTTGTGTTGCAGGAACTTCCTGAACGTCGCCAACCAACAGAATAAAACTTGGAGCCGGATCGGTTGGTGTTGCACTGTTATACAATCCGTGAAGATAGCTTTGAATTTGTGCGTATGTCGTACCTATTTCATCGGTATAAGATTCGATTACATGAAATCCTTTTTTTGTTTTCCAAGCGATGAATGGTTGTAATGTTTCTTCAAACATTCTGTCGGCAACAATCACATATTTTACCGGATATTTGGTCAAATCAGGATGATTCGGATAATCGTCTCTGCTTACACCTTTGTTTAAAATGGCTTGTCTAAGCGATTCAAAATAAGGCGAAAAAGTTGATGCTTTAACGTATTCTGTAAGGCTTTCGTCAACATTCGAGAACGAAACTTCAACTTCCAAATCATTGTAAACTCTGATGATTCCTTTTACAGGGTTGTAGCTAACCGGAGCTATCGTCAATCGGGCTAGGCGATAACCACGCAAAACGCCTAATACTTCAACCGAAGCCAATTCGTGCGAAATAAATGCGTCGCGTTGATATATTTCTTGGTTGTATTCGAAAACAATATCTTCAGGAGCCTGATCTTTGCGCACGGAAGGTTGTACCGGCATGATGCGGTTTTCGATGCCATAATCGCTTAATTTGTATTCGTTTACGGTATAATTCAAGACTTTAACGTGTACATCGGCTCCAAACGGAATTTCAATCAATTTCTTTGTTGCGGGAAGGTTTGGCTCGCCTATTTCTCCTATCGAAAACGCATCTTCGATAATGAGTTCGTTGAAAAGACCTTTTTCACCCGCGTCAACACCAAATGTTTTGATGCCTGCATATTGGAGCGAAGTTTTAAATGTGTTTGTGTTGTCTTCGACCAATCGAATGGTGTTCGAAGACGATTTTCCAAAATCAATGGCGTATTGTGCCATCAATTGAAAACCGGAATGTAAGGTTATCATTAATGCGATAACCGCAACAAGCTTTCTCTTGTTTGTTGCAACAAGCGTGCATAATTTTTTCATCTGTTTGATAATTAGTAAATTATAAGTTGTTTGCATTCGTCTTTAGAGGATAATCCATAAAAAAATGAAGCAAACGTACAAATGTACACGTTTTTCTTTAAAAAAGAAGTCTTTCTTTCTTTTGTTATTCGTGGGTAGATTCAATATAGAAATGTATTCCTGCCCGACAAACGCATATCAAAAAAATCATTGAAATCGGAATTTGTGTTTATTACAGTGGATGCCGTCCTACGATAGCATGACCGGATGATGGTCATTCCGACGAAGGTCGGAATCCATTGTACAAATGGAACAATCTTCAAAATCGAAGCCCGAAAACTCGTGCTTGCACACTGTCGAGAGGCTGATTAAACAACCAAAGCCGAAGCATAAACTCCGGCTTTGTGATAATTTGGTACAATA
>JAISHW010000060.1 GCA_031262365.1 Lentimicrobiaceae bacterium
AAGAATTATTATCAAAAAACGCTTCCTTTGCAAAGCAATGACAGGACTAAAAAACATTTGTAAAGTTATAACAGTATTTATTAATTATTAACCTGTAAACTTTTTTTAGGACGAGACATTTATTTAACGAAATGAAACAAAAGGATTTTAAACTCAAACCCGAAATGCAAAATGAGGCTGAACTCTATTGGATTTGTGGTAATTTGTTTGGTTGGCAAGAAGTAAAAGAGACCAAATATATTATGGAAAAAGATAATAATGGGTCGCCTATAAAAATTCAAAGCGAGGAAGAGGTGGAACATGCAAAATATATCCGTATAATGAATAAAGGTAAATATTATTTTTGGAACGAAGACGGGAAGTCTAAAGGAACAGACGGCAAATGGGTAGAATTTGACAAAAATGCTATGCGGCGTGATCAAGCTTTCAATTTATTTAAAACAATGATTTTGCCCCAAATAAAAAATACTTTACACGAAAAAATCAAAAAAGATATTCAAAATAGAGGCAAAGGATATTATGACGGAATTATAGACAATATAATTGCAAATGGAAAATTCGATTATATTGACCAGATTATTTGTGCAAACAAAAATTCTTTAACTTTTTACAAACAAGGAAATGAAGGCGAACGTTTAGACGAAGAGTGGACATATATTGAAAAACAATTGAAAAACGCTTTGGGTAATTTTAAAATATAAAAACACAATGAAATATTTTGCACATTTCTTTATAGGAAAAGAATTTGCCAAAGTTGTATCAAACATAGGAAAGCAGACAATCAAATACGGAGGAAACAGTATGGTTTCCTCTGTAAATCTGTTTTTGGTAGATGATGTAAAAATAAGCAAATTGCTTGTGTCTTCCTCGGCAACAGATGAAGTTTTGGCAGGTTTTGACCAAAATATTGAAATTGCTTGGGACGAAGAGTGTATACTTGAAATTACCGACCACAAAGCCGTTTCGGAATTTTATGCAAAAAAGATTTTTGATCGAATTCTAACTATTAACAATCGAGGCAACAACTCGGTTTTGCAAGTTGTTTTGCATTTTCCGCTCTACAAACCCGAAGCGTTGGAAACGGTAAAACGGATATATAACGCAATAGAAAACGCAGGAAGACCTACGGGAATCGATTTTATGGGTTACTGCGATGATATTGTCGATATTATTGAGCCGAATTTCAAAATTGAAAGTCCGTCAAACAAGCAGATTGAGACATTTGCCAAATTTAAGGAAGAGAAAAAAATGGCGTTTAATCAACATTTCATTGCTGTTCAAAACGCTTCTCAAAACGGAATCTCGCTTGGTTTGAACAGTGAATCGCTCGGTGATGTAATTGCCAGATTTGCGATGCTTTGTTCCGAATATTACGATGATATTTTTCCAAATATCGTTGAATACAAAGATGTTGTAGCGTTTGGGCTTTCTACGCTTTATCTTGACAAATATTTGTTTGTCGAATATTTGTTAGGCAAAGCTATTCTCAATTCAATGGACAGATCAGAGGTAAATAACAATGAGATTGATGTTAATTTTGCCTGTAACACGGCAAATCTTTTACTGAAAAATAAAACTGCACTTCTATCGGAATTATGCAAACAAATAGACTCGAAACCGCAAAATGAAAATACAGAATTTCCTAAAATCCAAAAACAGTTTGAAGAAGAAATTACGCAAATAATAGAACAATGCAAGGAAATATTCCGAAACAATAAGTCTATTACCACTAGGTCTGCAATTTTAGCAGCGATTTTGTCAAAAACCGAGTGCGAATTGTTTTCAAAAACCATTTTTAATCACGATGCGATAAGTATAGACAATCTGTTTAATGAACCAATAGAATGGTTTATCAACAATGACAAAAGCGAATTTTATAAAATAGATGACGAAACGATCGTCAATCCAATAGGGCAGTTGAAAGAAATCAACAACAAACTGCTAAATTCCAGAACCGAGATTAGGGATTTGCAAGAACAGATTTCTACACTTGAAAAACAGATTTCCGATGCGCAAAAAGTAGAAGATTGTTTTATGGAAGATGGTTTTTACCATTTTCATAATCAGAAATTTCGCCTTTTGCCTAATTTGAAGGAAGAACCGCTCGAAGAAACCTACGTGGCAAAACCGATCAGCGTTGCGAGCATTGACCTTCGGGAAAACTTCAATTCCATCAAAAATCAGGGGCAGCAGGGATCATGTTTGGCGCACGCAATAACTTCCATTTTTGAGTATCTGCTCAAACTCAATAAGCAAAAAGAATTTGATTTGAGTGAGGCTTTTCTTTACTTCAATGCCCGAGAAATGGATACTGTTGGCGATGTTTCTACGGATACCGATACAGGTTCACGTTTTTTGCCGGCGATGCAATCGTTGCAGCAATACGGCATTGCACTCGAAAAATTATGTCCGTATAACGAAAATGTTTATACTCAAAAACCAAGTGAGCAGGCATATCAAGATGCGGCTAACCGAAAACTGATGAAAGCAATGAATGTCAACCGAAAAATTGATGAAATAAAATCGGCACTGGCAGACGGCTACCCTGTGGCAATCAGTTTGAGTTTATATCCAAGTTTTCAAGCCGAAGGTGGTTTTATTCCAATGCCTTCACAACAAGAAATAGACGAACGAAAGACGGGAAAAGGAGAGGAAACAAAACATTCGTGTCATGCAATGGTGGTTACCGGTTTTAGCGATGAATTGCAAATGTTTTTAGTGCGTAATTCATGGGGCGAAGAATGGGGCGAAAACGGCTATTGTTACATACCGTATCAATATGTAGGTAGCGAAGATCTATGCAATTTTGCTTGCATTATTACCGAAGTAGAATCGCTTGAAATGGCAAGAATGGATAATGTGCTATCATTGACAGTTGACGATACTGACTTGAATATTCGCTATATTATAGCAAAAAATCAGTTGGATAAAGAACTGTCGGAAACAGAGAATGACCGCAAACAAAGTGATTTGTTACGAATTTATTTTGAAAAAATCAAAAAAATGTTTTCCGCACCAAATCAACGAGACGAGTTCATTGCAAAAACGAGAGAAAAAACGGCGGAAGAACAAGAAGAAATTCGCAAAACAGAAAAAACAAAAAAAGAAGAGCTGGAAATAGAAGAAGAACAGTTCAACCTCTACAAAAAACATACGATTATTAAATCGGCAAGTTTTGTTTTTGGAACGCTTTTTCTTTTTGCATTGTACAACAAACTGATAGGTACAATATGCTGGTGGTGGGAACCTAATTGCATGCAGGAATTCAATTGGTTTTGGGTAGGTGCTGTTGTAGTTGTGGTTGCTGCCGCTTTTTTCTTCAAAAAACTGTTTATAAAACATTTCGGGTTGGCATTTGCTGTTATTATTGTCGGCACACTGATTATCACAGCAATAAGTCGATTGATAAACCTAAAACCTGATTTTTCATTAAGTTATTGGTGGCTTATCCCCGTTTTTACTGTTTACGGCAGCGTTATTTTTTGGCAAAGCAACAAGCGTTGGCAGCAATGGCGTGATCGCAGAGATGAAATAGACGAAGAAATACGCAAATTAAATAAAAAAATTGTTAATTTACAGAAATACAGTGATGATTTAAAAATCAAAACCTTTGCAGCATGGACATTGTTGAAATCGCTCGAAAAGGCTCAAAATCACTTTCAATTTCTATACGGAAATATGATTTCGCTAATAAACAATTTAAGGACTTGGTATAAAGAAGTTCAGCAGCAAGATACAGATAGTAAATTGGAAACCTCAACACCAAATACCTCGTTGCTGAGTGCCGATATTCTTGATGCTTTTTTCGACAATAGATTGAAAATAGATGAAAAATTTGAAATAGATTTCTTTGAAGGCATTGAAAATCACAAAATAGAAGAGGGGTATCTAAAAAATTACAAAGAAACACTTTTTGATAAAATTGCAAAACATCTAATGTCTATCAATCAGTTATATGATTTTGATATTTCTGCCCACATTGCAGATAACCGTTTTTCTGAAATATCAAAAGTGGTTGAACGGAATTTGGTTGATGAGGTGGAAAGCAAATCGGGTTTGTTTCTGAGTATCAGTAGTAGCGAACGTGGCATAATAGTGCCTTCCACAGGTATTTATGCCCCGTCTCTTAATCAGTTCAAAGATAATTTGCGTAAAAAACTCGGGAAATATTCCGAATCATATTTTGAGGAAAACGACAAATTCAGATTAACGTTTCTCAAAACTGCTACTCTGTGGTTTCGAGAATGTGTGAATCTGAAGTCTAAGTAAAAGTAATTTATGGAATATTTAATATGAAACTAATAAAAGAAGATTTAAACAAAAAAGGTTGGTGGAAAGTTGGAAAATTCATTCTGACCTCTGCGCCATTTGCTCTATTGCTCTCAATTGGTTTTTTCTGGTACGAAATGTACACCAGCGACCAAGAAAGCGACAAAATGATTGCCGATTTGCGAACAATTGAGCAGTCGCTCTCTACGCGGCACATCGGTATTTTTCCCGATTATTTGAACGAAATCAACAAGTTACTGAAAGAAACACTCAACTCGCCGCAGGATACTATCATCATATTTGAAGACGTGCTGTTCTACGGCGCATTTTACAATGGCGAAGCATTCAAAAATATGATATTGCAACTGTCGAAATTGGCTAATGAAAATAAAAAGATAGTAATCGCCTATTACGACAACAGCAAAAACTGGCAAAAGGGAAGAATGTTCCGCGAAGTAGTGCAGGAATCGTGGATGCGACAGGAAGATTTAAGTCGTTTGACACAATACAGAATCATGTTGATGGATTCTTTACGAACCAAAAACAATAATGGAAGAGGAAGTTTTACCCTGCCCGTTGCCGATTCGATAGCAAGTGAAAAATATTTTGCGCTTTATCGCGATGACGAGAGCAACGTATTTTCTCAAAGGCGAAAGAAAATACTTGTGCCGTTTTACGATGTTGCAAAAAACGACAATATGCTGTTTGCCGATCTCGACAGAATAAAGATGGAATGTTTTGATAAATCCGAAAAAGATATTACTTTTTCTGATATTTTTCAGGTGTACGACAAAACCACAGAACGTTTGAAGTCCTTTTTTCGCGAACACAATATCAAGACAATACCGTTAAACAATTATTTAACTATGAGTTGCTGGTATAACGGGGAAAAAGTACTATTTGCTTTTCCCGGTCGTTTTGCTGCCGACGAAATCGGTTTTATTTCCCACGATGAAGCCATTTTGAAATACATAAAAACAATGCTTGATGGAGCACAAAAAACAGCAAGCAACGATCAAAAGTTTGGACACTAATGTTTGCTGGTGTAAAAATGTATTTTTTCAGAAAACTGCGGTACATCATCATCTGATTTTGCATAAAATTTTCGCAAAGATACTTTTTTAAGGGAGCCTCTAAAAATTCAAAAGACAAGGCTTGCGACCGAGACAAAAGCGGCGTTTAATTCCGCTTTGCGGTCTTTTCCTCCTCGCGGCTCAGCATAATCCGCAAGCGGCTTCTGCTTTCGCTCCGCAA